>NZ_JARVSN010000021.1:0-342015 GCF_030209165.1 Pseudomonas sp. fls2-241-R2A-110 | reverse complement strand
GCCGCGCGCCGTTGAGGTCGATGGCGGTCAGTGCGCCGCCCTTGGCATGGTGGTAGTCGAGTTTGCTGCCGTCCGGCAGGCGCAGATGATTGAGCTGGCCGCAGGCGTCGTAGGCATAGCGCAGCGTGCCCCAGCCCTGATGTTCGGTGATCAACCGATCTTGTCGGTCGTACTCGAACTCGAGCGGATGGTCGTGGCCATCGTCGACGCTGACCAACCGGCCGAGGCTGTCATGGCGGTATTGGACCTTGACGCCATCGGGCAGATTTTTGACCAGCAAGCGACCGGCCGAATCCCGCTCGTACCCGGTGATCAGCGGCGAGCCGTCATCGCCAAACTCGGTTTTCTCCAGCAAATGGCCATTGAGGTCGTAGGCATATGCCGTGCGTCGACCATCGAAGCCAGTTTCCTGTCGGATCAAGCCGCCGGGGGTGTAGTCCAGCCGATACGTTTCGCCGGATTCGTTCTCGATTTCCGTGAGCAACAGCTGCGCGTTGTCGTAGCGATAACGCAGTTCCGTACCGTCAGGGTTAATCCGGCGGCTGACCAGGTGCAGATCGTCGAGGTATTCGTAGCGCGTGACGCGACCGAGTTCGTCGCGTTCGGCGGTGATCTTGCCGTAGGCGTTGTAGCTGTAGGCACGACTTGCGCCGGTAGGAAGAATCGTCTGGATCAGTCGGCCAACAGCATCCCATTGCGACTGGGTGACTGCGCCATGTTCGTCCTGACGCGTAATCTGCCGACCCAGTGCATCGTAGGAAAACCGCCGTACGCCACCATCGGGCAGTGTTTCCTCAACCAGTTGCCCCAAACCGTTCCAGACGAACACATGCCGGCTGGTATCCGGGTAGCGGATCGACAGCAACTGACCTTTTTCGTCGAAGTGGTAATGGGTGATCTGGCCGTCAGGATCGGTGGCCTCGGTGACGTCGCCCTGAGCGTTGCGCTGATATTTCCATACCGCTTCACCGCGATAACGGGCGTGCAGGAATCCGTTGCGGTACTCGTAGGACGTTGGCTGGTCTTCCGGTGGAATCAGCGCCACCAGCCGTCCGACTTCGTCGTAGCGGTATTCGTTCACCGCCCCGAGCGGGCCCTGCTCGGCAATCAACCGGCCCTGATCGTCGTAGGCCTTGAGGTGTTCGCCGCCGTCCAGGTCGATCCGACGCACCAGGCGCGCTCGGTCGTCGTGGACGTAAACCTCTTCGCTGCCATCGATGTTTTTAACCAACACCGCGCCGTCGTCATCCCAGACATAACGCGTATCCATCTGTGCAAACGAGGCCCAGTGGCGGACACATCGAGCCGCCTTGCCGGACCGTTCCCACTCCCAGAAGAAACTCGCCCCACCGGCCAGTTGCCGTTGCAAAATCACGTGGTGATCGTCGTAGTCGTAACGTTCGCTTTCGCCGGCGGCGTTGGTGGCTTCGATGAGTTGATCGCGCTCGTCGTAGCGATAACTGACCAGCGTCTGCTCGGTCTTCCAGGGGCCATCGAGCGTCTGGGCCGGGACAAACACCTGGTAGTCGACGGCGATCAGATGGCTGCGCTCATAGCGCAACAGCAAGGCGCGGCCGGCGCCGTTGTCGAGGCGTTTGATACGGCCCTGTCTGTCGCGGGTGAGGCGCAGACGGTTGTCGTATCCGTCGCTGATCGCTGTCAGAAAACCATTCTGAAAGTGGTAGAAACGGACTTCGTCACCGGCCTGGGTAAGGATCAGTTCTTCAGGCTGGTCACCCAGGAAAATCGCGGCGCGCGAGAGGCTGTTGTGAATTTCCGGGCGTGCAGCGTTCGGCAACGGAAAGGTGGTGCGACGGTTTTCGTGGTCGACCCAGATGACCGTGTCGCCGTCGATTTCCAGTCGATGGGATAACGAATGGCTCCAGCCGAAACCGAGGCCGCAGTCGATGTCGGCGGCGCTGGTGCGGTAGAGCCGGGTGAAGTCGAACGGCAGGATGCCGTCGAGCGAACCATCGGTGAGGGTCAGCAACTCTTCGCCGGTGACCATCGACACCGGGCATTTGTTGGTGGCGGTTTTGTCGGCGAAATCGGCGGGGGCGCCGTTGGGGTTTTTCGCTTGAACCGGGACGTTGTCGTGATGCTCGGTTTGCTTGAGTGTGGTGTTGCGCTTGGCATCCCAGCGTAGGAGCAGACGACCTTTATTTAGTCCCGCAGCAACACCGCGTACAGCGACTGTTTTGTAGCGGTCTACATACTCCATGAAGTTGTTGATGATCGTGACCATCGACTTCACGAAGCCCATTGCTGCCTGAAAGATCTGCGCGCTGTACTTGGCCAGTCGCACTGTCAGCCAGGCAATACCGACGCCGACCACGCTCAACACCAAGCCAATCAACAAGTCGATAACCAAGCCAACCACGACTTTGGAAATGGCCTCAGCCGAGGTCCCGGCCAATTGCGATGGCGGCAATGCTTCGAGCCATAGCATTGCGGTGCGCATCAGCAAACACAGCGCCGCCTCGTCGCTGGCCAGCAGCATGGCTTTTTCCATCATGTCTGGAGCGCTGGCTGCGAGCCCTGCGAGTTCTCCTGCACTTTCACCCAACTTCTCGGCAAAGGCGCCGGGGTCTTTCAGGATTTCGGAAATTTCACCAATGCCATCCCAAACCTCCTGAATCGCCGCCCAACCTCCTGCAAGCATTCCATTGCCCACGGCGGCCAACGATGCCGACGCCGATTGCTGCGACCACTGTGGTTTAAATCCCTCCCATTCCTTGCGCAGCCAGCTCTCCAGCTCCGTGGTCAGACCGTTGTAAGAAGTGAAAAGATCATCAATTTGAGCCGGCGTAACTTCACTCTGGACATGAACGCGATAGAACTTGCCGGGCGTGCCTTTGAACTGTCCTTTACCGTTTTCATCGAGCTTGACCGGTGTGCTCTCTCCGCCATCGCTGGCAACCACATCAACCGAAATATTCCCCAACGGAATGTCATAAACCGATTCGAACTTGCTCTCGATCTCCAGGATTCCACTTGCAGGACACCGCGCCAAACCCGAGAAAAAATCATCGTCGCGACTGCTCACCGCTGTCGTCGTATCGCCAAGCTTTATCAGCCGCTCCATGTCCAACAGCGAAGGCATGTCCATCGCGCGGCTGGCCTTGTCCGCATTCCGGCTCAAGAAGCTGCCAAGTTGCTGCCGATACAAAACCAAGGTGTCTTTAAAACCGTCGAGCTCCTGCTCGATCCATACGATCTGATCCATCAGTCCAGCTCCGTTATCAGGTAATCCACCAAGGCTGATTTCGGTGCTTGAGGCAGGTCCGGCGTATCTAGAAAAGTCGCGACTTTGTGGCGCAATACGCTCGGCGAAAACGCCTCAAAAAGATCAGGTCGGTCCTCGCTCAACCACATCAACAAGTTGTTAATACGGGTTGTTACGGACTCGTTGGCGAGGTGTTTGAGCAGCGATGCAGAAACTTCCCACCACGGAAAAACCCTGGAAGTTTTAAGCGCACTACCGCCGATATCGAGCGGCTGACCATTGATCAAACAACGGTCGATCACAGGCATTAACTGCGCGGCCTTAACCTCAGCAGACTGAAGAATCGGCAGCAAATAACGCCCATCCCAGAACCGAAAAAACACCGCATTACCGTTTGGTAAAAGCACTTGAGTGAGGCTGCGCAGATGCTCGACCAGCACGTCTTGAGATGCAGAAGAGACCGCCAGCCAACCCCAATCCCGAGACTCGGTGCTGGCAACCCACTCCAGAAACTCACCGCCCGCAGCGACGATTCCGACATAGGGCATGACCGGTTCCCACTCGGCGTAGGCGGTGTCGGCCCAGATCGGGCTCGGTGCCTCAGCAGAAATCGCGTACCGCCACGCTTTGAATGGCTCCGCTGCGCTGGCATTACTGAAGATCGCGAAGAGTTGTTCCGACGGTTTTAGCGGATGTCGTTCCAGCCATTCATGAGGCGACAGGCAATCAGGCTGCACAGACACCGTCCTTGCAGCGCTCGCATTCCTCACAGAACGGCGCGTCACTTTTCAGGCTCAGGATCTGCGCGGCGCTCAGCAATGCGGCCGGGGCGGCGGCGAGTTTCAATGGCATGTCGGGCGAGGCAGGTGCCGCCGCCATGGCCGGCATCAATGCGCCGCCCACCTGAATCGGTACGCTGCTGAAAATCCCGCCGGGGCCAATGTTGATCCACTGCCCGCCGGCCTGAATCGTCGCGCTCGCGCCGCCGTCGATGACCACTTGCTGGCCGGCGCTGACATGGAATCGCTGACTCGCATTCAGCGCCTGACTGGTCACACGAATGTGCCGGTCACCGACCACCACCAAGTGATCATCGAGCTTCACTTCGATCTGGCGCTGGCCATGAGTGATGCGCTGCTCGTCAGCCTTCAATTCATGGCGAGCCATGCCGGTGACGACGATGCTGCGGGCGTTATCGACCTGCACTTGTTGATCGTTCAACACGTGTTCAGTCCAGTTTCGCTGGGCGCGCAGGTAGATTTCTTCGGCGCCTTTGCGATCCTCGATGCGCAATTCGTTGTAACCGCCGCCACCGGGACTGCTCTGGCTGCGGAAAATGCTGCGGGTCTTGTCGGCGGGCAGGTCGAGTGGCACCGGCGTCGCCGCATTCGGCAGGCAACTCATCACCAGCGGTTTGTCGGCATCGGCGTCGATAAACCCGACCAGCACTTCCATGCCGACCCGTGGAATCAGCACACTGCCGTAACGGTCGTGGGCCCAGCCAGTGGCTACCCGCAGCCAGCAACTGGAATGCTCATTGAGTTGTCCGTCGCGGTCCCAGGCGAGCTGAACCTTGACCCGGCCGAACTCGTCGCAATGGATTTCGCTGTCGACCGGCCCGGTGACCACGGCCGGTTGATAGCCGAGCATGCGTGGTTTGTCCGGGCCCAGTGGCGGGCGAAAGGAAACGTCCCACGGCGTAGCCAGAAACGTATTGCGATAGCCCTGGAAATCATCCGGGTCGTCGCTGGTGGCTGACTCTTCCAGCACCTGCGGCTGTCGGCCACGGTGTTCGATTGCGGTGATCAGCCACAAGTCATTCCATGCCTGGTGCGGATGCTCGGCGAGGCGCAGGAAATGTCCGCAAACCAGCGCCGAATCGTCGCCTTTACCTTCAGCCTGACGGAAGTCTACGTTGTGGCGTTCGAGTGTGCGTTGGGTCAGTTGCTTGCCATGTTCGCGATCAATGAATTGGCCGGGGAAGTGGTAGTCCTCCAGCACCGGACGCTGTTCGCTGTCGAGACGGGATTCGAGTTGCAGACGTGGTTTTTGAAAGTCGTAATCGCGACGGGCGACTGCGGTGGTGCGGGTTTCCAAACGAACGTTGAAGCGTTTAATGGCCGGTGCCTGCGCCGCCATGCCGCTGCCCGGCAAGTACAGCGTCGGCTCGGGCAGACGAGGGAACACCGTCTGGTCATCGCCGAACACCAGCAGGTGCCCGTCAGGACTGTGCTGGAAGTGGTAGTGAATACCGATCTCGGCACACAGGCGCTGAATGAACGCGAGATCGCTTTCGGCGTATTGCACACAGTATTCGCGAGGCGAGTAGTCGCTGCCGAGACGAAACTCGAACGCATCGCGCTGGATGCCGTGGTCCTTGAAAACCTGCGCGATGATCGTTGGCACACTTTTGTGCTGGAAGATTCGCTGGTTGATGCGCTGACCCAGGTAAGCCAGTCGTGGTACGAGGCTGACCTGATAGCCCGTCAGACGCTTCCCGGAATCGCTTTGCCCGACCCGAAAAATCTGACCGTGAATGCCGGAACCTTCTGCATCAAAACTTAGAAACGCCTGACGATGCAGCAGGCTTTCAAGCTCGATGTCCGGTCGTTCGCTGACCAGCTCGAGGTCAAAACGGTAGGGTTGGCTAATGGCTTCCGTGCCCGTGAACTCAAGTACCTTGAGCTCATTCTGGACGCCGTCGATGGTCAACGTGAAACGCGGTTGATTGGCAGGAGCGAACATCCGATGTGTCTCTGCAGAATGAAGGCGGGCGATTCTGCATGAGCAACAAAGGGTGTTGAGGGAGGGACAGGAAAATCAGATTTGCCCTACTTTTTTAGAGATTTTTCCTTCAGAAATGAGTGTGTTTTGCTACAGACATCTCCCTCAATACCACCACCAACCCTGTGGGAGCGAGCTTGCTCGCGATGGCGTCAGGTCAGGCGACATTGATGTTGAATGATCTGCCGCTATCGCGAGCAAGCTCGCTCCCACAGGGGTATGCACAGAGATTCAAGATTTGTGCAGGCCAAAAAAAACGGCCCGCCTCCAAAAGGAAGCGGGCCGTTTTTATGCTCGGTGAATGGTCAGAGCTTCAGCTCATCGCGATCACTTGTTCAGGCGGTAATCAGCCTCGGCAGCAGCGAAGCGCTGCAGCATACCGGTCGTCGGCGTGCCCAGTTTGCTGACGATGTAGATCGCCAGGCTGGCGAAGATGAAGCCAGGGATAATTTCGTACAGACCCAAAAGCTCGAAGTGTTTCCACACGATCACGGTGATCGCGCCGACCAGGATGCCGGCCAGTGCGCCGTTGCGGGTCATGTCTTTCCAGATCACGGAGATCAGCACAACCGGACCAAACGCAGCACCGAAACCTGCCCATGCGTAGCTGACCAGACCCAGTACCCGGTTGCTCGGGTTAGCCGCCAGCGCGATAGCGATCAGGGCAACCAGCAGCACCATGGCGCGACCGACCCAGACCAGTTCAACCTGGGAAGCGCTCTTACGCAGGAAGGTTTTGTAGAAGTCTTCGGTCAGGGCACTCGAGCACACCAGCAACTGGCAGCTCAGGGTGCTCATGACGGCAGCCAGGATGGCCGACAGCAACACACCGGCAATCCAGGGATTGAACAGGATCTTGGCCAGTTCGATGAACACACGCTCGTGGTTTTCGCTCACAGGCAT
Organism: Pseudomonas sp. fls2-241-R2A-110; assembly: GCF_030209165.1. Lineage (NCBI taxonomy): Bacteria > Pseudomonadati > Pseudomonadota > Gammaproteobacteria > Pseudomonadales > Pseudomonadaceae > Pseudomonas > Pseudomonas sp. fls2-241-R2A-110. Next base: position 335,102 of record NZ_JARVSN010000021.1, on the reverse strand, counting down.
GGCCACGGCAGGGTTTGCCGAGAAGTAGGCAATACCGAAGAAGCCTACAGCGACGGTGCCGCCCAGGCACAGGATCATCCAGGTCATGGAAATGCGACGGGCATTAGCAATCGACTTGACCGAATCCGCCGCCATGAAACGCGCCAGGATATGCGGCTGACCGAAGTAGCCCAGCCCCCAGCCCATCAACGAAATGATGCCGATGAAGGTGGTGTTTTTCAGCATGTCGAAGTTGCTTGGGTCTTGCGCTTCGATGGCCAGGAAGGTGGTGTCGATACCACCGGTGGCCAGCAGCACGATGATCGGCGTCAGCAGCAGGGCGAAGATCATCAGCGTGGCTTGCACGGTATCTGTCCAGCTCACTGCCAGGAAACCACCGACGAAGGTGTAGGCAATCGTTGCAGCAGCACCGGCCCACAGCGCGGTCTCGTAGGACATGCCGAAGGTGCTTTCGAACAGACGGGCACCGGCGACGATGCCGGAGGCGCAGTAGATGGTGAAGAACACCAGGATCACGACCGCAGAGATGATCCGCAGCAGACCGCTTTTGTCTTCGAAACGGCTGGAAAAGTAATCCGGCAAGGTCAGCGCATCGCCGTTGTGCTCGGTCTGCACACGCAGACGGCCGGCGACGAACAGCCAGTTCAGGTAAGCACCGATGATCAGACCGATGGCGATCCAGCTTTCGGACAGACCGGACATGTAGATAGCGCCCGGCAGGCCCATCAACAACCAGCCGCTCATGTCGGAAGCACCGGCAGACAACGCGGTAACGACGCTGCCCAGGCTGCGACCACCCAGAATGTAGTCAGAAAGGTTGTTGGTGGAGCGATAGGCCATCAAGCCGATCAGCACCATTGCTGCGATGTAGATCACGAACGTGATCAGGGTTGGATTGCTTACGCTCATTCGAGTGATGCCCTGGCTTTGTTTTTATGTACGGCGAAGCGTGAAACGCCGACAGACGACAACGTCTGTTGAACCGATTTCCAGCCCCGCGCATTTATGACTGATGTTTCCCCAGGAAAGCCATCAGCCGGTGCACCTGTCTTTTTTGACCGGTTGCACCTTGGGCGCGAATGCTATTCAACAAAGCAAATAAGGTGCAACCAGTTTTATGAGAATAAGTTGCACCTAATACGATTTACCTGAAAAAGCCCTGTTTTTGCTCCCTTTTAGGGCAGTCCTGACGGTTTACTAGAAGTAAAAGCACCAAGCAGAAGCAGGACGTTCGTACCGGAATTTATTTCCTGACGAGCTGCTTATTATTCCGACAAAAAAAGGGTTGCACCCGGTTGCACCTCGACGGTTGCACGGCTAATCTTGCCGCCAGCTGATGCCACGCGGTCGTGGCAAACATGAGGATAAAAATATGGCTACCACCACCCTTGGGGTCAAACTAGATGACCCGACCCGCGAGCGCCTCAAAGCTGCCGCGACTTCGATTGATCGCACGCCGCATTGGCTGATCAAGCAGGCAATTTTCAATTACCTGGAAAAACTCGAGGGTGGTGCAACCCTGACCGAGCTGAGTGGTTTGACCAAGGATTCCGACGAATCCGTCGATGCGCCTCTGGATCACGCCCACCAGTGCTTCCTCGAATTCGCTGAAAGCATCCTTCCGCAATCGGTCCTGCGCGCCTCGATCACCGCTGCTTACCGTCGCCCTGAGCCGGAAGTGGTGCCGATGCTGATCGAACAGGCTCGCCTGCCGGTCGCCATGGCAGAAGCCACCAACAAACTCGCTGCTTCGATTGCCGAAAAACTGCGCAATCAGAAGAGCGCCGGCGGCCGTGCCGGGATTGTTCAGGGTTTGCTGCAGGAATTTTCCTTGTCGTCCCAGGAAGGCGTGGCACTGATGTGCCTGGCCGAAGCGCTGCTGCGTATCCCGGACAAAGGCACTCGTGACGCGCTGATTCGCGACAAAATCAGCACCGGCAATTGGCAGCCGCACTTGGGCAACAGCCCGTCGCTGTTCGTCAACGCCGCCACCTGGGGCTTGCTGCTGACCGGCAAACTGGTCGCCACCCATAACGAAACCGGCCTGACCTCATCCCTGAGCCGCATCATCGGCAAGAGTGGCGAGCCGATGATTCGCAAGGGCGTCGACATGGCCATGCGCCTTATGGGCGAGCAGTTCGTGACCGGCGAAACCATCGCTGAAGCCCTGGCCAATGCGAGCAAGTTCGAAGCCAAGGGTTTCCGCTATTCCTACGACATGCTCGGCGAAGCGGCACTCACCGAACACGACGCCCAGAAGTACCTGGCCTCGTACGAACAAGCCATCCACTCGATCGGCAAAGCGTCCCACGGTCGTGGGATTTATGAAGGCCCGGGCATTTCGATCAAGCTGTCCGCTTTGCACCCGCGTTACAGCCGCGCCCAATACGAGCGCGTGATGGACGAGCTGTACCCGCGCCTTCTGTCGCTGACCTTGCTGGCCAAGCAATACGACATCGGCTTGAACATCGACGCCGAAGAAGCCGACCGCCTCGAGCTGTCGCTGGATCTGCTGGAGCGCCTGTGCTTCGAGCCGCAACTGACCGGCTGGAACGGCATCGGTTTCGTGATCCAGGCTTATCAGAAGCGTTGCCCGTACGTCATCGACTACGTGATCGACCTTGCTCGCCGCAGCCGTCATCGCCTGATGATTCGCCTGGTGAAAGGCGCGTACTGGGACAGCGAAATCAAGCGCGCCCAGGTCGAAGGCCTGGAAGGCTATCCGGTCTACACCCGCAAGGTGTACACCGACGTTTCCTACATCGCCTGCGCGCGCAAACTGCTGTCGGTGCCGGAAGTCATCTACCCGCAATTCGCCACGCACAATGCCCACACCCTGTCGGCCATTTACCACATCGCCGGTCAGAACTATTACCCCGGCCAGTACGAGTTCCAGTGCCTGCACGGCATGGGTGAACCGCTGTACGAACAGGTTGTAGGCAAGGTTTCCGAAGGCAAGCTGAACCGTCCGTGCCGCGTGTACGCACCGGTCGGCACTCACGAAACACTGCTGGCGTACCTGGTACGTCGCCTGCTGGAAAACGGCGCGAACACCTCGTTCGTCAACCGCATCGCCGACCAGTCGATTTCGATTCAGGAGCTTGTGGCCGATCCAGTGGCCAGCATCGAGCAGATGGCGACGCTGGAAGGCGGCTTCGGCCTGCCGCACCCGCGTATCCCGCTGCCGCGTGATCTTTATGGTGCCGAGCGCGCCAACTCCAGCGGCATCGACATGGCCAACGAACATCGTCTGGCTTCGTTGTCCTGCGCCCTGCTGGCCACTGCTCACAACCACTGGAAAGCCGCGCCGATGCTCGGTTGCGCCTCCAGCACTGAAACCCCTGCGCCAGTCCTGAACCCGTCCGATCTGCGTGACGTGGTCGGCCACGTGCAGGAAGCCACCATTGAAGACGTCGACAACGCGATCCAGTGCGCCCTGAAGGCTGCACCGATCTGGCAGGCCACCCCGCCCGCCGAACGTGCCGCGATTCTTGAACGTGCCGCTGATTTGATGGAAGGCGAAATCCAGCCGCTGATGGGCCTGCTGGCTCGCGAAGCCGGCAAGACGTTCGCCAACGCCATCGCCGAAGTGCGTGAAGCCGTGGACTTCCTGCGTTATTACGCGGTGCAGGCACGTAACGATTTCACCAACGACGCCCACCGCCCGCTGGGTCCGGTGGTGTGCATCAGCCCGTGGAACTTCCCGCTCGCAATCTTCAGCGGCCAAGTAGCTGCTGCATTGGCTGCCGGCAACCCGGTATTGGCCAAGCCTGCGGAACAAACCCCGCTGGTAGCGGCTCAGGCCGTGCGCTTGCTGCTCGAAGCCGGGATTCCGGAAGGCGTGCTGCAACTGCTGCCGGGCCGTGGCGAAACCGTGGGGGCTCGCCTGGTCGGTGACGATCGGGTCAAAGGCGTGATGTTCACCGGTTCGACCGAAGTCGCTCGCTTGCTGCAACGTAACGTCGCCGGTCGTCTGGATGCACAAGGTCGCCCGATTCCACTGATCGCCGAAACCGGCGGCCAGAACGCAATGATCGTCGACTCCTCGGCATTGACCGAACAGGTTGTGATCGACGTGGTGTCGTCAGCTTTCGACAGCGCCGGCCAACGTTGCTCGGCTCTGCGTGTCTTGTGTCTGCAGGAAGATTCCGCTGATCGCGTCATCGAAATGCTCAAGGGCGCGATGGCTGAATGCCGTCTCGGCAACCCGGAACGCCTGTCCGTGGACATCGGCCCGGTGATCGACGCCGAAGCCAAGGCTGGCATCGAGAAGCACATCCAGGCCATGCGCGACAAAGGTCGCAACGTGTACCAGGTGGCCATCGCCAACAGCGAAGAAGTCAAACGCGGCACCTTCGTGATGCCGACCTTGATCGAACTGGAAAGCTTCGATGAGCTGCAACGGGAGATTTTCGGTCCGGTGCTGCACGTGGTTCGCTACAAGCGCAAAGACATCGATCAGCTGATCGGTCAGATCAACGCTTCGGGTTACGGCCTGACGCTGGGTGTTCACACCCGGATCGACGAAACCATCGCCAAGGTGATCGACAACGTCAACGCCGGTAACGTCTACGTGAACCGCAACATCGTCGGTGCCGTGGTGGGCGTGCAACCGTTCGGCGGCGAAGGTTTGTCGGGCACCGGTCCGAAGGCCGGCGGTCCGTTGTACCTGTACCGTCTGCTGTCGACGCGTCCTACCGATGCGATTGAACAGTCCTTCGCTCGCGGCGACGCCATCGCAGCACCGGATGTACGTCTGCGCGATGCCATGAGCAAACCGCTGACTTCACTGAAAGCCTGGGCCGACAGCAACAAGTTCAGCGACCTGAGCACCCTGTGCGGGCAGTTCGCGGCACAATCGCAGAGCGGCATCACCCGCGTTCTGGCAGGCCCGACCGGCGAGCGCAACAGCTACGCCATCCTGCCGCGCGAACACGTGCTGTGCCTGGCGGAAGTCGAAGGCGACCTGCTGACGCAACTGGCGGCGGTATTGGCGGTGGGCGGTTCGGCGGTTTGGCCGGACGCTGACTTGACCAAGGCTTTGTTCGCACGTCTGCCGAAGGACATTCAGGCGAAGATCAAGCTGGTGTCCGACTGGAACAAGGACGAAGTGGTGTTTGATGCGGTTCTGCATCATGGCCATTCCGATCAGCTGCGTGCGGTGTGCCAGCAAGTGGCCAAGCGTGCCGGGGCGATTGTCGGGGTTCATGGCTTGTCCCAAGGCGAGACCAACATTGCGCTGGAGCGCCTGGTGATCGAGCGGGCGTTGAGCGTTAACACGGCTGCTGCCGGTGGTAATGCGAGCTTGATGACGATCGGTTAAACCCTCCTTGTGATCGTTCCCACGCTCTGCGTGGGAATGCCTCCTGTGACGCTCTGCGTCACGCCGTTTTGGGGACGCAGAGCGTCCCGGGCTGCATTCCCACGCGGAGCGTGGGAACGATCATTTCAGCCCTCCTCTGCTTTATCCTTCCCTCTCGTTCTGTCTCTCCATCACGCTCATCAATCATCCTGTTCAGCCTTTATTCCCACGCCTAGACTCGGCCCATTCCAAAAAAAGGTAGGCCGCCATGTCCGAGACGTTGCTCAGTTCCCGCAATCTGGCTTTCGAGCTGTATGAAGTCCTCGATGCCGAGGGCCTGACTCAGCGTGAGCGTTTTGCCGAACACAATCGCGAAACCTTCGATGCGGCTATCGGCACCGCTCGCAACATTGCCGAGAAATTCTTCGCGCCGCATAACCGCAAGAACGACGAGAACGAGCCGCGCTACGAAAACGGTCAGGCGATTCTGATTCCGGAAGTGAAGCCGGCGGTGGATGCCTTCCTCGAAGCCGGTTTCCTCAACGCGGCGCGCAGCTTCGACGCCGGCGGCATGCAACTTCCTACGCTGCTGTCGCAGGCTTGCTTTGCGCATTTTCAATCAGCGAACGCGGCATCGACTTCCTATCCCTTCCTGACCATGGGCGCGGCCAACCTGATCGAAAGCTTCGGCACCGATGAACAGAAGCAGCGCTTCCTGCAACCGATGATCGACGGTCGCTTCTTCGGCACCATGGCGCTGACCGAGCCGCACGCCGGTTCTTCGCTGTCGGATATTCGTACACGCGCCGAGCCTGCGTCTGACGGCACCTATCGCCTCAAGGGCAACAAGATTTTCATCTCGGGCGGCGACCATCCGCTGTCGGAAAACATCGTGCACATGGTGCTGGCCAAATTGCCGGACGCCCCGGCCGGGGTGAAGGGTATTTCGCTGTTTATCGTGCCCAAGTTTCTGGTCAACGACGACGGCAGCCTCGGCAAGCGCAATGACGTGCTGCTGGCCGGGCTGTTCCACAAGATGGGCTGGCGCGGCACCACCTCCACCGCGCTGAACTTTGGCGATAACGGGGAGTGCGTCGGCTATCTGGTGGGCAAGCCGCACCACGGTTTGAGCTACATGTTCCAGATGATGAACGAGGCGCGGATCGGCGTCGGCATGGGCGCGGTGATGCTCGGTTACGCCGGTTATCTGTATTCGCTGGAGTACGCCCGTGAGCGTCCGCAGGGCCGGGTGCCGGACAGCAAGGACCCGAACACCGCCCCGGTGGCGATCATTCAGCACGCTGACGTCAAACGCATGTTGCTGACTCAGAAGGCCTACGTCGAAGGTTCGTTCGACCTTGGGTTGTATGCGGCGCGACTGTTTGATGACACCACGACGCTGGAGACTGAAGACCAGCGCAAGCAGGCCCACGAGCTATTGGATTTGCTGACGCCGATCGTCAAATCCTGGCCGTCGGAGTTTTGCCTGAAGGCCAACGAACTGGCGATCCAGATTCTGGGCGGCCACGGCTATACCCGCGAATACCCGGTTGAGCAGTATTACCGCGACAACCGCCTGAACCCGATTCATGAAGGCACCCACGGGATTCAGTCACTGGATTTGCTCGGGCGAAAACTGGCGCAGAACGGTGGTGCCGGGCTCAAGCAATTGATCCGGCTGATCGCCGACACCGCCGAGCGCGCTCAGGCATACGAATCGCTGACGGCAATGCGTGAACCGCTGGAAAAATTGGTGGCTCGCCTGCAAACGGTGACCATCGGTTTACTCACCGACCTTGCTCAGGGCAAGGTCAACAGCAGCCTGGCGAATTCGGCGTTGTACCTGAAAGTGTTTGGCCACACGGTGATTGGCTGGCGCTGGCTGGAGCAGGCGATTCGTGCCGAGGAAGGGTTGGCCAAAGGCAATGCGGCGGATGTGAGCTTCTATAAGGGCAAGCTGCAGGCGGCGCGGTATTTCCTGACGTGGGAAGTACCGGGTTGCCACCATGAGCTGGCGATTCTTGAGGCGCGCGATGATGTGTGCCTGACAATGCAAGATGAATGGTTCTGACACCGATCGTTCCCACGCTCTGCGTGGGAATGCCTCAACGGACGCTCCGCGTTCGGCTCTGGAAGGGAAGCGGAGCGTCCCGGGCTGCATTCCCACGCAGAGCGTGGGAACGATCGCTCAGCTCAACTTGAAACTGCTCATCTGCCGCGCCAGATCATCGGCCAACCGTTGCAACGTCTGGCAGTCCTCGCGGCAAGCCCTGACTTCGCCTGCCGTCGCCCGGGCCAGATCGGAAATCCCCTGGACGTTGCGGTTGATCTCTTCGGTCACCGCCGATTGCTCTTCCGTCGCCGTTGCCACCTGATGGTTCATGTCGCTGATGCGCTCGACCTGACCGGTGATTGCCGTCAATGAAGCGCCGGTGCGCTGGCTCGACTCAACGCCTGTGCCTGTCGCCGCTTGCCCGGAATGCATTGATGACACCGCATTCTCCGCGCCCTGCTTGAGACTGCCGATCATCTGTTGAATCTCATCGGTGGACGCCTGCGTCCGCCGCGCCAGCGTGCGTACTTCATCGGCCACCACCGCAAAACCACGCCCCATGTCCCCGGCTCGCGCGGCTTCGATGGCCGCATTCAGCGCCAGCAAATTGGTCTGCTCGGAAATCCCGCGAATCACCGCCAGCACCTGATCGATGGACGCCACCTGATTGGCCAACTCACCCACGGCGCCCGCCGCAATACCGATTTCATCCGACATGCTTTCAATATGCCGGATCGACCCGCCCACCACTTCCCGCGCCTGCATCGCTTCATCGCGAGCATTTTGCGAAGCTACGGCGGCATTACCCGCGTTCTGGGCGATTTCCTGCACGGTCAGGCCCATCTCGTGAACGGCGGTGGCGACCATGTCGGTCATTTCCTGCTGGCGACCAGAGCGCTCGGCAGTGTTGTCCACCACTCGCGCCACTTGGCCGACGGCCGTGCGCAAACGCTCACTGGTGGTCAGCACTTCGCCAATCATCTGGCGCTGACTGTCCAGGAACCGGTTGAAGCCTCGAGCCAGGTCGCCCAGTTCATCGGCGCGACTGGAATCTAACCGGTGAGTCAAATCTCCACCACCGCTACCGATGGCCACCAGCGCCGCTGTTACCTGACGAATCGGCCGCACCAACCCACGGGCCAGCAATACCACCAACAGCAGACACACCAGCGCCACCGCCAGACCGATACCGCTGCTCATCCACATGGCGCGACGGGCTTCGGCGTAGATCTGCGACTGCGGCACTTCGGCCACCAGGGTCCAGCCCAAGTCCCGCAACGGCAGGCTCAACGCCAGATAATCTTCGCCGTCGCGCACGAAGCTGCTGTTGGTGGCAACTGCTTTTGAGCCAGAGAGGTGACCCATCACCGCTTGTGCGGCAGGCGCGCCGATTTGCTCGGCCAGTGTGCGTTTACCGCTGAATTGCGCTTCGGGATGAACCTGGATCAAACCGTCGGAACGCACGAGATAGACCTTGCCGCGCGCGCCAAAACTGAAGTTGTGGATCAGCTCCGACAGCTCTTTCATGCTCAGGCCAAGTCCGGCAACGCCCACGGTTTTACCGGCCTGTTCGACTTTGAGGTCGATGAACAGCGCCAATTCTCCGGTCGCGGTGTCATTGTCGATATTGAGGGTGCGCGGCTGGTTGCTGTCCAGGAATGTGTAGAACCAGGCGTCTTTGGGGTTGGAACGGCTGAGGGTCCGGTCCAGGCCTTTTTCAGTGAAGTAGTGGTTTGAAGCGGTGCCGACGATCAGCGCGGTGAACGCCCTGTGCTCGGCGCGGAGGCCTTCCAGGTACTGGACGAATGCGTTTGTCTGGGCGCTGCTTTCACCCCCGGCCAACCAGTCGCGCACCATGCTGTTGCTGGCGATGTCCTTGGCGGCAGTGAGGGGTTGAACGAGGATACGCTCGATGTCGTTGCGCATCGCCTCGATGCTCGACGGCAGCGCTTGTTCGACCAGGTAGCTTTGGGCGAGACGATTGACCACCAGGGTATAAATGCCAACCACAATCAGAATGCTGACCAGCAGGGCGGTGCCCATACTCAGGATCAACTGCCATTGAATACTGCGTCGCCAAAACTGCATGGAGCACCCCCAAAGAATAAGAGGCTGAAACACTGCAACAGCCGTGCCGATTGTATACAACGCAACCGACAATTTATTCTTTGGTTGTGCGCAAAGCCGATCAGGCCTGATTGATCGTCTTGGAGATCACTTCAACCGTGGCGCTGACTTGCTCTTGGTAACGGTCGAGTTCCTGCTTGTGCTGCTTTTTCATTTCGATCTGCTGGGAACACAGATTCATCGCGGCTAGCACCAGCAGGCGGTCACCGATCAGCGTCGGGTACTTTCTTTTAGTGTCGGCCAGGGCAGCCTTCAACATCATCACGGCGTCCAGCAGGGTTTGCTCTTCCCCGGCCGGCGCCTTGATCGAATAGTCCTCCCCCAGGATCGAGACGACTTTTACCCCTGCGGCGCCGTGGTTCATGCGCTGACCGGGCCGGCGCTGACGCGCTCAACCAGGGCCTGGATGCGTGCGGCGGTGGCACCTTGTTTCTCTTCCTGTTCCATCAGGTTCAGTTGCAGGCTTTCGTTTTCATCCTTGGCCTGGGCCAGTTCTGCACTCAGGATTTGGTTGGTGGCGAGCAGGCTCTGGTTCTGTTGCACCAGGTCGCTGACCAGCTGTTCCAATTGGCTTAGGGATGCTTCCAACATTTTGATTTTCCAAGCATTTTCAAAGGGCGCGTACGATAAAGAAAAGTCACCACGGATGCCAGGGTTATTGCGGCGCAAGGCCTTGATTTTCCTGGCGGATGAGCTTCCTCGCGAACTTTAAAGACTGTGATTGGCGGATCTGGTTCCTGCACTTCGTCGCCGGGCGTCCCGTGCGACAAAACCGCACAGCCGCTCAAGACTTTAGTCGCATGACCGATAAGTCCCCCATACGTCAGTCTCAGCACCGCACGGGTGCGCTCATTTCGGTAAACACCATGTCCCTTCGTAATATGAACATCGCACCGCGAGCGTTCCTCGGTTTCGCCCTGATTGGGGGTTTGATGCTGGTTCTGGGGGTATTTGCCTTGAACCAGATGAGCAAGATTCGCGCAGCGGGCGTAGACATCGCCTCCTCAAGTGTCCCGAGCATCAAGAGCCTGGACGAATTTACCCAACTGACCCTGCGTCTGCGGGTGTTGTCCTACCGCTTGCTGGTCAACCGCGAACCTGAAGTGCAGCAGAAAACCTTCGAGCTGTTTGATTTGCGCAATCAGCAGATTCGTGATGCTCAGAAGATCTACGAACCGCTGATCGACGGCCCGCAAGAACGCGCGGCTTATGACCAATACGTGCAGTTGCTGGCGCAGTATCGCCAACTCGAAGACCGCATGAAGACGCTCTCGCGCAATAACCAGATCGATGAACTGCGCAAGATGCTCAACACCGAATTGCTCTCCAACTCCGAGGCTGTCAACTCGGCCCTCGCCAAGTTGCTTGAAATCAATACGCAACAGCTTGAGACCACCAACACCCACGCAGGTGACCAGTACTCGACGTCCTTTAACCTGGTCATCACGTTGCTGGTGATCGCCGGCGGCCTGACCTTGCTGTTCGCCTGGTTACTGACCAACAGCATCACCAAGCCCATCGCCAATGCCCTGAGCGCCGCCGAAGAAATTGCTGAAGGCAATCTGACTCGCCCGATCACCGTTGACGGCGAAGACGAAGCCGGTCGTTTGCTGTTGGCCATGTCGAAGATGCAGGACAAATTGCGCGACACCCTGCAACGGATTTCCGGCTCGGCCACACAGTTGGCATCCGCCGCAGAAGAGTTGAACAGCGTCACCGACGAAAGCGCCCGTGGCCTGACTCAGCAGAACAACGAAATCGAACAGGCTGCCACCGCAGTCAACGAAATGACCAGCGCCGTGGAAGAAGTCGCCCGAAACGCGGTGAGCACCTCCGAAGCCTCGAAAAACGCCACCACATCGGCCGGTGACGGGCGTGACCTGGTGCAGGAAACCGTCAGCGCCATCGAACGTATGAGCGCTGATGTGCAGAGCACGGCGACTTTGATCGGTGATCTGGCCAATGAGTCCCGCGACATCGGCAAGGTGCTGGACGTGATTCGCGGCCTGGCAGATCAAACCAACCTGCTGGCGTTGAACGCGGCGATTGAAGCGGCCCGTGCCGGTGAGGCCGGTCGTGGATTTGCGGTGGTGGCGGACGAGGTTCGTGCACTGGCCCACCGCACCCAGCAGTCGACCAGCGAAATCGAACGCATGATCGGCAGCATTCAGAGCGGCACCGAGCACGCGGTGAATTCGATGCGCAACAGCACCGAACGCGCCGAATCGACCTTGAACATTGCCCGTGGTGCCGGTTTGTCGCTGGACACGATCAACAGCGCCATCGTCGAGATCAATGAACGCAACCTGGTGATCGCCAGCGCGGCTGAAGAACAGGCACAAGTCGCCCGGGAAGTGGATCGTAACCTGGTGAACATCCGGGATCTGTCGGTGCAGTCGGCAACCGGGGCGAATCAAACGAGCGCGGCGAGTAACGAACTGTCGCGGTTGGCGCTGGACCTGAACAATATGGTTGGGCGGTTTAGCCTTTAACCCGTACAGGATCGTTCCCACGTCGAGGCGTCGAACCGTCTGCGTGGGACTCCGCGTCCCAAAATCGGACGCAGAGCATCGATTGAGGCATTCCCACGCAGAGCGTGGGAACGATCACGCCTCCTGATCTGCGATGCTGCAAAAGCTTTTTGACAGCATCACATTTCAACAGGTTAGAATCGCTGGCACGCAGACTGCATGGTCAGTTTGCGCCCGTCTTTCAGCTTTCTGGAGTACTGCCTTTGAATGCGACGACCATCAACAGCCTGTTCTTGATCGGCGCGTTGCTGGTAGGTGCAAGCATTCTGGTGAGCTCACTTTCGTCCCGCCTCGGCATCCCGATTCTGGTGATCATCCTGGCCGTGGGCATGGCGGCCGGCGTCGACGGCGGCGGCATTATCTTTGATAACTATCCAACGGCTTATCTGGTCGGCAACCTCGCATTGGCGGTGATCCTGCTCGACGGCGGATTACGCACCCGGGTCGCGAGTTTCCGCGTCGCACTGTGGCCTGCGCTGTCGCTGGCCACCGTCGGGGTGTTGATTACAACCGCACTGACCGGCCTGGTCGCAGCGTGGCTGTTCAACCTGAACATCATTCAGGGCTTGCTGATCGGCGCGATTGTCGGCTCCACGGACGCTGCGGCGGTGTTCTCGCTGCTGGGTGGCAAAGGCTTGAATGAACGGGTCACCGCCAGCCTCGAAATCGAGTCCGGCAGCAACGACCCGATGGCGGTGTTTCTCACCGTCACCCTGATTGACATGCTCGCCAGCGGCCAGACCGGCCTGCACTGGAGCCTGTTGGGGCATTTCGTGCGTGAGTTCGGCATAGGCGCCATCATCGGCCTGGGCGGCGGCTGGGTGATGCTGCAATTGGTCAACCGGATCAACCTGGCCAACGGCCTCTACCCGATTCTGGTGATTGCCGGCGGCCTGGCGGTGTTCGCCCTGACCAACGCCCTGCACGGCAGCGGCTTCCTTGCCGTCTATCTCTGTGGCCTGGTCATCGGCAACCGTCCGGTACGCAGCCGCCACGGCATCCTGCACATGCTCGACGGCATGGCCTGGCTGGCGCAGATCGGCATGTTCCTCGTGCTGGGTCTGCTGGTGACGCCGCATGACCTGTTGCCCATCGCCCTGCCCGCGCTCGGGCTGGCGCTGTGGATGATCCTGTTTGCGCGGCCATTGTCGGTGCTGGTCGGCCTGCTGCCGTTCAAAGCCTTCCACGGACGCGAGAAAGCATTCATCTCCTGGGTCGGATTGCGCGGCGCGGTCCCGATCATTCTGGCAGTGTTCCCGCTGATGGCCGGGCTGCCCCATGCACAGCTCTACTTCAACCTCGCCTTCTTTATTGTGCTGGTGTCCCTGCTGGTGCAAGGCACGAGCCTGCCGTGGGTGGCGAAACTGTTGAAAGTCACCGTCCCACCAGAGCCGGCGCCGATCTCCCGTTCCGCGCTGGAAGTGCATGTCACCAGCGAGTGGGAGCTGTTCGTTTATCGCCTCGGTGCCGAAAAATGGTGCATCGGTTCGCCCCTTCGCGAGCTGAAAATGCCGGAAGGCACTCGCATCGCTGCGCTATTTCGTGGCCAGCAACTGCTCCATCCGTCGGGTAGTACGGTACTTGAAGTCGATGATTTGCTCTGCGTTATCGGCCATGAACATAACCTTCCGGCCCTGGGAAAACTCTTCAGCCAGGCACCGCAGCGCGGGCTGGATTTGCGTTTCTTCGGCGACTTCGTGCTCGAAGGAGACGCCCAGCTGGCTGCGGTTGCGGCCCTGTACGGGTTGAAAGTCGAAGGCATCGATCCGGACATGTCCCTGGGCCGTTTCATCGCGCAGAAAGTCGGCGGCGCTCCCGTCGTCGGCGACCAGGTGGAGTGGAACAACACCATCTGGACCGTCGCGGTCATGGACGGGAACAAGATCGGCAAAGTGGGCGTCAGATTCCCCGAAGGAAGTCGCCCGGGTCCCGGCTTGTTCCTCTAAACTCCACTCTTCGTCTCGTTTTCGATCGGTCTCTATGTCAACCCTGCGCACCTTTTTCATCATGGCCCTGCTGGGCTTGAGTCTGTCTGTCGGAACCCTGCAAGCGGCCGAACCGCCGTCCAGCGAAGCCGTGCAGGCGAACCTGGACAAGATCGCCGACCGTAAACTGCCGGAAGCCGATCAGAAAGCCTTGCAATCGATCCTGCAAAACACGCTGACCCAGCTCAACAATCAGCGCGATTACGAGCAGAAGCTGGCGGCCCTCAAGCAACAGTTGGCCACCGCGCCCAAGCAGAACATCGAGAACCAGCGTGAGCTGGTCCGGCTCAAAGCCTCCAAAGTGCTGCCGGTGGCGCAACGCTACGCCAATCAGTCAATCCAGCAGCTTGAGCAAATGCTCACCGAGCGCTCGACCCAGCAAAGCGATTTGCAAAAAGCACTGGCCGAGGCCAACAGTCTGGTGATTACCGCCCAGACCCGTCCCGAGCGCGCCCAGGCTGAAATTTCCAGCAGCCAGACACGCATTCAACAGATCAACAACATTCTCAAGACCGGTAAAGACGCCGGCAAGACTTTGACCGGCGAACAGCGAGACCTGCTCAATGCCGAGCTCGCGGCCCTCAATGCACTGATTCCGCTACGTCGCCAGGAACTGGCCGGCAACAACCAGCTGCAAGATTTGGGTAACAGCCAGCACGACCTGCTGACAGAAAAGTCTGACCGCCTCGATCAGGAAATCCAGGAGCTGCAAACCCTGATCAACCAGAAGCGCCTGGCTCAGTCCCAAGAGACAGTGACGCAGCAGTCCATCGAAGCGCAGAAGTCCGGCGGCAGCAGCCTGCTGGCCACCGAAAGCGCAGCCAACCTGAAACTCTCGGACTACCTGCTCAAAAGTACCGACCGCCTCAATGAAGTCACCCAGCAAAACCTGCAGACCAAGCAACAGCTGGACAACGTGACACAGAGCGATTCGGCGCTGGACGAGCAAATCAACGTGCTCAAGGGCAGCCTGCTGCTCTCCAAGATTCTCTACAAACAGAAACAATCGCTGCCGCACCTCAAGCTTGATCGAGATTTGGCCGACCAGATTGCCGACATTCGCCTCTACCAGTTTGAAGTCAGCCAGCAACGGGAATTGCTTAGCAACCCGGCGACCTATGTCGACAACCTGCTGGCGTCCCAACCGCCGGAACAAGTCACTCCGCAACTGCGCAAGAGCCTGCTGGACTTGGCCACGACCCGGGCGGACCTGCTGGAGCGGCTGAACCGCGAACTGAGCGCGGTGCTCAACGAATCCATCACCCTGCAACTCAATCAGAAACAATTGCTCAGCACCGCGCAAAGCCTGCGGGCAACGCTCGATGAGCAGATGTTCTGGATTCCCAGCAACAAGCCACTGGATCTGGAATGGATGCGCGCCGTGCCGGAACGCCTGCAACGCCAGGTGACGACATTGCCGTGGGCCTCCAGCCTCAGTGAGCTGACCGATGGCCTGATTCAGCGACCGCTGCTGTTTCTGCCGCTGGTGCTGCTGATTGGCGCGTTGCTGTGGCGGCGCAAAAGCCTGTATGCCCGACTGAACAAGGTTCACCAGGACATCGGCCACTTCAAGCGCGACAGCCAGTGGCATACACCCCAGGCCATCCTGATCAATATTCTGCTGGCGATGCCGGTTTCCCTGGGCCTGGCCTTGTGCGGCCTGGCGTTGCAGATCGATGCCCGCGGACAGAATGCCAACATGGGCGCGGCACTGCTGCAAATGGCCCAGGCCTGGCTGGTGTTCTACACCGCTTACCGAATCCTTGCGCCGGGTGGCGTGGCCGAACTGCATTTCCGCTGGGAAAAACCCCAGGTCGAATTCCTGCAAGGCTGGGTCCGCAGGCTCGGGCTTGTGGTGATGGCATTGGTCGCGGTGGTGGCTGTCGCCGAACTGCAACCCGCGACACTGGCCGATGACGTGCTCGGTATGCCGGTGGTGTTGACGTGCTACGCCTTGATGGCCTGGCTGCTCAGCCGCCTGCTGGTCAGCAGCCCGACTCACCAGAACGCATCGCTGTTTCGCAAAGCAGTGGGGATCATGTTCACCGTCCTGCCCGTCGCGTTGTTCGTCGCGGTGTGCTTCGGCTACTACTACACGGCGCTGAAGCTGAGTGACCGGTTGATCAACACGCTCTATCTGCTGATGTTCTGGCTGGTGATCGAAGCCACTTTCGTTCGCGGCCTCAGCGTTGCGGCCCGGCGCCTGGCTTATCAGCGAGCGCTGGCCAAACGGCAGGCCGCAAAAGAAGCCGGCGAAGGCGAAGCGGTGATCGAAGAGCCGACGCTGGACATCGAAAAGGTCAACGAACAATCGCTGCGACTGATCCGTCTGGCCTTGCTGGGTGGTTTCATCGCCGCGCTGTATTGGGTCTGGTCCGATCTGATCTCGGTGTTCTCGTACCTGGACAACATCACCCTTTACGAATACACCAGCGGCACCGGCGCCAACTTGAGCATGGTGCCCCTCAGTATTGGCGACTTGCTCGGCGCCCTGATCATCATCGGCATCACCTTCGCCCTCGCGCGCAACTTGCCGGGACTGCTGGAAGTGCTCGTGCTGTCGAAGTTGAACCTGGCGCAAGGCAGCGCCTACGCCACGACCACGCTGCTCTCTTACGCGATTGCCGGCATCGGTTTCGTATCGACCCTGTCCACCCTCGGTGTGAGCTGGGACAAGTTGCAATGGCTGGTGGCAGCGCTATCGCTGGGTATAGGTTTCGGGATGCAGGAGATTTTCGCGAACTTCATCTCCGGCATCATGATTCTGTTCGAGCGCCCGGTGCGCATCGGCGACACAATCACCATCGGCAACCTGTCGGGCACGGTCAGCAAGATCCGTATCCGCGCAACCACCATCACCGACTTCGACCGCAAGGACATCATTGTCCCGAACAAGACGTTCATCACCGGGCAACTGATCAACTGGTCCCTGACCGACACCATTACCCGCGTGACTCTCAAGCTCGGCGTCGATTACGGCTCCGACCTGGATCTGGTGAAAGAACTGCTGCTCAAAGCTGCCCGGGATAACCCGCGTGTACTGAAGGATCCAGAACCGCATGTGTACTTCCTGAACTTCGGCGAAAGCACCCTCGACCACGAGTTGCGCATGCACGTGCGCGACCTCGGCGACCGTAACCCGGTGCTCGACGAGGTCAACCGCTTCATCAATCGCGAGTTCAAGAAGCAGCACATCAACATCTCGTTCCGCCAGATGGAGGTTTACCTCAAGAACCTCCAGGGTCAGGAATACAAAATGGTGCCGATCGAGCCGGAATCCAAAACCATCGTCCCCAAGCGAGATGACGAACCACAAGAGCCGCCGGCCGCCAAGCTCGACTAACCGGCTTATCCCTAGCAGAATGCTCGGACATTCTGCTGGAGATGGCCGTTGAAAGTCCTCGACGAACTGACCTTCGATAATCGCTTTGCCCGCTTGGGCGATACGTTTTCCGTTCATGTGTTGCCCGAGCCTATCGACAACCCGCGCCTTGTCGTTGCGAGTCCTGCCGCCATGGCGTTGCTCGATCTCGACCCGGCCGTGGCCGACACCCCGGAGTTCGCCGAGCTGTTCAGCGGCCATAAGCTCTGGGCCGATGCGGTCCCGCGGGCGATGGTCTATTCCGGCCATCAGTTCGGTTCCTACAACCCGCAGCTTGGCGATGGTCGCGGTTTGTTACTAGGCGAGGTCTACAACGAAGCCGGCGAGCACTGGGACTTGCACCTGAAGGGGGCGGGCCAGACACCTTTCTCAAGAATGGGCGATGGACGTGCCGTGCTGCGGTCTTCGATCCGCGAGTTTCTCGCCTCCGAAGCGCTGCATGCCCTGAACATCCCGACCACTCGCGCACTCTGCGTGATCGGCTCCGACACGCCGGTATGGCGCGAGAAACAGGAACGCGCGGCCATGGTCCTGCGCCTGGCACCGAGCCATGTGCGCTTCGGCCATTTCGAGTATTTCTACTACACCAAACGCCCCGAGAAACAGAAAGAACTCGGTGAGCATGTGCTGGCCATGCACTTTCCAGAATGCCTGGAACAGCCGGAACCGTATCTGGCGATGTTTCGCGAGATCGTCGAGCGCAATGCCGAGCTGATCGCCAAATGGCAGGCTTACGGTTTCTGCCACGGCGTAATGAACACCGACAACATGTCGATCCTGGGCATCACGTTCGACTTCGGCCCCTTCGCCTTCCTCGATGATTTCGACGCCCACTTCATCTGCAACCACTCGGATGATCAGGGTCGTTACTCCTTCAGCAATCAAGTGCCGATCGGGCAATGGAACCTCAGCGCCCTCGCCCAGGCCCTGACACCGTTCATCAGCGTCGAAGCCCTGCGCGAAACCCTCGGTTTGTACTTTCCGCTCTACCAGGCCCATTACCTGGACCTGATGCGCCGCCGACTTGGTTTGACCACCGCTGAAGAGGACGACCAGAAATTGCTGGAGCATCTGCTGCAGCTGATGCAGAACAGCGGCGTCGATTACAGCCTGTTCTTCCGCCGACTTGGCGATGAATCACCCGAGCTGGCTGTAGCCCGATTGCGCGATGACTTTGTCGACATCAAGGGTTTCGATGCCTGGGGCGAGCTTTACATCGCCCGGGTCTCCCGAGACGGCGCGCCGGATCAACAACAGCGCCGCGCACGGATGCACGCGGTCAATCCGTTGTACATCTTGCGCAACTACCTGGCGCAGAAAGCCATCGATGCGGCAGAGGGTGGTGACTATTCAGAGGTTCGCCGTTTGCACGCGGTGCTGAGCAATCCGTTCGAAGAACAACCGGGGATGGAGAGTTACGCCGAGCGGCCGCCGGAATGGGGCAAGCATCTGGAGATCAGTTGTTCGTCGTGAAACTGTTCATTCCAGGGGATCGATGGCACTGACGACTCGAGCGATGATGTCTGCCATCGTGATGTCATCCAGTCGCTCAATGAATTTGGCTGAGCCGTCGCGAACACGCTGCTCAATATCAAAACTGCGCACCTGATTACAAACCGCAACGCCATTCGTTTCGTGGCCAGAGACGATGACTGCCAAACCGGAGCTTCGACTGAAGCTCCCACCGCTGGTCACCGGCACCGTCATGCTGACACCCAAAGAGTTGATCTCCCTTGGGGTGATCACGACGAATCGATGCCGATCCATCATCTCCCGCCCAGCAACCGGGTTCGGATCAATCCAATAGACATCACCCCGCTGCGGGGCTTGCCGACGCACCATCAACCCAACTCCCGGCCAACTGGATCGCCTTCACGCGCAAACGCCGTCTGGGCATTCAGTTCTGCTATTTCTTCGGACCCTTCCAGCAACTCGGCAAGGCTGTAGCGCTTGCGAGAAGACTGGACAACCGGGCGGGCAATCAACTCACCGTCGACTACATTCAGTTCAAGCTGCGCCCCCACGTCCAAATGCAGGAGCTTCAGTAATGTGGGGGGGAGAGTAATCACCGCAGCGCCACCTTGACGGCGAATTTTGGAAGTCACGGACATGGGATAACTCCTATCCGACAATTGAGAGATATCGATTTCTCGATAAGTGCAACAAAAGTAGCACGACGCTAAAGGCAAAAGCGAACTCCTTATTAAGGTATCTAAACAGGTAAAGTTGCCACCAGCGTAGCCATCGATTGCAATCCGAAACTCTGGAATATGTGAGCATTTGCGACAGTCTGCGTCCTCGATCTAAAAATCTGTCTTGATAAACGCAGGTTGCGACTCCAGATCAGCTTTGGATTGCCCAACCTTTCAGAGCCCGCCCGATCATGACCGACCCACTCCTCATCCCCTGCCCCCACTGCAACGGCCTCAACCGCATCCCCGCCGAACGCCTCAATGACCATCCAAAATGCGGCCGCTGCAAAGCCGAGGTCTTGCTGAACAAACCATTCGAGTTGAAGCAAGGTGATTACGCCAGTCAGATCAAGGGCGATCTGCCGTTGCTGGTGGACGTCTGGGCAGACTGGTGCGGGCCATGCAAGTCGTTTGCGCCGGTGTTCGAGCAAGCGGCGGGGCAATTGGCGGGCAAGTGCAGGTTGGCCAAGCTGGACAGTGAGGCGAATCAGCAGTTGTCGGCGCAGCTGGGGATTCGTTCGATTCCCAGTTTGATTCTGTTCAAGAACGGCCGGGAAGTGGCGCGCCAGAGTGGGGCCTTCCCGTTACCGCAGTTGATGAGCTGGTTGCGTAGCCAGGGCATCTGAAACCACCACGAACCCAATTGTGGGAGCGAGCCTGCTCGCTACCACATGAGCCCCGTTCCACATCAACGAATCAGGCGTTTTCCAGCAAGTTGTGCAGTTCGACGAACTGCTGGGTCAGCTTGTGCCGTGGGTCAAGGTGGATCAGCGGCGTGTTGGCCTGGTGGGATTCCCGCATGCGCACCGAACTGCCCAGATAGACCGGGAGCACCGGCAACCCTTCGGCAATCAACTCGTCGAGAATCTGCTGAGGCAGACTTGCGCGAGCCTGGAACTGATTGACAACGATCCCCTCGACCTCCAGGCCTTCGTTGTGGTCTTCCTTCAACTCTTCGATTTCCGCCAAAAGGCCATACAGCGCCTGGCGCGAAAAACTATCGCAATCGAAAGGAATCAGCACGCGGTCAGCGGCGATCAGCGCCGATACCGCGTAGAAGTTCAGCGCCGGGGGCGTATCGAGGTAGATACGGTCGTATTCGCCGTCCAGTTCATCAAGCAACTTACGCAGCTTGTTGATCTTGTGCTTGGCCTCGAGCTTGGGCTGTAGATCAGCCAATTCAGCCGTGGCGGTGATGACGTGGAGGTTATCGAACGGTGTCTCGTAGATATCGACTTGGTTTTTCTTCGAAAACGGCCCGGATGACAGGGTCTGTTTGAAGAAGTCGGCGATGCCCATCGGAATGGCATCACCTGTGAGGCCTGTCAGGTATTGAGTGGAGTTAGCTTGGGAGTCGAGGTCCACCAACAACGTTCGATACCCCTCGCTGGCACTGACCGCTGCCAAGTTGCAGGCAATGCTTGACTTGCCCACACCACCTTTTTGATTGAACACCACGCGCCGCATGTCAAAACCTCCGTGTATCAAAGAATGACCGAGTGTAGTAGTCCACGGCGCTGCTTAGCTACCTCGTCGGCACAGGGACTACACAGTCAGCGGCAAACTCTTAATCAAAAATCCGCTATCTCTGCCACTGATCTCTGACTGAGCCGACAGACTTGATCACCACGATGTGGATAATGGCCAAACGATAGCGATGCGCGGACTAACCGGTACATTTCGTTGAGCAAAATGTAACCATCATTTGCTACGCGCCCGCCGCAACGGGATAATGTCCGACACTCGGCGCCCAGCGCCACGTAAGGTAGCTCACGCTTTTTTGCGACTCTCCGTGTCAAGAAAGCCCGCAGGGGCGGGAAGAATGTCTGTGATCAACTTCAACATCGCCCAATGGCGCGCGTGGGCCCCAGGGCTCGAAAGCGTGGACGATTGGCAGGCCTGGAGCCGACAACCGGTCGCGCTTCAGAACAGCGATGCCGCCCCCGACGTCTCTTTTCTCCCGGCGATGCAGCGTCGGCGACTCAGTCGTCTGGCGCGGATGGCATTCAGTGTCGGCTGGCCGTTGGCCGAGGGTCGCGATGAACTACCGTTGGTCTTTATTTCCCGTCACGGCGAAACCCCACGCACCTTTGAGATTCTCAGCGATCTGGCCGCCGATCAGCCGTTGTCGCCCACTCAATTCAGTTTGTCGGTTCACAATGCGGTGATTGGCCTGTGGTCGATCCTGCGGGGTGAAACCAGCGAAATGACCGCGCTCGCCGCTGCCGGTGACGGCCTTGAAAACGGCATGCTAGAGGCCGCGGCACTGCTCGCCGAAGGCGCGCCAGCCGTTTTGCTGATCGTCACCGAAGAACAACCACCCCAAGCCTACTCGGCCTGGATTGATGACGTACCGTTCCCTTATGCGGTCGGTCTGTTACTGACGCCGGGCACTGAGTGGCAGCTGTCCATGAACAGCCCTGCGGATCCGTTGTCAAAAGCCCAATGGCCACATGCCTTGAATCTATTGCGTACCCTGCTTGGCCAGCAGACCACCTGCCAACATGCCTGGAAAAATCGCGTATGGACCTGGCAACGCAACCTGTAACCGAAAAAAACCGCGACGCTTATTACTGGCGTCTGCTGGCCACTGCCGCGAGCTTCACCCTCTTCGGGCTGGGTGGACTGTGCCTGCGTCTGGTGGTTTTCCCGCTGTTGAGCTGTCTGCCCGGCGATGCCCAGGCACATCGACTGCGGGCGCGCATAACCGTGAGCCGCTGCTTCTGGTTTTTCGTGCGGTTCATGGCTCGCACCGGCGTGCTGACCTACGATATCCAGGGCGCGGAAAAACTCGGTCGTCCGGGTCAGATGATCATTGCCAATCACCCATCGCTGATCGATGTGGTGTTCCTGATCGGCCTGGTCAGCCACGCCAATTGCGTGGTCAAGCAAAGCCTCTGGACCAACCCCTTCACCCGTGGCCCTCTGCGCCGCACCGAATACATCAGCAACGACGGCAGCATGGACATGCTGGACACGGCAGCTGACGCACTGAAAAACGGCCAGACCCTGATCATTTTTCCCGAAGGCACCCGTACCCAGCCAGGCAAACCGCCGGCCTTTCATCGGGGGGGCGCGGCAATCGCCATGCGCGGTGCGAAAATCCTCACCCCGGTGATCATCAAGGTCAATCCGAGCACATTGACCAAGGCAGAACCCTGGTATCGCATCCCAAAACGCCGTGTGCACTTCAGTTTCCGTGTCGGGGCCGATATAGACCCACAAGCCTTCGCCGCGTGTGGCCCTGCGCCTCAGGCCTCGCGCAAGCTCAACGATTATTTGCATCACTACTTTATCAAGGAGCTCGCCGAAGATGAGCGATCTACAACGTGACATCAAACTGCTGATTATCGAAGCCCTGGGCCTGGAAGACATCAGCGTCGACGACATCGGCGACGACCAGACGCTATTTGGCGAAGGCCTGGGACTGGACTCGGTGGATGCCCTGGAACTGGGCCTGGCGATCCAGAAAAAGTACGGCATCAAAATCGATGCCGACGCCAAGGACACTCGTAATCATTTCAGCAACGTGGCGAGCCTTGCGGCGTTCGTCACCGCAAAACAGGCAGCTTGAGACCGGACCATGCAAACTCGAGACGACATTTTCAACACCCTGCGCGATGCCTTGGTCGAACTCTTCGAGCTGGATCCTGGCCGCGTCAGCCTCGAATCCAATTTGTATCAGGACCTGGAAATCGACAGCATCGACGCCGTCGACCTGATTGATCACATCAAGCGCCAGACCGGCAAGAAAATCGCCGCCGAAGAATTCAAATCGGTGCGCACCGTCGGCGACGTGGTCGAGGCGGTCTACCGTCTGGTTCAACCCGCCGCATGAGCCGACTGATCGGCCTGGGCCTGCTGCTGGCAGGCCTGTTGTACCCCTTTGCGGTGTATTTCGGCATGGAGCATTTTGCGCCGTGGCAGTTCGGCCTGTTGCTGGGCAGCTTGTGGCTGGCGCGTGCCGTGCTCGGTGCGCGTCGTCCCGGCAGCCTGTGGATGGCATTGACCGCTATCGGTTTCTGCCTGTTGCTGGCGCTGTTCGACAGTCCGTTGTTATTGCGCTGGTATCCCGTGCTGATCAACGCCTTCCTGCTTGGGCTTTTTGGCCTGAGCCTGAAAATCGGGCCGCCGATGGTCGAACGGCTGGCAAGGCTGCGTGAACCGCACTTGCCGGCCAGAGCCATTGTTTATACCCGTCAGGTGACGATCGTCTGGTGTGTATTTTTTCTCTTTAACGGTTTGCTCGCCGCCGCCCTGACGCTTTGGGCGCCGCTGAGTTGGTGGATGTTGTACACCGGCCTGATTTCCTACGGATTGATGGGCTTGCTGTTTGCCATTGAATGGCTCATACGACAACGGGTACGAGGCCACCCATGAATTGGATAAAACTTGAGCAGTTGCTGCTCAAGGCTCAACCGGAACGCGCCGTGACGGCCGAGCCGGCATTGAATCACGCACAGCTGTGCGAACAGGCGCTGAGCCTGGCGGCTGGCCTGCAATCCCAAGGCGTGCAACGCATCGCCGTGCACCTGGAAGATGCCGCCGACCTGGCGATTGCCCTGCTCGGTGCCTGGCGTGCCGGGGTCAGCGTGCTGCTGCCCGCCGATCTGCAACACCAGACTCGCCAGCGCTGGTCGACCGAAGTCGATCTGTGGCTGACCGATCAGGCAGATGACGCGCACCTGACCGATTACCGGCACGCACCACTGAGCGCCGCTGCGCTGGATCTGGATCGCTGCCAGTTAAGCCTGTGCACCTCAGGTTCCAGTGGCGAGCCCAAGCGCATCGACAAGAACCTGCGCCAATTGGCCAACGAAGTTCAGGCACTGGAGCAGTTGTGGGGAGCGGATCTGGGGCAGGCGTGCATCATCGGCAGCGTTGCTACCCAGCACATCTACGGACTGTTGTTTCGGGTGCTGTGGCCGCTGTGTGCCGGGCGCTCGTTCCTGCGAAAACAACTGGCCTTCCCGGAAGACCTGCAACGCGCCAGCCGCGAACACCCGGCGTTTGCCTGGGTCGCCAGCCCGGCGTTGCTCAAGCGCATGGGCGACAACCTCGACTGGCCGGCGCTGAGTGCCGTTCGCCGAGTGTTTTCATCCGGTGGCGCGCTACCGGCCGAGGCTGCGCAAAGCCTTTTCGAGCGGCTGCACCAATGGCCGACAGAAATCTTTGGCAGCTCGGAAACCGGCGGCATCGCCTGGCGCCGGGGTCACGAGCTCTGGCAACCCTTCGCTGATATCGAGTTGAGCCAGGACAGCGACGGCGCCCTCTTGATCGCGTCTCCCTACTTGCCCGCCGGCCACATCGAGCACACCGCCGATGCGGCCAGAATCGATGCCGACGGCCGCTTCGAACTGCTTGGACGGCTGGACCGGATCGTCAAGCTGGAAGAAAAGCGTATCTCGCTGCCGATGCTGGAAAAGGCGCTGACTGACCATGACTGGGTGGCCGAAGCGCGCCTCGGCGTGGTCCGGGAAAATCGCGCCTCACTGGGTGCGCTGCTGGTGCTGACAGACGCCGGCCTGCATGCGTTGCGCAATCAAGGTCGACGCACCCTCACCCAAGCGTTGCGTCAGCATCTGAGCCAGCATTGCGAAGCCCTGGCGCTGCCGCGGCGCTGGCGAATGTTGCGCCAGTTGCCGCTGAACGCTCAGGGAAAACTGCCCCAGGCCGACGTCGAAGCCTTGCTGCTGGCGCCTCGTCCCAAGGCGCCGCAAGTGTTGGAGCAAGTCGAACTCGAAGGTGAATGGAGTCTGCAACTGGCCGTGCCGCCGGACCTGGCCTATTTCAGCGGACACTTCCCGAAGACACCGGTGCTGCCTGGCGTGGTGCAGGTGGACTGGGCCTTGAGCCTGGGCCAGCAATTGATGAAGCTGCCAGCAAAATTTGCCGGCATGGAAGTGCTGAAATTCCAGCAACTGGTGCGCCCGGGCGATGAAGTCCAATTGCACCTGCGCTTTGACCCTGAACGCGGCAAGCTGTACTTCGCCTATCGCAATGAAACCGCGACCTGCTCCAGCGGGCGCATCTTGCTGGAGGCTGAGGGTGATGCATAACCCCTGCGCCGTGGTCCCGGTCTACAACCATGAAACCGCCATCACCACGGTGGTCGACGCGCTGATTGCCAGCGGCCTGCCGTGCATTCTGGTGGACGATGCCAGCGATCAGGCCTGCGCCAGAGTGCTCGACCAGCTCGCGCAGCGCGAAATGGTCAACCTGATCCGCCTCGCCGCCAATCAGGGCAAGGGCGGTGCAGTCATGACCGGTTTTCGCGAAGCCTCGCGCCTGGGTTTCAGCCACGCCTTGCAAGTGGACGCCGACGGCCAACACGACCTGCAGGATGTGGCGATCTTCATCGAAGAATCGCGCCGGCATCCCGACGCAGTGATCTGTGGTTATCCGCAATACGATGCCAGCGTGCCCAAAGGTCGTTTGTACGCCCGCTACCTGACCCACGTCATGGTCTGGATCAACACGCTTTCATTGCAGATTCGCGATTCCATGTGCGGTTTCCGCATCTATCCATTGCCAGCAACGCTGGCACTGATCGACTCGGCAAAAATCGGCAAACGCATGGATTTTGACTCGGACATTCTCGTGCGGCTGGCCTGGCGCAATCTGCCGATGCAGTGGTTGCCGGTGCGGGTTCATTACCCGCTGGACGGGGTCTCACATTTCCGCCTGTTCCACGACAACGTGCTGATTTCGAGCATGCACACACGGCTGTTCTTCGGCATGTTGCTGCGGGCGCCGCTGATACTCTGGCGACGGTGGCGGACATGAACATCAACGCAGACAAACAGCACTGGGCAGACCGTCAGGAACGCGGCAGTTTCTGGCTGATGAAGCTCACCGCGTTCGGCGCCAAGGTCCTCGGTCGTCGTCTGCTGAGCCCGCTGCTGTACGGCATCGTCCTGTACTTTTTCCTGTTCGGTCGCAGCGCCCGTCAAAGCGCCTGGCAATACCAACAGCGGCTCGCCGACTGGAGTGGTCGCCCCGAATTGCGCCCGACACACTGGCGAGTGTTCAGCCAGTTCATGGCCTTTGCCGATTCAATGCTCGACAAACTCGACGTGTGGAACGGCAAGCTGAGCATCGAGCAAATCGAAATCATCGACCCGGCACTGTTACGCAATCAGTTGCGCGGCACGCGCGGGCAGATGCTGGTGGGTGCGCACCTGGGCAACCTCGAAGTCTGCCGCGCGCTGGCGGAGATCGGCGAGAAAGTCACGATGAACGTGCTGGTGCACACCAAGCATGCCGAGCAATTCAACCGTCTGCTGGGTGAAGCCGGGGCGACCAACTTGCGGCTGATTCAGGTCAGCGAGCTGGACCCTTTGATCATGCTGCAACTGCATGAACGCCTGGAGCGCGGCGAGTGGCTGGCGATTGCCGGCGACCGTGTGCCGTTGCATGGCGGGCGTAGCGTGACGGTGGACTTCCTCGGTCATCAGGCCGCGTTCCCTCAGGGACCGTGGCTACTGGCCGGTCTGCTCAAGTGCCCAATCAATCTGCTGATGTGCCTGAAGAAACCGTCAGGCCAATACCGCGTGACCCTCGAGCCGTTTACCCATGCCGTGGTGTGGAAACGCAGCGACCGCGAACAGGTCATCCATCAGTGGGCGACCCGCTACGCCGAACGCCTGAGTCACTATTGCCTCGAAGCACCTCAACAATGGTTCAACTTTTACCCTTTCTGGAAGACCGATGACGACGCCAACGCTTGAGCCGGTAACCTTCGGCGAACTCCCTTTGCGCATTGAAGACGTACTGGCCCTGGCCAACCGTCAGGTACCGACGCAGTTGCAAAGTGATCCCGCGTACCGTGAGCGCATCGCCAAGGGCGCGCGATTCCTCGATTCCCTGCTGGACAAGGAAGGCGTGATCTACGGCGTGACCACCGGCTACGGCGACTCTTGCGTGGTCGCCGTGCCACTGCATCATGTCGAGGCCCTGCCCCGTCATCTGTACACCTTCCATGGCTGCGGACTGGGCAAACTGCTCGACGCCCAAGCCACGCGCGCGGTGCTCGCCGCGCGTTTGCAGTCGCTGTGCCACGGCGTGTCGGGTGTGCGCGTGGAACTGCTGGAGCGCCTGCACGCGTTCCTCGAACACGACATCCTGCCGCTGATCCCGGAAGAAGGTTCGGTGGGCGCCAGCGGCGATCTGACACCGTTGTCCTACGTCGCGGCGACCTTGTCCGGCGAGCGTGAGGTGATGTTCCGTGGCGAGCGCCGCCAAGCGGCCGACGTGCACCGCGAACTCGGCTGGCAGCCGCTGGTGCTGCGCCCGAAAGAAGCCCTGGCATTGATGAACGGCACTGCCGTGATGACCGGCCTCGCCTGCCTGGCCTATGCCCGAGCCGATTACCTGCTGCAATTGGCCACGCGCATTACCGCGCTGAACGTGGTCGCGCTGCAAGGCAACCCGGAACACTTCGACGAACGCCTGTTCGCCACCAAACCGCATCCGGGGCAGATGCAAGTGGCCGCGTGGCTGCGTAAAGACCTGGCGATCGACGCGCCGACCGCGCCGCTGCATCGCCTGCAAGACCGCTATTCCCTGCGCTGCGCGCCGCATGTCCTCGGCGTCCTGGCCGACAGCCTGAACTGGCTGCGCTCGTTCATCGAGATCGAGCTCAACAGCGCCAACGACAACCCGATCATCGACGCCGAAGCCGAACGCGTGCTGCACGGCGGGCATTTCTACGGCGGCCACATCGCGTTCGCCATGGACAGCCTGAAAAACCTGGTGGCCAACGTCGCCGACCTGCTCGACCGTCAACTCGCGCTGTTGGTGGACGAGCGTTACAACCATGGCTTGCCGAGCAATTTGTCAGGCGCCAGCGCTGACCGGGCGATGCTCAATCACGGCTTCAAGGCCGTGCAGATCGGCACCAGCGCC
Source organism: Pseudomonas sp. fls2-241-R2A-110 (assembly GCF_030209165.1). Taxonomy (NCBI): domain Bacteria; kingdom Pseudomonadati; phylum Pseudomonadota; class Gammaproteobacteria; order Pseudomonadales; family Pseudomonadaceae; genus Pseudomonas; species Pseudomonas sp. fls2-241-R2A-110. The sequence goes on along the minus strand of NZ_JARVSN010000021.1, from coordinate 306,623 downwards.
TGGACCGCCGAAGCCCTGAAAAACACCATGCCGGCCAGCGTCTTCTCGCGCTCCACCGAATGCCACAACCAGGACAAGGTGAGCATGGGCACCATCGCCGCCCGTGATGCGATCCGCGTGCTGGAGCTGACCGAACAGGTCGCCGCCGCCACCTTGCTCGCCGCCAACCAAGGCGTGTGGCTGCGCAGCAAGGCTGAAGATGCGCGGCCATTGCCGCCAGCCCTGGCCGCCATGCACGAAGAATTGGGCAAGGACTTCCCGCCGGTAATCGAAGACCGTGCACTGGAAGGTGAACTGCGTCTGTGCCTCAAACGGATTGCCGAGCAACACTGGAGGCTGCATGCGTAGCAAGGGAGTGCTTCATACCGATACGGAAATCCTTGTGCCGTTCTTTGACGTCGACACCATGAACGTCGTCTGGCACGGCCATTACGTCAAATACCTGGAAGTGGCCCGCTGTGCGCTGCTGGACAAGATCGGCCACAACTACACCGCGATGGTCGAATCGGGTTACGCCTGGCCGGTGATCGACCTGCAATTACGCTATGTGCGTGGCGCCGTGTTCGGCCAGAAGCTGAACGTGCGCGCCAATCTGGTCGAATGGGAGAACCGCCTGAAGATCAATTACCTGATCAGCGACCTGGACTCCGGCGAGCGCTTGACCCGCGCCAGCTCGGTACAGGTTGCCGTCGACATGACCAGCCGCGAGATGCAGCTGGCTTCACCGAAGATCTTCACTGACGCCGTTGAAAGGATGCTGGCATGAACCCGTTTTTTAAATGCCTCGGCGCGTTAGCACTGCTCGGTTTGTCATCGATCGCTCACGCCTTCGATCTGCAACAACTGAGCGATCAACTGGCCAAACCCGATGTGATCCACGGCAACTTCATCCAGGAAAAACACCTGCGTGCCCTGCCCCAGCCACTGACCAGCAAGGGCACTTTCGTCCTCGCCAAAAACCACGGTTTGCTCTGGCTGCTGAAAACGCCGCTGCAACAGGATTACCGCATCACCGACAAAGGCATTGCCCGACGCGACGCCAGCGGTTGGCAGATGCTGCCAGGCAAGAGTGCCGGCACCGAGCAGAACCGGTTGTTCCTCGCCGTGCTGCAAGGCGACAGCAGCGGCCTGCAACGGGATTTCGAGCTGTCGCTGAGCGGCGAGGCGCAAAACTGGAATCTGACGCTGACCCCGCGCTCAATGCTGCTCAAGCAAGTGTTCAACCAGATCAACATCACCGGCGGTGAGTTGGTGCACAGCATCGAGCTGCTGGAAACCCAGGGTGACAGCACCCTGTTGCGCATGCAGGACAGCACCAGCGCGCAACCGCTGAGCGACGCGGAGCAACATGACTTTGCCGAGTGAACGCAGGCTCCCGTGGCTGTTTCTGATCCTGCTGTTGGCGGTGCTCGCGCTCGCCGGCTGGCAATGGCGTAACGGCGCGCCGCTGTCGGCCAACCTGATGGAACTGGTGCCGGGCACGGCGCCGGACGCGCTGGAACTGCGCGCTGAACAACGCATGCAAGAACCGCTGAACCGCGAAATGCTGGTGCTGGTCGGCCATAAAGATCGCCCGCAAGCCATCGCCATGGCGCAGAAACTGGGTGAGCAGTGGCAAGCAAGCGGCTTGTTCGAGAAGGTCCAGTGGACCCTGCAAGCCGACTTGCCAGCGCTGCGCGCTCAATTGCTGCAAGGCCGATTGGCAATGTTGTCTCCCTCGGATCGTCAGCAACTGATCGAACACCCTGACGCCTTTATCCAACAGCGCGTGCAAGCGCTGTTCGACCCCTTCACCGGTTTCAGTCTGGTGCCGAGCCAGGAAGACTGGCTGGGGCTAACCGGACGCATCCAGAACAGCCAGCCACAACACGGCGCCGTGCAACTGGACATCGGCAGCGGCGCACTGGTGGCCGATGCCGACGGTAAAAGCTGGGTGATGCTGCGGGCAAAAACCACCGGCAACGCCTTTGACATGAGCCTGCCGCTGCAAGTGGCCGCCCTGCTCAAACACAGCCGCGAAGAAGCGGCACAGAGCGATGTTCAACTGCTCGCCGCCAGCGGCTTGCTCTACGCGGCCAATGGTCAACAACAAGCCACCCGCGAAATGACCTGGGTCGGAGGCGGCGCTACCGTCGGCATTTTGTTGCTGCTGTTGCTGGCCTTCCGGCGCTGGCGGGTCTTGCTGGCGTTCGTGCCGGTGCTGGTGGGCATGCTGTTTGGCGCCGTGGCCTGCGTGGCGCTGTTCGGTCACATGCATGTGATGACGCTGGTGCTGGGGTCGAGCCTGATTGGCGTTGCCGTCGATTACCCGCTGCATTACCTGTCGAAAAGCTGGAGCATGAGACCCTGGCACAGCTGGCCGGCGTTACGCCTGACCTTGCCAGGCCTGACGCTGAGCCTGATCACCAGTTGCATCGGCTACCTGGCGCTGGCGTGGACGCCATTCCCGGCGCTGACCCAGATCGCCGTATTCTCCGCCGCCGGTCTGCTGGGCGCCTACCTGTCAGCGGTGTGCCTGCTGCCGGCGCTGCTCAAGGGCGCGGACCTGCGACCGGCGCAATGGCCGCTACGCGTCAGTGAGTTTTTGCTGGAGCTACGCGAATCGTTGCTCAAAATTGCGCGTACGCCGGTGCTGCTGGCATTGCTGATTGCCTTTTGCGTCGGCGGCTTGTTGCAACTCGAGAGCAAGAACGACATCCGCCAGTGGATCGGCACGCCGCAGCAACTGACGGACGAGGCCAGAACCATCGCGCGCATTACCGGCTATCAACCCACCAGCCAGTTCTTCCTGGTGCGTGCGGCCAACCAGCAGGAACTGCTCGAGCGCCAAACCGCACTGAGCGAACGTCTCGATCAACTGGTCAAGATGGACAAACTCCAGGGTTATCTGTCGCTCAACCAACTCGTGAGCCAACCGAGCGAACAGCGCAAGGTACGCGAAGCGCTAAACAAATTGCCGCAATTCTGGCAACCGCTGCTCGACCTCGGCGTGCCGGCGCAAGCGCTGCAAGCGGAGCTTGTGCAGTTGCAGGCGTTGCCCACCGAAGACATCGACGCGGCGCTGACCGGTCCGTTGGCCGAGCCTTATCGCACCTTGTGGCTGGGGCCGACCGATGATGGTGTGGCGGCGATGGTCAGTCTGCAAGGCCTGAACAATCCTTCGCTGCTGCGCGCTCAGGCGCTGGACTTGCCGGGTGTCCAACTGGTCGACCGCCTCGGTGAACTGAACACTGTATTCGCGGCGACCCAGATCAGTGCCGCGGAGCTCAAACTCGCCTCCTGCGCGCTGATCGTGCTGGTGCTGATCGTGCCATTCGGCCTCGGTGGCGCGCTGCGCATCGTCTCGCTGCCCTTGTTGGCCGCGTTGTGCAGCCTGGCCAGTCTTGGCTGGCTGGGTCAGCCGCTGACACTTTTCAGCCTGTTCGGCCTGTTGCTGGTGACGGCGATCAGCGTCGATTACGCGATCCTCATGCGCGAACAGGTCGGCGGCGCCGCCGTGAGCCTGCTGGGCACCTTGCTGGCGGCGGTCACCACCTGGCTGTCGTTCGGTCTGCTGGCGGTGTCCAGCACGCCGGCGGTGAGCAACTTCGGCCTGTCGGTCAGCCTGGGCCTGGCTTTCAGCTTCATCCTTGCGCCGTGGGCCGGACGCCATGTCCACACCGCTGCCGTTACGGAGTCGGCCGCATGATGATCGCCGTGTTTTGGCTCATGGCCCTGGCAATGTTCGCCACGGCCACCCGAGTCGGTCGGCATTTTGGCCTGATCCCGATCGTCAGCCAGTTGCTGCTGGCGACCTTCGGCCTGCCGCTGCTGATGTACTTCTGGATCGAGCCGGGCTGGCAACTCAGCGGCACCGAACTCATCTCGCCGACGTGGCTGAAAAACCTCTACAGCCTGAGTTTTGCCTTGCTGCTCGGGCACATCCTCAGTGACGTGATCGACCTGCGACTGGATCGCCAGAGCCTGAAAATCGCCCTGCCAAGTTTCTGCATTCCGTTCGTCTGCGGACTCGCCACCGCCATTTGGTTGCTGCCGGCGCAATCCTGGATCAGCTCACTGGCCGTTGGCCTGGTGTTCGCCATCACCGCCATTCCGGTGTTGTATTTGTACCTGCGACACATCCATTACCCGCCCGAAGCCACCCGACGCCTGGTACAAACGGCGATTCTCATCGACCTGACGTGCTGGACGCTGTTCGGCTTCGCACAAGGCAGTTTGCACCTGAGCAGCCTCTTGCTACCGCTGGCCGGCGCTTGCCTGCCGCTACTGCTGCGCCTGCTCGGTGCGCGCCAACCGATACTGTACAGCGGCGGCTTCTTCGCGCTGCTGGTGGTCGCCGAACACTTCAAGCTCAACGCGCTGATTTTCGGCATCGGTTACTTGTTGTGCATGGCCGCGCTGAAAGTGCCACTGGTGCTGCCGTTGCCGGCGATCTGGATGAGCCGCTTGCAAACCTGGATCGCCATTCCGCTGATCCTGACGTTCGGTATCGTGCAGATCAACGTTCATGCTGCGATGGCCAGCCTCAGCTGGATCCAGCTGGCGGCGCTGCTGCTGTTGCCTATTGCCAGCAAACTGCTGGGCAACTGGCTGGGCCTCGGCTGGGCCGGCGCCTCGTTCGAGGGCGCCAGTCGCTGGCGCGAAAGCCTGCTGCTGAATATTCGCGGCTTGAGTGAGATCGTCTTTCTCAACCTGCTGCTGCAACAACAGCTCATCAGTCCGGCGCTGTATTTCGCGCTGATGCTGATGGGCCTGATCGCGACATTGCTGCCGGCACTCGCCGGCATGCACAGCCCCCCTTTGAATATCGCCGCCCCGGCAAGGAGCCCCCGTGCCAACAGTTGAAATGGAACATCGCCAGGTCGTCGTTATCGGTGCGGGCCCCTCGGGCGCCATCGCCGCCGCGCTGCTCAAGCGCAAAGGTCATGACGTGCTGATGATCGAACGCCAGCATTTCCCACGATTTTCCATCGGCGAAAGCCTGTTGTCGCACTGCCTGGACTTCGTCGAAGAGGCCGGCATGCTCGATGCAGTGAACGCCGCCGGATTCCAGATGAAAAATGGTGCGGCGTTTGCCTGGGGCGACCAATACAGCGCCTTTGATTTCGGCGACACGTTCAGCCACGGCAAGCCGACCACCTTCCAGGTTCAACGCGCCGATTTCGACAAGTTGCTGGCCGACCAGGCCGCGTTGCAAGGCGTGGAGATTCGCTACGGCGAGGCCATCGTCAGCGCCGATTTCACCCTGGCAAAACCGCAGCTCGATGTGCTGCGAGAAGATGGCAGCCGATACCGCGTCGAAGCTGATTTCGTGCTCGACGCCAGCGGTTACGGCCGGGTGCTGCCGCGCTTGCTGGACCTTGAAGCGCCGTCGAACTTCCCGGTGCGCCAGGCCGTGTTCACCCACATCGAAGACAAGATCGACAGCCCGACCTTCGAGCGGGAAAAAATCCTCATCACCACCCATCCGACCCATCGCGACATCTGGTTCTGGACCATCCCGTTCAGCAACGGCCGATGCTCGGTGGGCGTAGTAGCGGCAGCCGAGCACTTCGAAGGCCGCATGGACAACCTGGACGAGTGCCTGCGCGGTTTTATCGCTGAAACCCCAAGCCTGGCCGGCGTCCTGAACAACGCTGTGTGGGACACCCCCGCGCGCACCATCGGTGGCTACTCGGCCAACGTCAAAACCTTGCACGGCCCGGGCTTTGCGCTGCTGGGCAACGCCGCGGAATTCCTCGACCCGGTGTTCTCCTCCGGCGTGACCATCGCCATGCGCTCGGCGAGCATGGCCGCCGGCGTTCTGCACCGCCAACTGCAAGGTGAAAGCGTTGACTGGCAAACCGAGTTCGCCGCACCGCTCAAGCGCGGCGTCGACACATTCCGCTGCTACGTCGAAGGCTGGTACGCCGGGACCTTCCAGGATGTGATTTTCCATCCAGACGGTTCACCGGACATCCGCCGCATGATCAGCGCGATCCTCGCCGGTTATGCCTGGGACGAGCGCAATCCGTTCGTCAGTGAACCCAAACGTCGGCTGCGCATGCTGTCAGAACTCTGCGCCAGAGATGTCACATGAATAACGTGAACGCCTTTTTGTGGCGAACTTCTCTTGAAGGTGAGGTCTGATGATTCGTTTCCTGCTCCTGGCTTGCTGTCTGTTGCTGAGCGCTTGTGCCAGCCAGCCGCCGCTGCCCGAGCAAACCCCGAACCTGTCGTTGCCGCTGCAGTTGCACATCCAGCGCCTGGTCGCTGAGCAACGTCAGGACTGGGTGCTGGTGATCCAGCGTGAAGGCCCTGGCATCCGCTGGTCGATGATGGATTTGCTGGGCATTCCACAGGCTCGCCAGAAACTGATCGATGGCCAATGGAAAGCCGACGGCCTGTTGCCGCCGAACCCGGAAGCCCGGGAGCTGTTCGCGGCGTTGCTGTTTGCGCTGACCCCCAAGGATGAACTGTCGGGCAACTACCCCACGGCTTGGCAACATGGCAGTCAACGCTCCTTGCCCACGCACTGGGACGTCCGTTATTCACAACCGATGAGCTTCGAATTGAACCTGCCCAAAGGTCCCAAGTATCAAGTCACGCCCCTGAGCGGAGACGCGCCATGACCGCCTATCTGAACGCCCTTGGGGTTATCTGCGCCTTGGGGCGTGACAAAGCGCAAGTCGCGCGCAATCTGTTTGCCGGTGATTGCTCCGGCATGCGCAGCGAGGCTGGCTGGGTCCCGGAGCGCTCATTGCCGGTGGCGGCGGTGCGTGGCGAATTGGCCCCGATTCCACCGGAACTGGCTCAGCAAAGCAGCCGCAACAACCAGTTGCTGCTGGAAGCCGCGTTGCAAATCCGCGACGACATCGATCGTGCGATCCAGACCTACGGCCGTGACCGTATCGGTGTGGTGCTGGGCACCAGCACGTCGGGCATCCATGAGGCCAGCCGTGGCCTGGCCCATTACATTCGCGAGCATCATTTCCCTGCCGATTACGACTATCAGCAGCAGGAGCTCGGCGCACCGGCCAATTTCCTCGCCGACTGGCTGCAATTGAGCGGCCCGGCTTATGTGATCTCGACCGCCTGCACCTCCAGCGCCCGGGCGCTGATGAGCGCCCAACGCCTGCTGGATCTGGGCGTGTGCGACGCGGTGCTGTGCGGCGGCGTCGACAGTTTGTGCAAACTGACCCTCAACGGCTTCTCGGCGTTGGAAGCGGTGTCCGAGCAACGTTGCAATCCGTTTTCGGTCAACCGCAACGGCATCAATATCGGTGAAGCCGCCGCGCTGTTTCTGATGAGCAAAAGCGCCGGCGACGGCCAACCGATTGCGCTACTGGGCAGCGGCGCCAGTTCCGATGCGCACCACATTTCTGCGCCGGAACCGACAGGCCGTGGCGCCTTGCAAGCCATGCGCAAAGCCTTGAGCCGAGCAAATCTGCAACCCGCTCAAATCGGTTACCTGAACCTGCATGGCACCGCGACCCAACACAACGACGCCATGGAAAGCCTGGCCGTGGCGACCCTGTTCCCGCAAGGCGTACCGTGTTCTTCAACCAAGCCAATGACCGGCCACACCCTTGGCGCCGCCGGCGCCCTGGAAGCGGCGTTCTGCTGGTTGAGCCTGAGCACGAACAACCCTGAGCACGCCCTGGCGCCCCATGTCTGGGACGGACAACCTGATCCTGAACTGCCGGCCTTGAATTGGGTGACCCCGACCGATCGCCTGACGTCCATTGCACCTCGCTACTTGATGAGCAATTCCTTTGCTTTCGGTGGTAACAACGTCAGCCTGATAATCGGAGACGCCCCATGATTGACTGGCCGATCGCCGAACTGCTGCCGCACGCTGGCGACATGATCTTCATCGAACAGATTCTGGACTTCGATGACGACCAGATCCGCACACGCCTCACCGTCAGGCCTGGCGGCCTGTTCAGCCGTCCCGACGGCAGCATGCCGGCCTGGGTCGGCATCGAACTGATGGCCCAGAGTGTCGCCGCGTACGCCGGTTGCCACGCGCGCCAGCGGGGCGATGGCGTGGTGCTGGGTTTTCTGCTCGGTACGCGCAAATTCGAATGCAACGTGGAGCACTTCCCCGTTGGCACCGAGCTGACCATCCACGGGATGCGCTCGCTGGAAGACGATAACGGCATGGGCGTATTCGAATGCCACATCAACGCCCCAGGCATTCACGCCACCGCCCGTCTGAACGTGTTTCGCCCGCCTCAGGCCGCTCAATATCTTCATGAACCCGAAGGAGTCCAGTCATGACTGAATCCGTACTGGTCACTGGCTCCAGCCGTGGCATCGGCCGCGCAATCGCGCTGCGCCTGGCACAGGCCGGGCACGACATCATCCTGCATTGCCGCAGCGGTCTGGCGGACGCCGTGATCGTTCAAGGCGAAATCCAGGCGCTGGGGCGCCAGGCGCGCATCCTGCAATTCGACGTGTCCGACCGCGCCAGCTGCAAAGCCATTCTCGAAGCCGACGTTGAAGCCCATGGCGCCTACTACGGTGTCGTGCTAAACGCCGGCCTGACCCGCGACGGTGCTTTTCCAGCACTGAGCGAGGATGATTGGGATGTGGTGATGCGCACCAACCTCGACGGTTTCTACAACGTGCTGCACCCGGTGATGATGCCTATGATTCGTCGTCGTGCTGCCGGGCGGATTGTTTGCATTACCTCGGTTTCCGGGTTGATCGGCAACCGCGGCCAGGTCAACTACAGCGCTTCCAAGGCCGGTTTGATCGGCGCGGCGAAAGCGTTGGCGATCGAACTGGGCAAGCGCAAAATCACCGTTAACTGTGTCGCACCCGGCCTGATCGACACAGCGATGCTCGACGAAAACGTGCCGGTGGAAGAACTGATGAAAATGATTCCCGCACAACGCATGGGCACCCCGGAAGAGGTGGCCAGCGCGGTGAATTTCCTGATGTCGGCAGAAGCGTCGTACATCACCCGGCAGGTTCTGGCCGTCAACGGAGGCCTGTGCTGATGAAGCGCGTCGTCGTCACCGGCATGGCCGGCATCACCTCACTTGGCAGCGACTGGGCAACCATCGCCGCCAACTTCGCGGCCAACCGCAGTGGCATACGCCGGATGGACGAGTGGGATCGTTTTACCGAACTCAACACGCGCCTGGCCGGCCCCATCGACGACTTCAAAGTGCCCAGCCACTGGACCCGCAAACAACTGCGCAGCATGGGCCGGGTATCACGCCTGGCAGTCGGCGCGGCGGAACAGGCGCTGGCCGATGCCGGGCTGTTGGGTGACGAGTCGATCAAGGACGGGCGCATGGGCGTCTCCTGCGGCTCGTCCACGGGCAGCACCGACGAGATCAAGGCATTCGGCAACATGTTGCTCAACTCGGTGGCCGAGGGCCTGAACGCCAACTCCTACGTGCGGATGATGCCGCACACCACCGCGGCCAATATCAGCATTTTCTTTGGTCTCACCGGCCGACTGATCCCGACCTCCAGCGCCTGCACCAGCGGCAGCCAGGGCATCGGCTACGCCTATGAGTCGATCAAATTCGGCCGCCTGCCACTGATGCTCGCCGGCGGCGCCGAAGAACTGTGCCCGACCGAAGCCATGGTCTTTGACGCGCTCTACGCCACCAGCCTGAAAAACGACGCCCCACAGACCTCTCCGCGTCCCTACGACAGCGGCCGCGATGGCCTGGTGATTGGCGAAGGCGGCGGCATGCTGGTGCTTGAGGAACTCGAACACGCGCTAGCTCGCGGTGCACACATCCACGCCGAACTCGTCGGCTTCGGCAGCAACGCCGACGGCCAGCACGCCACCCGACCGGAGCAGGTCACCATGCGCCGGGCCATGGAACTGGCCCTGGAAGATGCCGGGCTGCAGCCGTCGGACATTGGCTACGTCAATGGTCACGGCACGGCGACTGAACAGGGCGACATCGCCGAAACACTGGCAACCAGTGCGCTGTTCGGCGAACACATGCCAATCAGCTCACAAAAGAGCTTCCTCGGTCATACCTTGGGTGCGTGCGGAGCATTGGAGTCCTGGTTCAGCATCGAAATGATGAACCGCGACCTGTATGTGCACACGTTCAACCTTGACGATGTCGATCCGCTCTGCGGCAAGCTCGACTACCTGCGCGGCGAGTTCCGGCAGATGAGTAACCAGTACGTGATGAACAACAATTTTGCATTTGGTGGCGTTAACACTTCGTTGATTTTTCGGCGCTGGTCTTAAGCAACGAAGACACAACAGGAAACCGGAGTACACGATTTCGGAAACGTCCCACAGCCAGAATTTGAGCTTCGCGCTAGGGTCAATGCCCCCGTGATACATCGGGGCATCCCAAGGAAGATCGAACCATGACTAAAAAGGCCGTTATCGTTTTCAGCGGTGGGCAGGACTCCACGACCTGCTTGATCCAGGCGTTGCCGCTCTACGACGAAATTCACTGCATTACCTTTGACTATGGCCAGCGTCACCGCGCGGAAATTGAAGTGGCGCAGCAGCTTTCGAAAGAGCTTGGCGTCACGGTGCACAAGGTGCTGGACTGTTCATTGTTGAATGAACTGGCCATCAGTAGTTTGACGCGCGATAACATTCCAGTGCCCAGCACAAACAGTTTCGGTGAAAGTCTGCCGAGCACTTTCGTACCCGGTAGAAACATTCTGTTTTTAACCTTGGCTTCTATTTATGCCTATCAAGTACAGGCCGAGACGTTAATCACGGGGGTCTGCGAAACAGATTTTTCCGGTTACCCGGATTGTCGAGATGAGTTTGTTAAAGCGCTGCATAAAGCCATCGAACTGGGCATGGACTATAAGCTGCGAATTGAAACGCCGCTCATGTGGTTGAACAAGGCCGAAACATGGGCCTTGGCCGAACATCATGGAAAACTTGATTTGATTCAGCAACACACACTGACTTGTTACAACGGCGTAAAAGGCAGCGGATGCGGCGACTGCGACGCGTGCAATCTTCGAGCAAAAGGGTTGAATGTGTTCCTTGAAAACAAACCCGCAGTGATGAAAAGCCTGAAAGAAAAATTAAAGTTTAAATAGCGTTTAGCTGTGCAGGGATTTTCATCTCACTGCCTTTTACGCAACCTGTTGGCGCGTGTATTAGCCACCTCATTGCGTGATGGCTGTGACTTGCTGGATGTCGTTGGCCGACGATTACAGATGCAGCTTTCGGCGTAAAAAAAGGTCGACCTCAGTGAGGTCGACCCGCGCTGACGAGTTCGGGCAAAATGCGCAACGAATACGCAATGAACAACAATTTCGCTCTTGGTGGCGTCACCGTCGCTGGCACTGATCCGCACAGGTTTGGAGTAAAGGGAATGACTCAGTTTCAGCGCATCGCCGCGCTGTTCGCCGTGGCCGTCGCGCTGGGCGGCTGCACCAGCAATCCGGTGTACACCGCCAAGGAAACCTTCCCCAGCAACCGGGGTTTGAACAACGACAGGATGAGCCGCGCCATCGTCACCGCGCTGATTGAACGCCAATGGGTCGTGCAATCGGCGCGTCCGGGCATGATCAAGGCTGCGATTACCGTGCGCGATAAACACCACGCCGAAATCGACATCCCTTACACCACGACCTCGTTTGAAATCGACTACCGCGACAGCCGCGGCCTGGGCTACAAGGACGGCCGCATCCACGGCACCTATAACCGCTGGATCAACTACCTGCGTGATGACGTGATCAAGCAACTGGCCTCCGACCCGGATGTCGATCAGGTCATCGCCTCGCACGGCGCCTATGAACCCACCTTCCAGGACCTCCAGGAAGGCGTGAAACGCGCCACCGACGTCGGCCTGCTGGACGGCAGCGTCAAGTTTTACCTGGCCGGAGAAACGCTGCCAGCGCAGGCACGCAAACTGACCGCAGTGAGCAGCAGCCGACGAACCGACAATGAAGACAAGTCTGATGAAGACGCCTGCTTCTGGGCCTTGCAATCGACCTTGGCGACCCTGCAAAGCAAAGCAAAAAAGGCCGGCGCCAACGCCGTGATCAATATTGCTGGCATCAACAAGCGCGACCTGAGCCAGGACACCGGGAAATACCAGTGCGCAACCGACGGGGCGACAATACCGGGGCTGGAGGCGCTTAAGCCTGCGGTGACCGGGGTGGGGTTGCGAGGGGAGTTGGTAAAGGTTGACTGAGGTGAGCACCTCGGAAACGACAAGGGGCGCCTTTCGGCGCCCCTTCACAAACAGGTCGGCTTGTCATCGCCCGGTACCTGTCTGGCTCTGCGATGGCTGGTTGCCCAGGATCCTCAGAGTCTCACAAGCCCCTTTCGGGAACGGCGCGAGTATTGCCTGAAAAAGGATCAAGGGCAACGACTGGCCATTCGCCTGACTGTGCCACCTCCGATGCCATCACACGCCAAGCGCTTTACGTACCGCGATTTTGATGGCAGAAAACTCATCTGTTTCAAGTTGTGAAATAACGTAAATACGCTTCCCCTGACGATCTCGAGTTTTGATCCTGTCCAGCCTTGAGAGGCTGACTGTCGCAACAATATCGCATTTCGCCCAACAGACAGGACTGGCACCCTGGAGATGACTTTGAAGTTCCAGATGGTGATCAAGTACGCGATCCGGAGCAGTGGTGCTCAGCGGCACAACTGTCACCAGTAAGCTGTTGGTCCTGTGTTTGCGTATCACAACAACGGGCCTGACCTTGATCATCTCTGGAACCTCATAGCCCCTGAAATCACAAATCAGTACGCTGCCTTCACTTGGTTGATATAGAAGTGGCATCCATGGCACTCATCGAAAAAAATCGATTCTGCTCAACAACCGGGTAAATCACTAAACCGGATCCGTTACTCGAAGTGTCCCGTGCTCAACTTCCCTCAACCTTCCTCGTCAACAACTCCACAAACGCCTTGGCCATCGGCGACTTCTGATCCTTGCGCTGCACCAGCCACACCGCCGACACCGCTTCCGGATCAAGCAGCGGTCGATACACCACGCCATCAATACGCATCCGCTGATAGGAGGCCGGCAGCACCGACACCCCCAGCCCCGCCGCCACCAGCCCGATAATCGTCATCGCTTCACCCGCCTCTTGCGCAAAGTGCGGGCTGAAACCGGCATCCCGCGCCAGGCTGAGCAATTGTGCGTACAGGCCACTGCCATAACTGCGTGGGAAAAATACGAAGGGTTCGAGGGCCAATGCCGACAGGAAGAGCCCCTCTTCGCTGTCAGTCACCAGCGGATGCTTGGAGCTGAGCACGGCCACCAGGGGTTCACGCATCAATTCCACCACGCTGAGGGAGTCCGGCAACCCCAGCGGTCGCATGATCCCGACCTCGATCGACTCATCCACCAGCGCATCGGCCACTTGGGTGCTGCTCATCTCCCGCAGGTTCAAATGCACGGCCGGGAACCGCTGGCGGAATGAAAAAATCGCTTGGGGAATGGTTGAGTTGAAGGGGGCCGACGAGGTGAAACCAATTTTCAGCTCACCCAACTCGCCAAGCTGCGCACGACGCGCCACATCAGCGGCTTTATCGACCTGCGCCAGCACCAATCGCGCTTCTTCCAGGAACAACCGACCCGCCTCGCTGAGCTCGACCCGACGATTGGTACGCTCGAACAGCCGTGCACCGACTTCCTGTTCCAGCGCCTGAATCTGCTGGCTCAATGGCGGCTGCGAGATGCCCAGCACCTGGGCGGCGCGGCCGAAATGCAGTTCTTCGGCGACGGCGATGAAGTAGCGCAGGTGACGCAATTCCATGAAAACTCCATTAGGTCGTTAAACCTATCAAACAGGTCGAACAATATATTGGATTGAATCATTAGCCAGCTATATGCTTTTTTCATTGCCTGACCGGCTGCGCCCTCCGAGGTCTGAAGTGAAAACTGCTGTCGCCCCCCTTGCTCATGAAGTTCCGCCCGCTGCGGTAGACGATGTTGTCGCCGAAATGAAGGAGATCTACATCGAAAAAGGCACGCCGATGTTCATGCGCACGGTGCTGGCGTTGTTCTGTGGCGGTTTCGCGACGTTCGCCTTGCTCTACTGCGTGCAGCCGATGATGCCGCTGCTGTCCCACGAATATTCGATCAATGCGGCGCAGAGCAGCCTGATCCTGTCGGTCGCCACCGGCATGCTGGCGATTGGTCTGCTGATCACCGGGCCGATCTCCGACCGTGTCGGACGCAAACCGGTCATGGTCGCGGCACTGTTCGCCGCCGCGCTGTGCACCATGGCCAGCGCGATGATGCCGAGCTGGCAAGGCGTCTTGGTGATGCGCGCGTTGATCGGGTTGTCATTGAGCGGTCTGGCGGCAGTTGCCATGACGTACCTGAGCGAAGAAATCCACCCGCAACACATCGGCTTGGCGATGGGACTGTACATCGGCGGCAACGCGATTGGCGGGATGAGCGGACGCTTGATCACCGGCGTGTTGATCGACTTCGTCAGCTGGCACACCGCGATGCTGGTGATCGGCAGCCTGGCGCTGATCGCGGCAGCGGTGTTCTGGAAAATCCTTCCCGAATCGCGCAACTTCCGCGCCCGTTCGCTGCACCCGCGCAGCCTGCTAGATGGCTTCACCATGCATTTTCGCGATGCCGGCCTGCCGCTGCTGTTCCTTGAAGCGTTTGTGTTGATGGGCGCGTTTGTCACGCTGTTCAACTACATCGGCTATCGCTTGCTGGCCGAGCCCTACCATATGGATCAGGTGTTTGTCGGGCTGCTGTCGGTGGTGTACCTGTCGGGTATCTACAGTTCGGCGAAAATCGGTTCGCTGGCTGACAAACTGGGCCGACGCAAAGTGCTCTGGGCAACGATTGTGCTGATGCTGGCCGGTCTTGCCCTGACGATGTTCACGCCATTGCCGCTGGTGATCATCGGCATGTTGATCTTCACGTTTGGCTTCTTTGGCGCGCATTCGGTGGCCAGCAGCTGGATCGGGCGCCGGGCGATTAAGGCCAAGGGGCAGGCATCGTCGCTTTACTTGTTCAGCTATTACGCCGGGTCGAGTATTGCGGGGACGGCGGGTGGGGTGTTCTGGCACATGGGTGGATGGAATGGGATTGGGTTGTTCATTGGCGGGTTGCTGGTGATTGCGCTGCTGGTGGCGTTGAAGCTGGCGAAGTTGCCGCCGTTGGGCGGCGTCAAAGCCTGACACCCATCCCTGTGGGAGTGAGCCTGCTCGCGATGACGGCGTAACAGACGACATTGATGTTGGATGTTATGGCCTCATCGCGAGCAGGCTCGCTCCCACAGGGACCGAGTGTTGCCCGAGATCTCCATACAAAAACGCCCGACATCTGCCGGGCGTTTTTTATTGGGCGACGATCACTCGTGATACTGCGCCGACAACTCGTGCACCGCGCGAAGGAACGCACCCGCGTGTTCCGGATCAACTTCCGGCGTGATGCCATGGCCGAGGTTGAACACGTGGCCGCTGCCTTTGCCGTAGCTGGCGAGGATCCGGCCGACTTCGGCACGAATGGCTTCTGGCTTGGCATAGAGCACGGTCGGGTCCATGTTGCCTTGCAGCGCGACTTTGTTGCCAACACGCTGGCGGGCTTCGCCGATGTCGCAGGTCCAGTCCAGGCCAAGGGCATCAGCGCCAACGTCGGCGATGCTTTCCAGCCACAGGCCGCCGTTCTTGGTGAACAGGATGACTGGAACCTTGCGGCCTTCGTGTTCGCGGATCAGGCCGCTGACGATTTTGCGCATGTAGGCCAGGGAGAATTCCTGGTACGCCGCCGCCGAAAGGTTGCCGCCCCAGGTATCGAAGATCTGCACCGCTTGCGCGCCGGCCATGATCTGGCCATTGAGGTAGCTGGTGACCGACTGCGCGAGCTTGTCCAGCAGCAGGTGCATGGCTTGCGGGTTGTCGTAGAGCATGGCCTTGGTCTTGCGGAAGTCTTTCGACGAACCGCCTTCGACCATGTAGGTGGCCAGCGTCCACGGGCTCCCGGAGAAACCGATCAGCGGCACGCGGCCGTTCAGTTCGCGACGGATAGTGCTGACCGCGTCCATGACGTAGCCGAGGTCTTTGTGCGGATCGGGAATCGGCAGGGCTTCGATGTCGGCCAGGGTGCTGACGACTTTCTTGAAGCGCGGACCTTCACCGGTTTCGAAGTACAGGCCTTGGCCCATCGCATCGGGGATGGTGAGGATGTCGGAGAACAGGATCGCCGCGTCCAGTTGCGGATAGCGGTCGAGCGGTTGCATCGTGACTTCGCAAGCGAACTCCGGGTTCATGCACAGGCTCATGAAGTCACCGGCCTTGGCACGGCTGGCGCGGTATTCCGGCAGGTAGCGACCGGCCTGACGCATCATCCACACAGGGGTGACGTCTACGGGTTGCTTGAGCAGGGCGCGAAGGAAACGGTCGTTCTTCAGGGCAGTCATGTCGGCATCCGGAAAAAAAGTGCGGGCATTTTCTCAGAGCGCGACGCAAAAGGCACGGTTGCAGGTCAGCCTTTTGTCTATCGGGTCAATTTGTCGCGGTGAAAACCCGTTATTCGTAACACCCGGAAACCAATGTGGGAGCGGGCTTGCTCGCTCCCACATTTTGATCCCATTTCAGGTCAGGATCGGGGTTTAGACGCCCAGGTAATCCAGGATCCCTTCAGCGGCATTACGCCCTTCGAAGATCGCCGTTACCACCAGGTCAGAACCGCGAACCATATCGCCACCGGCGAAGATTTTCGGGTTGCTGGTCTGGTGCTTGTACTTCCCTTGTTCCGGGGCCACGACGCGGCCCTGGCTGTCGGTCTGGATGCTGTGCTGTTCGAACCACGACGCCGGGCTTGGGCGGAAACCGAAGGCGATGACCACGGCGTCGGCCGGGATGATCTCTTCAGAACCCGGGATCGGCTCAGGGCTGCGACGGCCACGCGCGTCCGGTGCGCCGAGACGGGTCTCGACCACTTTCACGCCTTCGACACGGTCTTCACCAACGATGGCGATCGGCTGGCGGTTGTAGAGGAATTTCACGCCTTCTTCCTTGGCGTTCTTCACCTCTTTGCGCGAACCCGGCATGTTTGCTTCGTCGCGACGATAAGCACAGGTCACCGACTTGGCGCCCTGACGAATCGAAGTACGGTTGCAGTCCATCGCCGTATCGCCACCACCGAGCACCACGACCTTCTTGCCTTTCATGTCGACGAAATCTTCCGGCGACTTTTCAAAGCCCAGGTTGCGGTTGACGTTGGCGATCAGGAAGTCGAGCGCGTCATGCACGCCCGGCAGGTCCTCACCGGCAAAGCCGCCCTTCATGTAGGTGTAGGTGCCCATGCCCATGAACACGGCATCGTATTCTTCGAGCAGTTGCTCGACGGTCACATCCTTGCCCACTTCGGTGTTCAGACGGAACTGGATGCCCATGCCGGTGAAGACTTCGCGACGATTGCTCAGCACGGTCTTTTCCAGCTTGAACTCGGGGATGCCGAAGGTCAGCAGACCACCGATTTCCGGGTTCTTGTCGAACACCACCGGGGTCACACCGCCGCGTACCAGCACGTCGGCACAACCCAGGCCGGCCGGGCCAGCGCCGATGATTGCAACACGCTTGCCGGTCGGCTTGACCTTGGACATGTCCGGGCGCCAGCCCATGGCGAACGCGGTGTCGGTGATGTACTTCTCGACCGAACCGATGGTCACCGCGCCGAAACCGTCGTTAAGGGTGCAGGCACCCTCGCACAGACGGTCCTGCGGGCACACCCGGCCGCAAACTTCCGGCAGGGTGTTGGTCTGGTGCGACAGCTCGGCGGCCTGGAGGATGTTGCCCTCGGCCACCAGCTTCAGCCAGTTCGGAATGAAGTTGTGCACCGGGCACTTCCATTCGCAATACGGGTTACCGCAACCCAGGCAGCGGTGGGCCTGATCGGCCGAATGCTGGGGTTTGAAGGGTTCGTAGATCTCCACGAACTCTTTCTTGCGTTGACGCAACAGTTTCTTCTTCGGATCCTTGCGCCCGACATCGATGAACTGGAAGTCGTTATTCAGACGTTCAGCCATTGTTAAAACCTCATCAAACTCTTCAGGCGCATATCACTGCGGGTTGGCACGGGTGCTGGAAAGCAACGATTTCAGGTTGGCAGCCTTAGGCTTGACCAGCCAGAAACGACGCAGATAGTCATCGAGGTTTTCAGCGAGGTTACGACCCCACTCGCTGTCGGTTTCCTCGACGTATTCGTTCAGCACGCGCTGCAAATGGCTGCGGTAGGCTTCCATCGCCTCACCGCTGATCCGCTGGATTTCCACCAGTTCGTGGTTGACCCGGTCAACGAAGGTGTTGTCCTGGTCGAGCACGTAGGCGAAACCGCCGGTCATGCCTGAGCCGAAGTTGTAACCGGTCTTGCCCAGAACGCAGACGAAACCACCAGTCATGTACTCGCAGCAGTGATCGCCAGTGCCTTCCACAACCGTGTGGGCACCGGAGTTACGCACGGCAAAACGCTCGCCCGCGGTGCCGGCGGCGAACAGCTTGCCACCAGTGGCGCCGTACAGGCAGGTGTTGCCGATGATGGCACTGTCCTGAGTCTTGTAGACGCTGCCCTTCGGCGGAACGATGACCAGTTTGCCGCCGGTCATGCCTTTGCCGACGTAGTCGTTGGCGTCGCCTTCCAGGTACATGTTCAGGCCGCCGGCGTTCCACACACCGAAGCTCTGACCGGCCGTCCCTTTGAAGCGGAAGGTGATCGGCGCGTTCGCCATGCCTTGGTTGCCGTGCTTGCGCGCGATTTCACCGGAGATCCGTGCGCCGATCGAACGGTCGCAGTTGCAGATATCCAGGGCGAAATCGGCGCCGCTCATGTCGTTGATGGCCGAAGTGGCCATGTCGACCATTTTCTCGGCCAGCAGGCCTTTGTCGAACGGCGGGTTGCGGTCGACCTGGCAGAACTGAGGTTTGTCTGCCGGGATGTGATCGCTGCCCAGCAACGGGGTCAGGTCCAGGTGTTGCTGCTTGGCGGTCTGACCTTCGAGGATTTCCAGCAGATCGGTTCGACCGATCAGCTCTTCGAGGGAGCGCACGCCCAGCTTGGCCAGCCACTCACGGGTTTCTTCGGCGACGTAGGTGAAGAAATTCACCACCATGTCGACGGTGCCGATGTAGTGATCCTTGCGCAGCTTCTCGTTCTGGGTCGCGACGCCGGTGGCGCAGTTGTTCAGGTGGCAGATGCGCAGGTATTTGCAGCCCAGAGCAATCATCGGCGCGGTGCCGAAGCCGAAGCTTTCAGCGCCGAGGATGGCCGCCTTGATCACGTCGAGGCCGGTTTTCAGACCGCCGTCAGTCTGCACCCGGACTTTGCCGCGCAGGTCGTTGCCGCGCAGGGTCTGGTGGGTTTCGGCCAGGCCGAGCTCCCACGGAGCGCCCGCGTATTTGATCGAGGTCAGCGGCGATGCACCGGTACCACCGTCGTAGCCGGAAATGGTGATCAAGTCCGCGTAGGCCTTGGCCACACCGGCGGCGATGGTGCCGACGCCCGCTTCTGCTACCAGCTTCACCGAGACCAGGGCTTTCGGGTTGACTTGTTTCAAGTCGAAAATCAGCTGCGACAAGTCTTCGATCGAATAGATGTCATGGTGCGGCGGCGGCGAAATCAGGGTCACGCCTGGCACCGCGTAACGCAGCTTGGCGATCAGACCGTTGACCTTGCCGCCGGGCAGTTGACCACCTTCGCCAGGCTTGGCGCCCTGAGCGACTTTGATCTGCAGCACTTCAGCGTTGACCAGGTATTCCGGGGTCACCCCGAAACGGCCGGTCGCGACCTGCTTGATTTTCGAGCTCTTGATGGTGCCGTAGCGCGCAGGGTCTTCGCCGCCTTCGCCGGAGTTGGAACGCGCACCGAGGCGGTTCATGGCTTCGGCCAGGGCTTCGTGGGCTTCCGGCGACAAGGCGCCCAGGGAGATGCCTGCGGAGTCGAAGCGTTTGAGCACCGATTCCAGCGGTTCGATCTCACTGATGTCCAGCGGCGTGTCCAAAGTTTTCACCTTGAACATGTCGCGGATCATCGACACCGGACGGTTGTCCACCAGCGCCGTGTATTCCTTGAACTTGCCGTAGTCACCCTGCTGTACAGCGGCTTGCAGGGTGTTGACCACGTCCGGGTTGTAAGCGTGATATTCGCCACCGTGGACGAACTTCAGCAGACCACCTTGCTGGATTGGCTTGCGCGGGCTCCAGGCTTCGGCAGCGAGGGCTTTCTGTTCGGCTTCGATGTCGACGAAACGCGCGCCCTTGATGCGGCTTGGCACGCCACGGAAGCTCAGGTCACAAACTTCTTCGGACAGGCCGATGGCTTCGAACAGTTGCGCACCGCGATACGAGGTGATGGTGGAGATGCCCATCTTCGACAGGATCTTCAACAGGCCTTTAGTGATGCCTTTACGGTAGTTCTTGAACACCTCATAGAGGTCGCCCAGCACTTCACCGGTGCGGATCAGGTCGCCCAGCACTTCGTAGGCCAGGAACGGATAGACCGCCGAGGCGCCGAAACCGATCAATACCGCGAAGTGATGCGGGTCGCGAGCGGTAGCGGTTTCCACGAGGATGTTGGAGTCGCAACGCAGGCCTTTTTCGGTCAGGCGGTGATGCACCGCGCCGGTGGCGAGCGAAGCGTGGATCGGCAGCTTGCCCGGACCAATGTGACGGTCACTCAGCACAACCTGGGTACGACCGGAGCGTACGGCTTCTTCAGCCTGATCGGCGACGTTGCGGATGGCCGCTTCGAGGCCGACGCTTTCGTCGTAGTTGAGGTCGATGATCTGGCGTTCGAAACCCGGACGATCGAGGTTCATCAGCGAGCGCCACTTGGCCGGGGAAATGACCGGCGAACTGAGGATCACGCGCGAGGCGTGTTCCGGCGACTCCTGGAAAATGTTGCGCTCGGCACCGAGGCAGATTTCCAGCGACATGACGATGGCTTCACGCAGCGGGTCGATCGGCGGGTTGGTGACCTGCGCGAACTGCTGGCGGAAATAGTCGTACGGCGTGCGCACGCGCTGGGACAGCACGGCCATCGGCGTATCGTCGCCCATCGAGCCCACGGCTTCGTAGCCCTGCTCGCCAAGCGGACGCAGCACCTGATCGCGTTCTTCGAACGTGACCTGATACATCTTCATGTATTGCTTGAGTTGATCGACGTCGTAGAAAGCCGAACCGTGATCGTTGTCCTCCATGGTCGCCTGGATGCGCAGAGCGTTCTTGCGCAGCCATTGCTTGTACGGATGACGGGACTTCAAACGGTTGTCGATGGCGTCGGTGTCGAGGATCTGACCGGTTTCGGTGTCCACGGCAAAGATCTGGCCCGGGCCCACGCGCCCCTTGGCGATGACGTCTTCAGGCTGGTAGTTCCAGACACCGATTTCCGAGGCCAGGGTGATGAAACCGTTCTTGGTGGTGACCCAACGCGCCGGACGCAGACCGTTACGGTCGAGCAGGCACACCGCGTAGCGACCATCGGTCATTACCACGCCGGCCGGACCATCCCACGGTTCCATGTGCATCGAGTTGTATTCGTAGAACGCCCGCAGGTCCGGGTCCATGGTTTCGACGTTCTGCCACGCTGGCGGAATGATCATCCGCACGCCACGGAACAGGTCGATGCCACCGGTGACCATCAGCTCGAGCATGTTGTCCATGCTGGAGGAGTCGGAACCAACGCGGTTGACCAGCGGGCCGAGCTCTTCGAGATCGGGCATCAGGTCGTTGGCGAACTTGGTGCGACGGGCCACGGCCCAGTTGCGGTTGCCGGTGATGGTGTTGATCTCGCCGTTGTGCGCCAGGAAGCGGAACGGTTGAGCCAACGGCCATTTCGGCAGGGTGTTGGTGGAGAAGCGCTGGTGGAACACGCAGATCGCGGTTTGCAGGCGCTGATCGCTCAGGTCTGGATAGAAGGCGGTCAAGTCCGCCGGCATCATCAGGCCTTTATAAATGATGGTCTTGTGGGAAAAGCTGCAGATGTAGTGATCGACGTCGGCGGCGTTGGCCACGGACGAACGACGACGGGAACTGAACAGCTTGATCGCCATGTCCTGATCGCTCAGGCCTTCGCCACCGATGAACACTTGTTCGATCTGCGGCAGACGCTCGAGGGCCAGACGGCCGAGGACGCTGGTGTCGATCGGCACTTTGCGCCAGCCGACGAGGGTCAGACCGGCAGCCAGGATCTCGCGGTTCATGTTCTCGCGAGCGGCTTCGGCTTTGACCGGGTCCTGGTTGAAGAAGACCATGCCCACGGCATATTGCTTGGGCAGTTCGACGCCGAAGGTTTCCTGGGCGATGGCTCGCAGGAACACGTCCGGCTTTTGAATCAGCAGACCGCAACCGTCACCGGTCTTGCCGTCGGCGTTGATCCCACCGCGGTGGGTCATGCAGGTCAGGGCCTCGATGGCCGTTTGCAAAAGGGTATGACTGGGCTCGCCCTGCATATGGGCTATCAGGCCGAAACCGCAGTTATCCTTGAATTCATCTGGTTGGTACAGACCTGCTTTCATAGACACTTTCTCACCAGGCTGCCCCTTATCGAGGCAAATTTCTTTTCAATTCAACCACTTGCCATCCGCGCCGAACGTACGCCAGCTTTGCGGGGGCAAAAGGGAGGTCATTGTACACACCGACACTTGGGCTCACAAATTTGACGACGAACTGTCGCAAATCTATGTCGCATTTGTGAAAGGTTTAAAGCGATATGCTGTGCTAGTCAAAACTTTTTTAATTTTGACCGCAACGACTCAAAGACCACTATGACGCAGACACCACAAGGCACGCGGTCTGTAGAGACGGCATGCGCTTGCAGAAATTTTGAGGTGCTTGGAGAGGCGGCCTGGGTAAGGCCGCCGAATCTTCAGCGAGTTGTTGCCAGTTCCTGTTGGACGCTGGCGACAGTGCGAGGCCAAGGTTTACCAGCCTGAACCTTCGCTGGCAAGGCCTTGATGGCGGTAACGGCTGCATCGCGGTTGGCGAAGTTACCGTAAGTGATGACGTAAAGCGGCTTGCCGTTGAGGACTTTCTTGAAATAACGGTACTCGCCGCCCTGCTCTTTCACGAAGTTTTGCGCGGCCGATTCAGAGCTGGTACCGAGGATCTGCACCACGTAGTTGCTCGTCGGTTGCCCGGCGTACCAGGTGCCACCGGCGCCTTTCGCGGCGGCAGCGGGCTTCTCGGCCGGTTTCTCGGCAGGTTTGGCGGTAGCCACGGCAGCTGGCTTGGCAGGCGCTGGAGCCGGCTTCACGGCAGGCGTGGTCGGGGCCGGCTTGGCTGTCGCGACCTGAGTCGGCGCTGGAGCCGGTTTGGCGGCAGGCGTTGGCGCAGGGCCTGGCTGGATACCCGCAGGCGGCGCAATGGTGGTCACGGTAGGCGGTTTAGCGCTGGAACCTTCGACAGGCACGCCGTCGTCACCTTCAGTGATACCGCCAGCCGCTTCGGCCAACGGACCGCGCATGACCGGTTGCGAGTTGCCGACCAACGGCAACGGCATCGGTTGCGAATTACCGGCGAATTCGACGGATGGTGCACCGCCGCTATTAGGTTTTGGCGCGCCCTGGCCGAGCGGCAATTGCGCCTGCTCGTTGGCAGGAGCGCCAGTGGTCGGTGCTTTGCTGCGACCTGGCATCAACCAGGCGGCGGCTACCGCGACCACGACGACGGCGGATATCGCCAATACGTGTTTCTTCGGCATGTTGAACCCCATACTTGGACGCTTCACCGCTGAGCGGCTGGCAATCATGGCTTCGATCATTGCATCGCGGGCGACCTGGTTGATATTGCCAGGCCAACCGTCGGAGCTTTCGTGAATATCAGAGATCTGATCTGCGGTAAAAAGTTCGATACCCCGGCCGGCACCTTCAAGGCGCTGGGCCAGATATTCGCGTGTTTCTTCTTCGGTGTAGGGCTGCAATTCGATGACGTGGAAACGCTCTTCCTCAAGGCTGAGCGCGTCAAGCTGAGCAATCAGCGAGGACTCACCGAACAGGAACACGTGCGGCCGACCTTCAGGCGCGCCAGCGGCGAGCGCCAGCAAGGCTTCCAGCGCGGACTCGTCGAGTTGCTCGGCATCATCCACCAGCAGATAGACTTCCTGCCCCGTCAGCGCCAACTGCACCACTTGAGACAGGATCGCGCCGATTTCGGCCTGTTCGATATTCAGCGCCTGAGCCACCTGACGCAGCACGCCAGCCGAATCACCGGCGCCACGGGCGGAAACCACCACGCTCTGCACCGACTGTTTGTTGGTGCTGGCTACCAGCGCCTGACGCAACAGGGTCTTGCCACTGCCTTGCGGGCCGGTGACCACCAGCAGCAACTGGCTGTAGCGCGCCAGGTGGTGCAGTTGTCCCAGCACCGGTTTGCGCTGGGCCGGGAAGAATTTGAAACCAGGCACCCGTGGAGCAAAAGGGTCATGGCTTAACTGGTAATGGCCGAGGAAAGCCTCGTCGGCATGCAAACTAGTCATCGGGATCTTATTAACCTTTAAGCTGAGCCAGGGCGCGGTAATCCGCTCCCAGCGTGGCCTGTAAAACCTCTTTCGGATAATCGTCGGTCACCACCGCTTCGCCCATGTGGCGCAGCAGCACCAGGCGCAAACGACCGTCGATCACTTTCTTGTCAATTGCCATGTGTTCGAGAAAATCGGCTTCGGTCATCTCTTCAGGCGGGATGACCGGCAAACCGGCACGCTGGAACAGGCGAATACCGCGATCACGTTCCTGCTCGCTGATCCAGCCCAGGCGCGCAGACATTTCCAACGCCATTACGGTGCCAGCAGCCACGGCCTCGCCATGCAGCCAGACACCATAGCCCATATGAGTTTCGATAGCGTGGCCGAAGGTGTGCCCCAGGTTCAACGTGGCACGAACGCCGGTTTCCTTCTCGTCGGCACCGACCACTGCAGCCTTGGCCGCGCAAGAGCGCTCGATGGCATACGTCAGGGCCACCTGATCCAGGGCGCGCAGGCGATCGACGTTTTCTTCGAGCCAGGTCAGGAACGGCTCATCGCAGATCAGCCCGTACTTGATGACTTCCGCCAGCCCGGCAGAGAGTTCGCGGGGCGGCAGGGTATTGAGGGTGGCGGTATCGATCAGAACCACGTTCGGCTGATAAAACGCGCCGACCATGTTTTTGCCCAGCGGATGGTTGATCCCGGTCTTGCCGCCCACCGAGGAGTCGACTTGCGACAGCAACGTGGTCGGGACCTGGATGAAATCGACGCCGCGCTGATAACAGGCTGCGGCAAAACCGGCCATGTCACCAATAACACCACCACCGAGGGCGATCACCGTGGTGCGTCGATCGTGCCGTGCGGTCAGCAGGCCGTCGAAAATCAGTTGCAGGGTTTCCCAAGTCTTGAAGGCTTCGCCGTCGGGCAGCACCACGGAAATCACCGAGAATTGCGCGAGGCTGCGGGTCAGACGCTCCAGATAGAGCGGCGCAACGGTCTCGTTGGAGATGATCGCCACTTGCCGTCCGCGGATGTGCGGGGCCAGCAGCCCAGGCTGATCCAACAAACCTTCGCCAATATGAATCGGGTAGCTGCGCTCGCCTAAGTCGACCTTGAGTGTCTGCATGTGTCCCCACAGTGAAGATGAATCAGGCGTCCTGCCTTGAATTAACGAATGTCCATGATACCTGTTGGTGTGACGCCGTTTGGCAGCCATCCGCCACAACCTTGAGCGGTTGTGACAGGACGCCGAGGATAGCGCATTTCGCGCCGGGCATTAACGGGGAGGTAGCTGCTGCAAGCGTTCGAGAATGTCGAGCACCACCATTCGCGGCGGCCGCTCATCCGTTTCCACCACCAGGTCGGCGATTTCCCGATAAAGCGGATCGCGGATCGCCAGCAGGTCCCGAAGGGTCTTGGCCGGGTCGGCTGTACGCAACAGCGGCCGATTGCGATCGCGGGAAGTGCGGCCAACCTGCTGCTCGACGGAGGCATGCAGATAAACCACCCGACCACCGGCGCGCAGTGCCCGACGATTGGCTTCGCGCATTACCGCGCCACCACCGGTCGCCAGCACCACGCCGTCGCAGCCACACAGCTCGGCAATCATCGCCTGCTCGCGGTCACGGAAGCCCGGTTCGCCTTCTTTATCGAAAATCCACGGGATATTGGCGCCCGTGCGCAATTCAATTTCCTTATCGGAATCTTTGAACGGCAGGCGCAGCTCTTTGGCCAGCAACCGGCCGATGGTGCTTTTTCCAGCCCCCATCGGTCCAACAAGAATCAAATTTCGCACAGAATCAATGACTCACAGCAATCGCCTGGTTATTCATGATACGCGGAGTGAGAAATACCAGCAGCTCGGATTTTTTCTCCGAAACCACGTCACGCCGGAAAAGGCGGCCAAGATACGGCACATCACCGAGAAATGGCACCTTATCTACAACCTTGCTCTGAGTATTTGAGAAAACTCCACCAATCACGATGGTCTCGCCATCGTTGACCAGCACCTTGGCATTGACTTCGTTTTTCTTGATCGGCGGTACATCCTGGACTTTGTTCAGGTAGTCCGGCTCATCCTTGGTGACCTTGACCTCCATGATGATCCGGTTGTCCGGAGTGATCTGCGGCGTCACTTCAAGCGACAGCGAGGCTTCCTTGAAAGACACCGAAGTCGCGCCGCTGGAACTGGCTTCCTGATAGGGAATCTCGGTGCCCTTGAGGATTTTCGCGGTTTCCTTGTCGGACGTGACCACCTTCGGTTGCGAGACGATTTCGCCGTTGCCGGTCTTCTCCATCGCCGTCAGCTCCAGGTCCAGCAACACGTTGTCGGTGATGAAAGCGATGCCGATCCCCGAGGTATTGCCGGCAGCACCCAAGTCGACAAATGGCGAGTTGGTGCTGGTGCTGCCCGGTGTGCCGATGGTCGTCGAGGAGCCACTGACCCCGGACGTGTTCCAGTTACCCTTGTTCTGGGCCGAACCGCCCCAGCGCACACCGAGGCTTTTGTCATAGTCGACGTTGGCTTCGACGATTCGCGCCTCGATCATCACCTGGCGCACCGGGATATCCAGTTGCGCGACGATCCGACGAAGTTCGTCGAGGCGATCCTGGGTCTGGTAGGCGATGATGTTGTTGGTCCGCTCATCAACCGTGATGGAACCCCGCTCGTCGGCTTTCGCTTCGGCACTGGTCACCGAGGTGAACAATTTGGCGATGTCGGCAGCCTTGGCGTAGTTGACCTGCAGCAGTTCTCGGCGCAGCGGCGCGAGGTCGGAGATCTGCTTCAGCGATTCCAGCTCCTGGCGTTCGCGAGCAGCGATTTCATCGGCCGGCGCCACCAGTAGAACGTTGCCGATCTTGCGCTTGTCCAGGCCTTTGGTCTTCAGCACCAGGTCCAGCGCTTGATCCCACGGGACGTTTTGCAAACGCAAGGTAATGCCGCCCTGAACGGTGTCACTGGCGACCAGGTTGAGGTTGGTGAAATCGGCGATCAACTGCAGCACCGAGCGCACATCGATGTCCTGGAAATTCAGCGAGAGCTTTTCACCGGTATAGGCAAAACGCTCGGCGTTGCGCTTTTGCAGGTCGTCCACGGTCATCGGACGAATACTGACTGTCAGCTTGTTGTCGGTCTGGTAGGTCGAATAATCGAACGCGCCGCTGGGCTCGATGCTGATCGTGGCCCGATCACCCGTGGCACTGGCGTTGACGAATTGAACCGGCGTGGCGAAATCCTTGACGTCCAGGCGCACGCGCAACGGTTCAGGCAACTGAGTCCTGGCAAAACCGAGGATGATCTTGCCGTCGCGCTCCTGGATATCCGGGGCGATTGAAGGATCCGACAAGTCGATCACCACATTGCCTTCACCCTGGGTGCCGCGCTGGAAGTCCACGCCGCGGATGGCTTTGTTGGCGGGCACATAGGCTTTCACCGGGGCAGGCTTTGCCGTCGCGACGCGGGGGGCACTGGCCGGTGGCCGGGACACCTTTGAATTGGCCCCTTGCCCGACTACCACAATCAATTTGTTGCCTTCGACCCGGGCGTTGTACGGGGTCAACTGGGTCAGGTTGATGATCAGCCGCGTACGATCGTTGGCCTCCACAACCGTCGCGCTGCGCGCATTGCCGCCGCCCAGATCGCGGTTCTTGCTCGTCAGCTGATTGACCACGCCAGGCAGGTCCAGCGCGATTCGCGCTGGTGACTCGGTCGTGTATCCGTGGGGCTCTGGTGGCGGCCCATCGAAAGACAACTTCAACTCGACGCGATCACCCGGCAGCGCGGCGACATCCAGCGCCTTGAGGTTGGCCGCTTGGACCATCGGCGACAGCAACGCTATCCATAGCGAGATACCGACGGTTGAGAAAATCCTGTTCATTGTTCGAGTTCCACTATGAGTGCTCTTTCAAAGGGATGGTCCGCGGTCGTTCCAGCCAGGCACCTTGGCCGTCGGGCACGATTTCGACCACATCGACTTGTGAGCCGCTGATGGCGACGATCCGTCCATCGTTACGCCCCAGGTAGTCGCCGACCTTTAGCCTATGTACACCGCCCGCCCCGCGCAGCAGCGCAAAGGAGCCGGTCGCATTGGAGATCGTGCCGACCATTTCAAACTGCTCGATGTTGAAGCCTTCGAGGTACTGCTTGGTGCGGTTGGGGTCGGGCTTGACGTTGCGCGAGCCATGCTTCTGGCCTGCCAGATCAACCCTGACCTGTCGGGAAAACGGGCTGCGCAGGTTGGCAGCGTTGTAAGTGAATGTGGGGTAAGACTGGAATGTCGGCGCTGGTTCAATCTTGCCGGGCGGCCTGAGGCGCACTTCATTCATGTAGGCATCGAGGTCACTGACGTCATTGGCGTTGCCGCAGCCCGCCAGGCCAGCGAACAACATCGCCATCGAAAAACAACGAACCGGGCTCATTTCTGCAGCCCTTTGTCGTTGTAGCGATAGGTCTTGGCAAGAATGCTCATGCGCAGTTTCGGAGCGCCCTCGGGGTCGACCGGCGCGAGGTCGAAATCATGCAGCGTAACGATCCGCGGCAGCCCGGCCACGCCACTGACAAACGTCGCCAGGTCATGATAGGCACCGGTCACGGTGATCTGGATCGGCAACTCGATATAGAACTGCTGGGTGACCTCCGGCAGCAATTTGATCTCTTCGAACTCCAGCCCGCTGCCCAACCCCGTACGGGTAATGTCTTCCAGCAGACCAGGGACTTCGGTGTCGCTGGGCAATTGCCGCAACAATACGCCGAACGAGTTCTCCATCTCCTTCATCTGCTGGGTGTACAGCTCCAGGTTCGCCGCCATGCGGGCCTTGGTCGCAAATTGCTCCTTGAGGGTCGATTCCTCTTCGCGCTTGAGCCCCAATTGATCTTCCAGATCGCTGAGGTAAAAGGAGTAGCCCAGCGCCAGCACCAGAACCATCAACAGCCCACCTGCCAGCGCCTTGATCGCTGGTGGCCAGGAGCCCATGTTGTTGGTGTCCAGATCGTTGATATCGATCTTGCGCAGCCCTTCTAACCATCCAGAAGGGTTCATTTACCCACCTCCACAACGGCGGGCTGCGTCTGACGGACGGTCAACTGAAAAACATTGGCCTGATCCAGCTGACCGGCGGTGGTCGCCTTGACCTCCGTGAGGCTGGGCGCATCGAACCAGTCCGAGGCGTCCAGATTGCGCATAAGCTCCGACACTCGATTGTTGGACTCCGCCGCGCCGGTGATCGATAAGGTTTTTCCGACCATTTTCACTTCGGTGAAATACACCCCGTCCGGCAGTGTGCGCGCCAATTGGTCGAAAATTCGCCCGCTGATGGGGCGATTGCCTTGCAGGTCCTGGATGATGCGCATGCGCTCCACCAGCTGCTGGCGACGGGACTTCAGATCGCTGATCTGCTTGATCCGCTCGTCGACCACGGCAATCTGCTTGCCGATGTAATCGTTACGGGCCACTTGCCGGTCAATCGCACCGCTGATGATCTGGTCCGCAATAAGTACCGCACCCACGGAACCTGCCAACACACCGACCAGCGCCAGCAAAAAGCGTTTGCGGCGCGCATCGCGCAGCTCCTCGCGCCAGGGTAAAAGGTTGATCCGTGCCATCAGTCGAAACTCCTGAGGGCCAGTCCACAGGCGATCATCAAGGCCGGCGCATCGCTCGCCAGTGCACCCGCATTGACCTTGCTGCTCAGCGCCATGTTGGCGAACGGATTGGCCACCTGGGTCGGCGTACCGAGCCGTTGCTCGATCAACCGGTCAAGCCCCGGGACCGACGCGGTACCACCGGCCAACAGGATGTGATCGACCGCGCTGTATTGACCGGAGGCGAAGAAGAACTGCAATGAACGGGAAACCTGCTGCACCAACGCATCGCGAAAAGGCTGCAAGACTTCGCTGAGGTAGTCATCCGGCAATCCGCCCTGCTTCTTCGCAAGCCCTGCCTGCTCGAGGGTCAGGCCATAACGGCGCTGGATTTCTTCCGTGAGCTGGCGACCACCGAACAATTGTTCGCGGGTGTAGATGATCCGACCGTTATACAGGACGCTAAGAGTGGTCATGGTCGCGCCGATGTCGACCACCGCCACCGTCAAACGCTCCTGAGAGGCGGCCAGATGGGTTGCCAGCAATGCAAAGGAGCGCTCAAGCGCGTAGGCCTCGACGTCCACCACGCGAGCAGTCAGGCCGGCCAGGGCCAGGGCCGCTTCACGCACTTCGACGTTTTCCTTGCGACAGGCCGCCAACAGCACACTGACCCGCTCGGGGTTACGCACCGAAGCGCCCTGGACTTCAAAGTCGATGGCGACCTCATCCAACGGGTAAGGGATGTACTGATCCGCTTCGATCTTGAGTTGGTTTTCCATCTCGTCGTCGGAAAGACCGGCGTCCATCTCGATGGTCTTGGTGATGACGGCCGAGCCGGCAACGGCCACGGCAACGTTCCTGAGACTGGTCTTGGCCTTTGCGAGCACGCGCGCGAGTGCCTGACCCACGCCTTCGAGCTCGGCGATATTTTTTTCGACCACGGCGTTGGCGGGCAACGGTTCGACCGCATAGGCTTCAACCCGATAACGGTCGCCTTGGCGACTAAGCTCTAATAGCTTCACCGACGTGGAGCTGATGTCGATCCCCAGAAGCGTATTGGCCTTCTTGTTAAAGAGTCCTAGCACTACCAATTCCCTATGACTATCCGTGTCTTACGGACTCTGTAATATCCATTGCGTTCAAACCACCCGTCTTGACAGCAGCGCAAATGACGCTCTCGACGGAAAAATGCTTATAATGCCGAGCGATTTTTTCCGGTTTTTACTGCAAGCGCGGGTCGTTCCCTGTTTTCTGAACCCTGTTGCCCAATTCATTCTTTGCCCTGGATATCCCAAAGCCTTGATTCGTCTGCTGAAATTTTTCGGTTGGTCCATCGTCGCCGTTTTCTGCGGACTGCTCCTCGGTCTGAGCGGCGCTTTTCTTTACCTTAGTCCCGGATTGCCATCCGTGGAGGCTCTGAGAAGCATCCAGTTGCAGATTCCGTTGCGGGTTTACAGCAGCGACAACAAGTTGATCGCCGAATTTGGCGAAATGCGCCGTACGCCGATCCGTTTCGCCGACATTCCCCCCAATTTCATCAATGCGTTACTAAGTGCTGAAGACGACAATTTTGCCAACCACTATGGCGTCGATCCCAGCAGCCTGATGCGCGCAGCGACTCAATTGGTTAAAAGCGGACACATCCAGTCCGGCGGCAGTACCATCACTATGCAGGTCGCCAAGAACTTCTTCCTGACCAGTGAACGCAGCTTCTCACGTAAAACCACAGAAATCCTCCTGGCACTGCAAATCGAACGGCAGTTGACCAAGGACGAGATCCTCGAGCTGTACGTCAACAAGATCTATCTGGGTAACCGCGCCTACGGCATCGAAGCCGCTGCGCAGGTTTACTACGGCAAGTCGATTCGTGACGTCAGCCTGGCGCAAATGGCGATGATTGCCGGCCTGCCCAAAGCACCTTCGCGCTTCAACCCGCTGGCCAACCCGGCTCGCAGCAAAGAACGTCGCGACTGGATCCTTGGGCGCATGTACAAGCTCGGGAAAATCTCCGAAGCCGACTACACCACCGCGATCAATGAGCCGCTGAACGCTAGCTACCACGTACCGACCCCGGAAGTGAACGCACCCTACATCGCTGAAATGGCCCGCGCCGAAATGGTCGGCCGCTATGGCAGCGACGCATACACCGAAGGTTTCCGCGTCACCACGACGGTACCGAGCAATTTGCAGGAAATGGCCAACACGGCGGTCCACGAAGGCTTGATGACCTACGACCAGCGTCACGGCTACCGCGGCCCAGAGTCGCGCCTGCCGGGCAAGACTCGCGAAGCCTGGGCAGTCGAGCTGACCAAGCAGCGCACCATCAGCAGTCTCGAGCCTGCGATCGTCACTCAAGTCGACAAGAACGGCCTGCAAGTGATGACCCGCACCGGTGACGAACACGTCGGCTGGGACAGCATGAAGTGGGCGCGTCCGTTCTTGAACACCAACAGCATGGGCGCCAATCCGAAACAACCGTCGGATGTGGCTCAGGTCGGTGATCTGATCCGCGTTCAGCGCCAGCCGGACAACTCACTGAAATTCAGCCAGATCCCGCAAGCACAGGGTGCGCTGGTGTCTCTTGACCCGCAGAACGGCGCCATCCGCTCGCTGGTGGGTGGTTTTGCCTTCGAGCAGAGCAACTACAACCGTGCCATGCAGGCCAAGCGTCAACCGGGTTCGAGCTTCAAGCCATTCGTCTACAGCGCCGCGCTGGATAACGGCTACACCGCCGCCAGTCTGGTCAACGATGCGCCGATCGTGTTCGTCGACGAGTACCTGGACAAGGTCTGGCGTCCGAAGAATGACACCAACACCTTCCTCGGCCCGATTCGCCTGCGTGAAGGCCTGTACAAGTCGCGCAACCTGGTCTCGATCCGCCTGGTGCAGGCGCTGGGTGTTGATCGCACCATCGACTACATCAGCAAATTTGGCTTCAACAAGCAGGACCTGCCGCGCAACTTGTCGCTGGCGCTGGGCACCGCAACCCTGACGCCGATGGAAATCGCCACGGGCTGGAGCACTTTCGCCAACGGCGGTTACAAGGTCAGCCCGTACATCATCGATAAAATCGAAAGCCGCAACGGTGACACCCTGTTCGTTGCCAATCCGCCGAGCGTGCCTCAAGGCGCCGCGGCCACCAACGGTATCGCCGCACCGGTCGCCCAGACGTTTACGGTCGACCAGACCCCGGGCGAGGCTGCTGCCGCGCCAGGCACGACTCCACAAACGCCTGCGGTGGCTGAACGCATCATCGATGGCCGCACCACGTACATCCTCAACAGCATGCTGGAAGACGTAATCAAACTGGGTACCGGCCGACGCGCCCTGGCCTTGGGCCGTAGCGACATCGCGGGCAAGACCGGGACCACCAACGAATCCAAGGATGCATGGTTCTCGGGCTACAACGCCGACTACGTCACCACGGTCTGGACCGGGTTCGATCAACCGGAAAGCCTGGGCAAGCGCGAGTTCGGCGGCACTGTGGCGCTGCCGATCTGGATGAACTACATGGCGGCAGCCCTCAAAGACAAGCCACCTCATACGCAACCAGAGCCCGAAGGCATTCTCAGCCTGCGGGTCGATCCGGTCAGCGGCCGCGCGGCCAGCCCTGGCACGCCAGGGGCCTACTTCGAACTGTTCAAGGCCGAAGACACGCCGCCGTCGGTGAATGAGCTGGGTAACGGCACAGCACCGGGCAGCCCGCTGCCGGCGGATGAGTCGGCGCCGATCGATTTGTTCTGATCGCGTAGCGACACCAAAAAAGCCCCGCCTTCGAAAGAAGCGCGGGGCTTTTTACTGATCGTTCCCACGCTCTGCGTGGGAATGCCTCTACGGACGCTCCGCGCTCGGCTGCGGGAAGGGACGCGGAGCGTCCCGGGCTGCATTCCCACGCAGAGCGTGGGAACGATCAATGCAAAACTCTCAGATAAAAAAAAGCCCCGACTCAAAGTGAGCCGGGGCTTTCTGTTGAAGCGCTACAACGGCTTAGCCGTTGAACACGTCATCCACGCTTTTCAGCGGGTAGTTCTTTGGATACGGCAGGGTCGCCACGCCGGTCTCGATAGCGGCCTTGGCCACGGCATCGGAGATCACGGTGATCAGACGCGCATCCATTGGTTTCGGAATGATGTACTCACGACCGAATTCCAGCTTGATGCCGCCGTAGGCGTCGCACACTTCCTGAGGAACCGGCAGTTTGGCCAGTTCACGCAGGGCGTTGGCTGCTGCCACTTTCATTTCTTCGTTGATGCGCTTGGCGCGAACGTCCAGGGCACCGCGGAAGATGAACGGGAAGCCCAGTACGTTGTTGACCTGGTTCGGGTAGTCCGAACGGCCGGTGGCCATGATCACGTCGTCACGGGTGGCGTGAGCCAGTTCCGGGGAGATTTCCGGATCCGGGTTCGAGCATGCGAACACGATCGGGTTGGCCGCCATGGACTTCAGGCCTTCAGCGCTCAGCAGGTTCGGACCAGACAGGCCGACGAATACGTCAGCACCGGCGAGAGCGTCAGCCAGAGTGCGCTTGTCGGTCGCGTGAGCGAAGACAGCCTTGTACTGGTTCAAGTCGTCACGGCCGGAGTGGATCACGCCGGTACGGTCGACCATGAAGATGTTTTCGATGTTGGCGCCCATGCTTACCAGCAATTTCATGCAGGAGATGGCGGCCGCACCGGCACCCAGGCAGACGATCTTGGCGTCAGCCAGGGTTTTGCCAGCGATTTCCAGGGCGTTGATCATGCCGGCCGCAGTCACGATTGCGGTGCCGTGCTGGTCATCGTGGAACACTGGAATGTCGCACTGCTCGATCAGAGCGCGCTCGATCTCAAAGCACTCAGGCGCCTTGATGTCTTCCAGGTTGATGCCACCGAAGGTGATGGAGATGCGCTTGACGGTGTCGATGAAGGCTTGTGGGCTTTCGGAGTCGACTTCGATGTCGAACACGTCGATGCCGGCGAAGCGCTTGAACAACACGCCTTTACCTTCCATGACAGGCTTGGAAGCCAGTGGGCCGAGGTTACCCAGGCCAAGAATCGCGGTGCCATCGGAAATGACTGCAACCAGGTTGCCTTTGCCGGTGTATTTGTAGGCCAGCTCAGGATCACGAGCGATTTCGCGTACTGGTTCGGCTACGCCGGGGCTGTAGGCCAGCGACAAGTCGCGGGCGGTAGCGGTGGCCTTGGTGAGCTCGACACTCAGCTTACCTGGACGAGGATGGGCGTGATATTCGAGAGCGGCAGTTTTCAAATCAGACATGGGGGCATTCCGCTTTTACTGTTGGACAGACTGGTCAGCGAGGATACGCGCCTCGCAAAATCCCCACAAGACTGACCAGTCACCCCTGTCAAGCGCCCTGCCCTACGACTTTGGGCCGAGAGCCACGGAACACAAGGGATAGACTGTTCACAATCGACTTTGAAAATGTCTACAATTTATTTTTCAAGGCGCCGTTTGCAACATCGACGGATCGGTCAGCGGCAGTAGCCAGCGCGCCTGCCCGGATTTCAAACCACCGCGCCGCGACCGATCCACTACCCAGCCCCGCGCCTCGATTTGCTTGCCCTTCAGCCGTTCAAGGGACGCAACATCGAATTGGTCCAGCAAATTGGGTGCAACACGCAGTACAACCGAATCCTGCAACTCGATCCAAACCCCGCCGCGATTGCGCTGAACCTTGCTGACACGCCCACTGAGCACGGCGAAGCCGGACGCGCTGATCTGCTCCGCTTTCAGTACCGGGGATTGCCGCCACAGTCCAAGACCGGCCTGACGGGCACTGCGTTCGGCGGCTTGCTGGCAGCCGACCAAATCGACATTCGGCGCGACCGCAACCTGAAAACCGAGCCCTTCTGCAAGCATCTGCGCTTCGAGGTTGGCGCCATCAGCACCGTAGACATGAGCCAGCGTGCGACCGTAGTGATCCTTGCTCTCTTTACCTGGCAGCAAACCCACCCGCCCTTCGCTGGCGGCGATTAATGCTTCCAGGCGTTTGCGCGCGGCCACGGCGAACGGCTCGTCGGAGCGACCCTGCTTGCCCAGCTCAGGCGTATTCAGGCCGATCATGCGTACGCTGCGGCCATCGCTCAGTCGCAAAGTGTCGCCATCCACCACCCGCTGCACCGCAACCGATGTCAGTCCGCCGGGTGCCGGGCAGAAGGCCTGAGCACCGCAAAGCCAAATCGCGGACATAAAAAAGGCGCCCACAAGGGACGCCTTTTTCGTTAGCAAGGAAAAGCCCATGGGGCTTTCGAGCCTTACTCTGCTGCTGCAGCAGGTTTCTTGCCAAAAGCACCGAAACGGTCTGCGAAGCGCTGTACACGGCCGCCAGTATCCAGAGTCTTCTGCTTACCGGTGTAGAACGGGTGGCACTCGTTGCATACGTCGATCGCCAGAGGCTTGGCCAGGTTCGAACGAGTTTCGAACTTGTTGCCACAGCTGCAGGTAACTGCGGTGACTTCGTATGTTGGATGGATATCGGCTTTCATGGTGTATTCCTCGGGCTAGCGTGCCGCCACTCAACACTATTGTTGAATACCGCACGTAATTAGGCCGCGGATTCTACCAGACATCGCCAATCGCGCAAGCTGTCGCTTACACCAGTCGTCTGCTAGGCTCCCGGCCTTCTTCACCGCCCCATCATCGAGAAAACCATCGCGTGCCCGACGCCATTTTGCGCCTCGCCCTGCCTTCGCCCCTGCGCCGCCTGTTCGATTACCGCGCCCCGGCCGGGGTCCTGCGCGCCCAGTTGCAACCGGGCATGCGCCTGCGGGTGCCCTTCGGCCGACGGGAGATGATCGGGATTCTGGTGGAAGTCACCGACACCAGCGAAGTGCCGGTGGAAAAACTCAAACCGGCGCTGGCCCTGCTCGACGCCACCCCGCCGCTGCCACCGGCGCTGTTCAAGCTGTGCCTGTGGACGTCCCAGTATTACCAGCACAGTCTGGGCGACACGTTGAGCTGGGCACTGCCGGTATTGTTGCGTCAGGGCGAGTTGGCCGAAGCACGCCAGGAGCGCTTCTGGTCCGCCGCGCCCGGTGCCAGCCTCGATGACCCGCGAATCGCCCGCGCGCCCCGCCAGCGTGAAGCCCTGGCGACGCTTGCCCAACATCCTCACGGCGTAGCGCATCAATTGCTGAGCAAGCTGATGCTGAGCAAGGATAGCCTGGACCTACTGCTCGCCAAGGATCTGGTGCAGGTGGAAATCCGCAAGCACGCACCTGGCGCTCGCCACGAACACTGGCTCGCGCAGCCCGAACTACCGCTCAACCCCGAACAGCGCGCTGCTTATGAAGCCATTCGCGCCGGGTTCGACAGTTATCACGCCTTCCTCCTGGCCGGCGTCACGGGCAGCGGCAAGACTGAAGTGTATTTGCAGTTGATCCGCGAAACGCTTGAGGCCGGCAAGCAGGCGCTGGTACTGATCCCGGAGATCAACCTTGGCCCGCAAACCCTGGCGCGTTTCGAGCAGCGTTTCAATGCCCGCATCGCCCTGATCCACTCCGCAGTCAACGACCGCGAGCGCCTGGAAGCCTGGCTCGCCGCCCGGGACGGTGACGCCGACATTATTATCGGCACGCGCTCAGCGCTGTTCACTCCGATGAAAAATCCCGGCCTGATCATCATCGATGAGGAGCACGACAGCTCCTATAAACAGCAGGAAGGCCTGCGCTACCACGCCCGGGATCTGGCACTGGTTCGTGCACGGCAGGAAAACATTCCAATCGTGCTCGGCTCTGCCACGCCTTCGCTGGAAAGCCTGCACAACGCCTACACCGGCCGGTACGGCCTCCTGCGCCTGAATGAACGAGCGGGTGGCGCCAAGCAGCCGCGGTTCCTGCGTCTGGATGTGAAAAGCCGTCCGCTGGACAGCGGCATTTCCGGGCCGATGCAACAAGCCATCGGCCAGACATTGGCGGCCGGCCAGCAAGTGTTGGTGTTCCTGAATCGCCGAGGCTTTGCGCCGACGCTGCTGTGTCATGACTGTGGCTGGATGTCCGAATGCCAGCGCTGCGACGCCCGAATGACCGTGCATCAACGCTCCGGCGAACTGCGCTGTCACCATTGCGGCTACGTCGAACGCGTACCTCGGCACTGCCCGAAATGCGGCAAGGTCGATTTACGGCCCGTCGGCGCCGGCACCGAGCGCGCCGAGGAGCGCCTGGGAATTTTGTTTCCGGACGTCCCGGTGCTGCGCGTCGACCGCGACAGCACTTCGCGCAAGGACGCAATGAATCAGCTGTTCGCCACCATCCAGAAAGGCCATCCGTGCATCCTGGTCGGTACGCAAATGCTTGCCAAAGGGCACCATTTCCCACGGGTGACGCTGGTGTCGATTCTTGATGCCGACGGCGGGCTGTTCTCCGGCGACTTCCGCGCCAGCGAGCGCATGGCGCAGTTGATCGTCCAGGTCGCAGGCCGTGCGGGGCGGGCCGAAGAGCCTGGAAAGGTGATTATCCAGACGCACTTGGCCGACCACCCACTGCTGGTGCAGTTGACCGAGCAAGGCTATTTCGCCTTTGCCGAGCAGGCCTTGAGCGAACGTCGGTCTGCAGGTTTGCCACCGTTTGCGCATTTGGCGCTGCTGCGGGCCGAAGCGCATAAACCAGGGCAAGCCGAAGGTTTTCTCGATGAGGCGTGCAGTGAGGCCGAACGATTGCTGGCTGAGCAGAATTTGACCGGGATCGAGCTGCTTGGGCCGGTGCCGGCCCCGATGGAGCGACGTGCCGGGCGCTATCGTGCGCAATTGTTGTTGCAGGCCACCGCTCGGGCGCCGCTGCATCGATTGCTTGCCAGTTGGCTGCTGCTGCTGGAGCAGATGCCGAGCGGGCGTGCGGTGCGTTGGTCTCTCGATGTCGATCCCGTCGATTTGTATTGATATTAAGATCGCCATCGCGAGCAGGCTCGCTCCCACAGGTTTTTGGTAGTGGGCAAATAAAGTATCAACACCGCCGATCCACTGTGGGAGCGAGCCTGCTCGCGATGAGGCCCGAATAGTCACCACATATCCATAACCTGCCCGCTATAGTTGGCAAGCACGTCTGGGCCACGGATAATGCCCAGTTT
This sequence comes from Pseudomonas sp. fls2-241-R2A-110, assembly GCF_030209165.1. Classification (NCBI taxonomy): domain Bacteria; kingdom Pseudomonadati; phylum Pseudomonadota; class Gammaproteobacteria; order Pseudomonadales; family Pseudomonadaceae; genus Pseudomonas; species Pseudomonas sp. fls2-241-R2A-110. Next base: position 267,587 of record NZ_JARVSN010000021.1, on the reverse strand, counting down.
TTCCACTAGCGCATCCAGGCGCCGCCGCGCTTGCGGTCGAAAGAGAACACCATGAAAGACACCATTCGCCAGCTGATCCAACAAGCCATCACCCAACTCGTCAACGAAGGTGTGTTGCCTGAAGGCCTGTCGCCGGCGATCCAGGTGGAAAACTCCCGTGACAAGAAGAACGGCGACTTCGCCAGCAACATCGCGATGATGCTGGCCAAGCCGGCCGGCATGAAGCCGCGCGACCTGGCTGAGAAAATCATCGCGGCGCTGCCGGCTGACGAAAACGTCACCAAGACCGAGATCGCCGGCCCGGGCTTCCTGAACTTCTTCCAGAATACCGATGCCCTGGCATCACGCCTGGACGCCGCGCTGGCCGACGAACATATTGGCGTGCGCAAGGCTGGCCCGGCGCAACGCACCGTGGTCGATCTGTCGGCGCCGAACCTGGCCAAAGAGATGCACGTCGGCCACTTGCGCTCGACCATCATCGGCGACGGCGTGGCGCGCGTTCTGGAGTTCCTCGGCGACGAGGTGATCCGTCAGAACCATGTTGGCGACTGGGGCACCCAGTTCGGCATGCTGATGGCGTACCTCCAGGAAAACCCGATCACCAGCGACGAACTGTCGGACCTGGAAAACTTCTACCGCGCCGCCAAGCAACGCTTCGATGAATCCGAAGAGTTCGCTGACCGTGCCCGTGGCCTGGTGGTCAAGTTGCAGGCCGGCGACCCTGACTGTCTGGCGCTATGGACCAAATTCAAAGACATCTCGCTGTCGCACTGCCAGAAAATCTACGAACTGCTGAACGTCAAACTGACCATGGCCGACGTGATGGGCGAAAGCGCCTACAACGACGACCTGATCAATGTGGTCAATGACCTCAAGGCCGCCGGCATGCTGGTCGAAAGCAACGGCGCGCAATGCGTGTTCCTCGACGAGTTCAAGAACGCCGACGGCGACCCGCTGCCGGTGATCATCGTCAAGGCTGACGGCGGCTACCTCTACGCCACCACCGACCTGGCGGCCGTGCGCTACCGCAGCGGCAAGCTCAAGGCTGATCGCGCGCTGTACTTCGTCGACCAGCGTCAGGCGCTGCACTTCCAGCAAGTGTTCGCGGTCGCCCGCAAGGCCGGCTTCGTGACGCACCCGATGGAAATGGAACACATGGGCTTCGGCACCATGAATGGTAAAGATGGCCGTCCGTTCAAGACCCGTGACGGCGGCACCGTGAAGCTGATCGACCTGCTGACCGAAGCCCAGGAGCGCGCCTACACCCTGGTGAAGGACAAGAACCCGGAGCTTGCCGATGACGAGTTGCGCAAAATCGCCAAGGTCGTGGGCATCGGTGCGGTGAAATATGCCGACCTGTCCAAACACCGCACCAGCGACTACAGCTTCAACTTCGATCTGATGTTGAACTTCGAAGGCAATACCGCGCCTTACCTGCTGTATGCCTACACCCGCGTGGCCGGTGTGTTCCGCAAACTGGGCAAGGACTTCAGCGAAGTCGAAGGCAAGATTGTCCTTGAAGCGGAGCACGAGCATGAACTGGCGGCCAAACTGGCGCAGTTCGGCGAAGTACTGAATAACGTTTGCGAAAAAGGCACACCGCACATCCTCTGCACCTACCTGTACGATGTCGCCGGTCTGTTCTCCAGCTTCTACGAGAACTGCCCGATCCTCAGCGCCGATACCCCGGCGCAAATGCAGAGCCGCCTGCGCCTCGCCGCGCTGACCGGTCGCACTCTCAAGCAAGGCCTGGAACTCTTGGGTCTGGAAACTCTGGAGCGTATGTAAGTTGGCTGCCAAGAAAAAACCTGCACCCAAGCGTGGCGCCAGCCGTTACCAAGCCCCTGCAAAGCAACCGATCCCGGGTTGGTTGTGGATGGCCATCGGCCTGACGGTCGGTGCGTTCGTTGTGTTCCTGATGAAGCTGGAACCGGGCAAGGGCAGCGAAAGCGTCAAGCGCGAGAAGATCGAGCAGCAGAAAGCGACGAAAATCGCCGAGGCCAACAAGACGCCGCCGAGCCCGACGCAACCGGTCAAGCCCAAGTACGACTTCTATACCCTGCTGCCGGAATCGGAAGTGATCGTGCCACCGGATGCCGTGCCGGAGAAAACCCTGCCGTCGCCGCAAGTGCCAGCCGTTCCGACCACGCCGGTCACACCGGAGCAGGCGGCGAAGATCGACACACAGCGCGCTCAGGCCGCACTGGCCGGGATCACGCCGCCGCCAGCACCACCGGTGTCGAAAGCGGCGCCAGTGACCAAGTTCTTCTTGCAGGCGGGTTCCTTCCGCAAGCAAGCCGACGCGGACAAGGTCCGGGCACAGATCATTCTGCTGGGCCAGGCGGTGGCGGTTGAATCCGGCACCGTTAAAGACGAAACCTGGTATCGGGTGCTGGTGGGACCGTTCAGCAACCGCGAGCAACTGACCACCGCGCAGAAACAACTGGCCGGCGCCGGCTTCAGCAACCTGTTGTTACAACAACGTCAGAACCGCTGACCCACCTCCGATCGTTCCCACGTTCCGCGTGGGAATGCAGCCCGTGACGCTCCGCGTCACTGGACGCAGAGCGTCCCAAGATTCATTCCCACGCAGAGCGTGGGAACGATCAACCGCTCGTCCCCTCTCCTGCCCCACAGTTGAAATACGCGCCACCACCCCCATATGAGTTTGCATAAGGCATTTTCGCCCCGCTGCGTGGAGACTCTCCCTTTGACCACCATCGTTTCAGTTCGCCGCCACGGCAAAGTCGTCATGGGCGGCGACGGCCAGGTTTCTCTTGGCAATACCGTGATGAAAGGCAACGCGAAGAAAGTTCGCCGCCTGTACCACGGCCAGGTTATCGCCGGTTTTGCCGGGGCCACCGCTGACGCCTTCACGCTCTTCGAGCGCTTCGAAGGCCAGCTTGAGAAACATCAAGGCCACTTGGTTCGCGCCGCTGTCGAACTCGCCAAAGAATGGCGCACTGACCGCTCCCTCAGCCGCCTCGAAGCCATGCTCGCGGTCGCCAACAAAGACGCGTCTCTGATCATCACCGGCAACGGCGACGTGGTTGAGCCCGAGCAAGGCTTGATCGCCATGGGTTCCGGTGGCGGTTACGCCCAGGCTGCCGCCAGCGCCTTGCTGAAGAAAACCGATCTGTCGGCCCGGGAAATCGTCGAAACCGCTCTCGGCATCGCCGGCGACATCTGCGTATTCACCAACCACACCTTTACCATTGAGGAGCAGGACCTCGCGGAGTAAGCCTGTTCCGGCCTTAGTGCCACGGCTCACTTTTGCTTGAGGACCGCCAATTACTATGTCCATGACTCCCCGTGAAATCGTCCACGAACTCAATCGCCATATCATCGGCCAGGACGATGCCAAGCGCGCCGTCGCCATCGCGCTGCGTAACCGCTGGCGCCGGATGCAGCTGCCGGAAGAGCTGCGCGTTGAAGTTACCCCCAAGAACATCCTGATGATCGGCCCGACCGGTGTCGGTAAAACCGAGATCGCCCGTCGCCTGGCCAAACTCGCCAACGCGCCGTTCATCAAAGTCGAAGCCACCAAGTTCACCGAAGTAGGCTACGTCGGTCGCGACGTCGAATCGATCATTCGTGACCTGGCCGATGCCGCCATCAAATTGCTGCGCGAACAGGAAATGACCAAGGTTCGCCACCGCGCCGAAGACGCCGCCGAAGACCGCATCCTCGACGCCCTGCTGCCACCGGCGCGCATGGGCTTCAGCAATGACGACGCGCCGTCTTCTTCCGATTCCAACACTCGCCAGCTGTTCCGCAAGCGCCTGCGTGAAGGCCAGCTGGATGACAAGGAGATCGAAATCGAAGTCGCCGAAATGGCCGGCGTCGACATCTCCGCGCCACCGGGCATGGAAGAAATGACCAATCAGTTGCAGAGCCTGTTTGCCAATATGGGCAAGGGCAAACGCAAGAGCCGCAAGATCAAGGTCAAGGAAGCGCTGAAACTGGTGCGTGACGAAGAAGCCAGCCGCCTGGTCAACGATGATGAGTTGAAGGCCAAGGCCCTGGAAGCGGTCGAACAGCACGGCATTGTGTTCATCGACGAAATCGACAAAGTCGCCAAGCGCGGTAACTCCGGCGGAGTCGACGTGTCCCGCGAAGGCGTGCAGCGCGACTTGCTGCCTTTGATCGAAGGCTGCACCGTCAACACCAAGCTGGGCATGGTCAAGACCGACCACATCCTGTTCATCGCTTCCGGCGCGTTCCACCTGAGCAAGCCGAGCGACCTGGTGCCTGAGCTGCAAGGTCGTCTGCCAATTCGTGTCGAATTGAAGGCGCTGACGCCTGAAGATTTCGAGCGCATTCTCAGCGAGCCGCACGCCTCGCTCACCGAGCAATATTGCGCCTTGCTGAAAACCGAAGGCCTGTCCATCGAGTTCCAGCCGGACGGCATCAAGCGCATCGCCGAGATCGCCTGGCAGGTCAACGAGAAGACCGAGAACATCGGTGCCCGCCGCCTGCACACCTTGCTCGAGCGTCTGCTCGAAGAGGTGTCGTTCAGCGCCGGCGACCTGGCCAGCGCCCACGACGACAAGGTGATCATGATCGACGCCGACTACGTCAACAGCCACTTGGGTGAATTGGCGCAAAACGAAGACCTGTCCCGTTATATCCTGTAAGCAACTCTTACAGTGATGGAGAACCTGTGGGAGCGAGCTTGCTCGCGATGAGGCCATCTCATTCGATATTGATGTTGAATGTGATACCGCAATCGCGAGCAAGCTCGCTCCCACAAGGATCTTCACAAAGCGGACATCCAGTCATGATTCCCACCGATATCAAGTTGCACAAAGCCTCCAAAACCCTGTCGCTGAAATACGCGTCCGGCGAGGAATATCACCTGCCCGCCGAGTTCCTGCGCGTGCACTCTCCTTCCGCCGAGGTCCAGGGCCACGGCAAACCTATCCTGCAATTTGGCAAGATCGGCGTAGGCCTGACCAAGGTAGAACCGGCCGGTCAGTACGCACTGAAATTGACCTTCGACGATGGCCACGACAGCGGCCTGTTCACTTGGGAATATCTGTACGAACTCGGGCGGCGCCAGGACGCACTTTGGGATGACTATCTTGCGGAACTCAAAGCCGCCGGAAAAACCCGCGACCCGAGCCAGTCCGTCGTCAAGCTGATGCTCTAAGTCAGGCCTCTTGCTCTTTAGAGGGCATTTTCTAATTCCATCTGTTTGAATGCTCCGCTCCTGGGTCACTGATTGGCCCGCTTGCGAAAAAAATTAAACTCGGGTAACCAATGGAGCTGGCAAGTTCCCTGCAGTGCTCTCTGCGATTGAAAAAAGCAGCGATGCAGAATTAACGGTCACCCGAGCAGTAGTACCTGGCCTTGGCTGTGTGCGACTACACAGCTGGACCCAGGTACTCGTCTCAGGACAATGGAGCGTCGTAGATGAGTAACAAGAATAACGATGACTTGAAGTATCAAGCCTCGGAAAACACCTTGGGGCTGAATCCTGTCGTTGGGCTGCGTGGAAAGGATCTTCTGGCGTCCGCTCGGATGGTGCTCAGGCAGGCCATCAAGCAACCGATTCACAGTGCAAAGCATGTCGCCCATTTCGGCCTTGAACTGAAGAACGTGTTATTCGGTAAATCCGAGCTTCAACCTACAAGCGATGACCGTCGTTTTGCCGATCCGGCCTGGAGCCAGAACCCGCTCTATAAGCGTTATTTGCAAACTTACCTGGCGTGGCGCAAGGAGCTCCACGCCTGGATCGACGAGAGCAACCTGCCGCCCAAAGACGTCAGTCGCGGGCATTTCGTGATCAACCTCATGACCGAAGCCATGGCCCCGACCAACAGTGCGGCCAACCCGGCGGCGGTCAAGCGCTTCTTTGAAACCGGCGGCAAGAGCCTGCTCGACGGCCTCTCGCACCTTGCCAAGGACCTGGTGCACAACGGCGGCATGCCGAGCCAGGTCAACATGGGTGCCTTCGAAGTCGGCAAGAGCCTGGGCGTGACCGAAGGTGCGGTGGTGTTCCGCAACGACGTACTGGAGCTGATCCAGTACCGCCCGATCACCGAGCAGGTGCATGAGCGTCCGCTACTGGTGGTGCCGCCGCAGATCAACAAGTTCTATGTATTCGACCTGAGCCCGGACAAGAGCCTGGCGCGTTTCTGCCTGCGCAACAATGTGCAGACCTTCATCGTCAGCTGGCGCAACCCGACCAAGGAACAGCGTGAGTGGGGTCTGTCGACCTACATCGAAGCGCTCAAGGAAGCGGTCGACGTGGTGATGGCGATCACCGGCAGCAAAGACGTGAACATGCTCGGTGCTTGCTCCGGCGGCATTACCTGCACCGCGCTGCTGGGCCACTACGCTGCGATCGGCGAGAAGAAGGTCAACGCCCTGACCTTGCTGGTCAGCGTGCTGGACACGACCCTGGACAGCGACGTAGCACTGTTCGTTGATGAACAAACCCTCGAAGCCGCCAAGCGCCATTCCTACCAGGCCGGCGTGCTGGAAGGCCGCGACATGGCGAAAGTCTTCGCCTGGATGCGCCCCAACGATTTGATCTGGAACTACTGGGTCAACAACTATCTGCTCGGCAACGAGCCGCCGGTGTTCGACATCCTGTTCTGGAACAACGACACCACCCGATTGCCCGCCGCATTCCACGGCGACCTGATCGAGATGTTCAAAAACAATCCACTGATCCGACCCAACGCACTGGAAGTGTGCGGCACGCCCATCGACCTGAAACAGGTCACCGCCGACATCTTTTCCCTGGCCGGCACCAACGACCACATCACCCCGTGGAAGTCCTGCTACAAGTCGGCGCAGCTGTTTGGCGGCAAGGTCGAGTTCGTGCTGTCAAGCAGCGGGCATATCCAGAGCATTCTGAACCCGCCGGGCAATCCGAAGTCACGTTATATGACCAGCTCCGAGATGCCGGTCAAAGCCGAGGACTGGCAAGAAAACTCCACCAAGCACACCGACTCCTGGTGGCTGCACTGGCAGGCGTGGCAAGCCGAGCGTTCGGGCAAATTGAAAAAAACCCCGGCAAGCCTTGGCAATAAAACCTACCCGGCAGGCGAGGCAGCGCCAGGCACTTACGTACACGAGCGGTAACCGACACACCTCGATCCCTGTGGGAGCGGGCTTGCCCGCGATGACGGCGGCAGCCTCAGCCAATGTGCTGACTGATACACCGCTATCGCGGGCGAGCCCGCTCCCACAAGGTTTCGGGGATGAATTAACCCACAGGGCTTGAAGCCATGCCGCAACCTTTCATATTCCGTACCGTCGACCTGGATGGCCAGACCCTCCGCACGGCAGTACGTCCCGGCAAGCCTCATTTGACGCCCTTGCTTATTTTCAACGGCATCGGCGCCAACCTGGAGCTGGTGTTTCCGTTTGTCGCGGCGCTGGACCCGGACCTGGAAGTCATCGCGTTCGACGTCCCCGGTGTCGGCGGATCATCCACACCCAATCGGCCATACCGCTTTCCGGGCCTGGCCAAACTCACGGCGCGGATGCTCGACTACCTCGACTACGGGCAAGTCAACGTCATCGGCGTTTCCTGGGGAGGCGCCCTCGCCCAGCAATTCGCCTATGACTATCCCGAACGCTGCAAGAAGCTCGTGCTCGCCGCCACTGCAGCCGGCGCCGTGATGGTACCGGGCAAACCGAAAGTGCTGTGGATGATGGCCAGCCCACGGCGCTATATCCAGCCATCCCATGTGATTCGTATTGCACCGATGATCTACGGCGGCTCGTTCCGGCGCGATCCGACGCTGGCCGCCAGCCATGCGGCGAAGGTCCGTTCGGCGGGCAAGCTCGGTTACTACTGGCAGCTGTTCGCCGGATTCGGCTGGACCAGCATTCACTGGCTGCACAAGATCAATCAGCCAACCCTGGTACTGGCCGGCGATGACGATCCACTGATCCCGCTGATCAACATGCGCATGCTGGCCTGGCGGATTCCCAATGCCCAGTTGCACATCATCGATGACGGGCATCTGTTCTTGATTACCCGCGCTGAAGCCGTGGCACCGATCATCATGAAATTTCTCGAGGAGGAGCGTCAGCGCGCCGTGATGCATCCGCATCCGGCGCCATCGGGCGGTTAACCGGCCCGTTGTCGGCCGGCAGGACGCCGCGCCGCGCAACAACCCGTTACAGCGTCTATGGTGTTCTGGTTCGTGTATTTGTTTTTGGCCTGAAGACGAAGGAGTGTTGATTCATGCGCGAAAGACCAGCTAGGGACCTTTTGCCCACGCCTGCCGCGTTCATCAACGCACAGAGTGCAATTACCGGCCTGCGTGGCCAGGATCTTTTATCGACCTTGCGCAGTGTGGCATCCCACGGTTTGCGCCACCCGGTGCACAGCGCCCGCCATGCCTTGAAGCTGGGCGGTCAGTTGGGTCGCGTACTGCTGGGTGAAACCCTGCACCCCATCAACCCGCAGGACAGTCGTTTTGCCGACCCGGCGTGGAGCCTCAACCCTTTTTATCGCCGCAGCTTGCAGGCCTACCTGAGCTGGCAGAAACAGGTCAAAAGCTGGATCGACGAAAGCGGCATGGCGCCCGACGACCTCGCCCGCGCGCACTTTGCCTTTGCCTTGCTCAACGACGCCGTAGCGCCGTCCAACACCTTGCTCAATCCACTGGCGATCAAGGAAATCTTTAATTCCGGCGGCAACAGCCTGGTGCGTGGCCTCGGCCATCTCGTCGACGACTTCCTGCACAACGATGGACTGCCCAGACAGGTTACCAAGCACTCTTTCGAGGTCGGAAAAACCGTCGCAACCACCACCGGCTCCGTGGTGTTTCGCAATGAACTGCTGGAGCTGATCCAGTACAAGCCGATGAGCGAAAAGCAATATTCCAAGCCGCTGCTGGTGGTGCCTCCGCAGATCAACAAGTACTACATTTTCGACCTGAGCCCACACAACAGCTTCGTCCAGTTCGCCCTGAAGAACGGCCTGCAGACCTTCATGATCAGCTGGCGCAACCCGGACGTTCGGCATCGCGAGTGGGGGCTGTCGTCCTACGTAGAAGCCGTTGAAGAAGCCATGAATGTCTGTCGCGCCATCACCGGTGCCCGCGAGGTCAACCTGATGGGCGCTTGCGCAGGCGGGCTGACCATCGCCGCCCTGCAAGGGCACTTGCAGGCCAAGCGGCAGCTGCGGCGGGTGTCCAGCGCGACGTATCTGGTCAGCCTCCTGGACAGTCAGATGGATTCTCCAGCGACACTGTTTGCCGACGAGCAGACGCTGGAAGCGGCCAAGCGTCGTTCTTATCAGAAAGGCGTGCTGGACGGCCGCGACATGGCCAAGGTGTTCGCCTGGATGCGCCCCAACGATTTGATCTGGAGTTATTTCGTCAACAACTACCTGCTGGGCAAGGAGCCGCCGGCGTTCGACATTCTCTACTGGAACAACGACAACACCCGCCTGCCAGCAGCCTTTCATGGCGACCTGCTGGATTTCTTCAAGCACAACCCGTTGAGTCATCCGGGCGGTCTTGAAGTGTGCGGCACACCGATCGACTTGCAGAAAGTCACCGTCGACAGTTTCAGCGTGGCCGGCATCAACGACCACATCACGCCGTGGGACGCGGTGTATCGCTCGACACTGTTGCTGGGCGGAGAGCGGCGCTTCGTTCTTTCAAACAGCGGCCACGTGCAGAGCATCCTCAACCCGCCGAGCAACCCCAAAGCCAACTTCGTCGAGAGCGCGAAACTGAGCAGCGACCCAAGGGCCTGGTATTACGACGCCAAACAAGTCGACGGCAGTTGGTGGACCCAATGGCTGGCCTGGATTCAGCAGCGCTCGGGCGCGCTGAAGGAAACCCACATGGCCCTGGGTAACCAGAACTATCCACCGATGGAGGCGGCACCCGGCACTTACGTGCGTGTGCGCTGACGGACCACTCACCACGGCACACGTCTGCCGTGGCATGACTCGACCATTAAGAAGACTGGATGAAAACCCGCGACCGGATCCTCGAATGTGCCCTGCAGTTGTTCAATCAGAAGGGCGAACCCAACGTCTCTACCATGGAAGTTGCCAATGAAATGGGGATCAGCCCAGGCAACCTCTACTACCACTTCCACGGCAAGGAACCGTTGATTCTCGGACTGTTCGAGCGCTTCCAGGCAGAGCTTGTGCCACTGCTTGATCCCCCGGCCGATGTGGAACTGGCCCCGGAGGATTACTGGCTGTTCCTGCACCTGATCGTTGAACGTCTGGCCCATTACCGGTTTTTGTTCCAGGACCTGTCGAACCTGGCCGGGCGCTTGCCAAAACTGGCCAAGGGCATCCGCAATCTGCTCAATGCACTCAAACGCACGCTGGCTTCATTGCTCGCGCGGCTCAAAGCTCAAGGGCAGTTGGTCAGCGACACGCAGGCGTTGGGGCAGTTGGTGGAACAGATCACCATGACGCTGCTGTTCTCGCTCGACTATCAGCGGATTCTGGATCGAGAGGGTGAGGTGAGGCTGGTGGTCTACCAGATCATGATGCTAGTGGCGCCGCACTTGCTGCCGCCGATCAAGGTCGCGACGGAGCAGTTGGCTTTGCAGTACCTCGAAGAACACGATTAACCCCTGAACACCGCCGCACCCTGTGGGAGCTAGCCTGCTAGCGATAGCGATTTATCCGCCGACATTGCTGTTGACTGATGAACCGCTATCGCTAGCAGGCTAGCTCCCACAGGAATTTACGGCGTACCGGGAAAAACATTCACAAACAAAAACGCCCGACCTTTGCAGGCCGGGCGTTTTCTTGAGCCCTGAAAAAATCAGGACTGACTGGTTGGCGTCGAAGGAGCTGGCGCGGCAGTCGGGGTGACAGCAGGGGTCGGTGCGGCAGCGGAGTTCGATGCGCTGACCGGAGCTGCCGGTTTGGCGGCAGCCACTGCTGGTTTCGGTGCAGCGGCTTTCGGCGCTGCCGGCTTTTTCACTGCCGGTTTCTTCGCTGCGGCAGGTTTTGCTGCTGGCTTGACTGCCGGCTTCGCGGCTGCGGTTTTTGCCGCAGGCTTGGCTGCAGGTTTTGCAGCTGTTTTCGCCGCAACCGGTTTGGCGGCTGCCTTGGCAGCAGGTTTGGCTGCAGCCGTTTTGGCCGCTGGCTTGGCAGCCGGTTTAGCGGCAACTTTTGCCAGCGGCTTGGCAGCGGTTTTCGCCGCAGGTTTGGCTGCCGCGGTTTTAGCCGCAACAGGCGCAACCTTGGCACCGGTGAGTTTTTCGATTTGCTTGGTCAGGGTATCGACCTTGCTGTGCAGCGCTTTCACTTCATTGCGGCTTGGTACACCCAGGCGCGAAATGGCGCTGTTCAGGCGCTTGTCGAACGCGCCTTCCAGCTCATCCCACTTGCCCAGTGCACGGTCTTTAACATCGCTGATACGCGACTTGGCCGACGAAGCGGTGTCCTTGGCGGCATCGACTTTCTTGCCAACAGCGCTTTTGGTGAGCTTCTCGGCTTTCTCGCCGTCTTTAACCAATGTATCGAAGAGCTTGCTGCCGTCAGTGTCGATCTTCGAGTACACGCCTAAACCAGCCAGCCAGATTTTGCGGGAGTAGTCTTCAACTTTCCCGATCCACGAGCTGCCTTCTTTTTCGGTGTTCTTTTTGCCAGCCATCCCGTTCTCCTTAAGATTTACGCGCGACGCGTTCGAGCAATGCCGTCAGCTCATCGAGCTTAGCAGAGAGTGTCTCAACGTCATGTTTAGACGGAATGCCGATACGATTCAAGGCACTTGCGACACGCGAGTCAAAAGCCTTCTCGACCTTGTCGAGTTGAAGCTCAACCTTGCCTTTGAAAGTACTCACTTCACTCTTGGCTTCTTCGATCTCTGAGTTAGCGGCTTCAAGCTTCTCGGCCACCACTTTTTTGCCTTTCTTTTCAACAGTTTGACCCGCTTTGATCAACTCTTGAAAGTATTCGCTGCCCTCGTGGCCGACCTTGGTGTAGGCACCCAGGCCTGCCAGCCAGATCTTGCGGGCATAGGATTTGACGTCGCTCAGAGCGGTTGTCGAAGCGTCGATTTTTTTCTTCAAAATAACTTTGGCCATGGTGCACCTCACGCGCAGAAGGTTTGAGGAACTGCCCGCGAAAGTGTCGGGCTCAGGCACAAAGTAGGGAGAAAAATTAGAAACGGCACCCTAACAACTGACATAAAACTTCGGGCACACCTTAAAACAAATGTGGGAGCCAGCCTGCTGGCGATAGCGATTTTTCCATCAACATCAATGCTGACTGATGACACCGCAATCGCCAGCAGGCTGGCTCCCACAGGGGATGTGGTTCAATTAGGAAATCAGGCCAGTGCTTTATCGAGGGCCTTTTCGATTTCCGATTTGATGGTGCCGCTCATGGCTGACATCAACAGACCCAACTCGACATCAACCTTGATCGAATCCTCACCCACATGCACCGCACCTTTAACACCGGAACGCTTGAGGTTCAGGGTGTCGCCGGACCACTGCGGCTCCAGGCCATATTGCTCGGACAGCTTCTGTGCCAGCTTCTCGGCCTTCTCTCGGGCAGCTTCCTTACCCAGGCCGTGGGCACGTTCAACACTAATACGGGCCATCAAATAACTCCTGCTTTATGAGTACTTTCCTGAAGCATCTTGACCGTCACTGCGGCAAAACGTCCCCGTGGTAGTCCATCTTACCTTCAGCCTTGCCAAGACAAAGCAGGCCACCGGGATTAGAATGTCCCGCATTCTCTTCTGGTGACAGCGATATGACTGATCAGCGCAAAGGCAGCGATGCCGAACCCACCACTCACTTCGGTTTCAAAAACGTTCCGGAAAGCCAAAAAGCGGAAAAAGTCGCCGAGGTTTTCCACTCGGTAGCCGCCAAATACGACTTGATGAACGACCTCCTGTCGGGTGGCATGCACCGTCTGTGGAAGCGTTTCGCGATCGAGTTGTCAGGTGTTCGCACCGGTAATCGCGTGCTCGACATCGCCGGCGGCACGGGCGACCTGACCAAGAAATTCTCGCACCTCGTGGGCCCGACCGGGCAAGTGGTGTTGGCCGACATCAACGAGTCCATGCTCAAGGTCGGTCGCGACCGCCTGCTGGATCTGGGTGTGGCCGGCAACGTCGAATTCGTTCAGGCCGATGCTGAAAAACTGCCGTTCCCGGACAACCATTTCGATTGCGTCACCATCGCCTTCGGCCTGCGTAACGTCACCCACAAAGAAGATGCCCTGCGCTCGATGTTGCGCGTGCTGAAACCGGGCGGCCGTCTGCTGGTGCTGGAATTCTCCAAACCGACCAACGCGTTGATGTCCAAAGCCTACGACGCCTATTCGTTCGCCTTCATGCCGTTGATGGGCAAGCTGATCACCAACGACTCGGAAAGCTATCGCTACCTGGCCGAATCGATCCGCATGCACCCGAACCAGGAAACCCTGAAGTCGATGATGGTCGAAGCCGGTTTCGACCGCGTGACCTACCACAACATGACCGCAGGCATCGTCGCCCTGCACCGCGGCATCAAACCCTGATGCTGCTGGCCGGCCTGCTCGCCAGCGTTGAACTCGGCCTGAACCGGGTGCTGCGTCTCGACAGCACGGCGCTGCCGCGACTGGCGCATTTGAGTGGCAGAGTGATTGCCGTCGATTGCCGCAGTCCGGCGCTGCAACTGTTCATCCTGCCCAGCGATGAAGGCTTGATGCTCGCCGCTCACTGGGAAACCGGCGCCGATTGCACCTTGCGTGCACCGGCCTCCAGCCTGTTGAAACTGGCGATGAGCAAGGACAAGACCTCGGTCCTGCATGGCCCTGAAGTCGAACTCGACGGCGACAGCGGCGTGCTGCTGGAACTGGCGGCGATCCTTCAGGACCTTGAGCTGGACTGGGAATACGAGCTCTCGCGCTGGCTGGGACCGGTCGCAACGCAACTGGTTGGCGGTCACCTTCGCAGTCGCGCTCGCTGGTATCAGCAGGGGTTCGCCAGCCTCAATCAGAACCTGGGCGAATACCTGGCTGAAGAATCGCGCACCCTCGTCGGTCAGCGCGAAGCCGAAGCCCGTTTCAGTGAACTGGACCAGATCAAACTCGATCTGGAACGTCTCGAGGCGCGTTTCGAGCGCCTTTCCCGATCCCTCGACCCAAGCGATAACGCATGAAGCTGCTTGCCGTCCGCCGTTTGTTGCGCATCCAGCGCGTTGTGATTCGCTACCGCCTCGATGACCTGCTGTTCGCCCTGCCACTGCCCTGGTTTCTGCTGGCGCTGCGCTACGTGTTGCCGTGGCGCTGGTTCCCGCGCAAGACGCTGGACCTCAGCCGTGGCGCGCGATTGCGCCTGGCGCTGCAGGACCTCGGGCCGATTTTCATCAAGTTCGGGCAGATCCTTTCGACGCGCCGCGACTTGCTGCCGGAAGACATCGCCGATGAACTGATGAAACTTCAGGACCGTGTGCCGCCATTCGACTCGCAGGTGTCGGTCAATCTGATCGAAGAACAGCTGGGCAAAAAGATCAGCGAAGTGTTCAGCCGCTTCGACGTCGAGCCGCTGGCCTCGGCCTCGGTGGCACAGGTGCATGCCGCGCAGCTGAAAACCGGTGAAGAAGTGGTGGTCAAGGTGATCCGCCCGGGCCTCAAACCGATCATCGCCCAGGACCTGGCGTGGCTGTTCATTCTCGCCCGCGCCGCCGAGAAACTTTCGGCCGACGCGCGTCTGCTGCACCCGGTGGACGTGGTCCAGGACTACGAAAAAACCATCTACGACGAACTCGACCTGCTGCGCGAAGCGGCGAACGCCAGCCAGCTGAAGCGCAACTTCGAAGGCTCGCCGCTGCTTTATGTGCCACAAGTCTATTGGGACTGGTGCCGGCCGAAAGTGCTGGTGATGGAGCGCATCTACGGGATTCAGGTCACTGACCTCGCGACCCTGGCCGACCAGCGCACCGACATGAAAATGCTCGCCGAACGTGGCGTGGAGATTTTCTTCACCCAGGTTTTCCGCGACAGTTTCTTTCACGCCGACATGCACCCGGGCAACATCTTTGTCAGCACCGTGAACCCGTGGAGCCCGCAGTACATTGCGATCGACTGCGGCATCGTCGGCAGCCTCACCCCGGAAGACCAGGATTACCTGGCGCGCAACCTGTTCGCCTTCTTCAAGCGCGATTACCGTCGTGTGGCGCAATTGCACATCGATTCGGGCTGGGTGCCGGCGGAAACCAAACTCAACGAGTTCGAAGCGGCGATCCGTACCGTGTGCGAACCGATCTTCGAAAAGCCGTTAAAAGATATTTCTTTCGGCCAGGTGCTGATGCGCCTGTTCCAGACCGCTCGACGCTTCAACATGGAAGTGCAGCCGCAGCTCGTTTTGCTGCAAAAAACCCTGTTGAACATCGAAGGCCTGGGCCGTCAGCTGTACCCGGAGCTGGACCTGTGGAACACCGCCCAGCCGTTCCTGGAACGCTGGATGCGCGAGCGGGTCAGCCCAAAGGCCTTGCTTGGCAACGTACAGAGCCAATTCGAGCAGCTCCCGCATTTGGCCAACATGGCCCGCGACCTGCTCGAACGGATGTCGCAGCCCCATGCCTATGACCCACCGCCACCGTGGCACAGGCGCCGGGATGATTGGTTCCTGCGATTGCTGGGCACCGCCCACCTGGCGGGTGGCGCGATACTCGCCATCGGTGGACCGCTGAACGAACTGGCTTACTGGCCGGCCGGAATCATGATGGCCGTCGGCTTGTATCTGGTCGTTCGCCGATAGCCAGTTGTGCCGCGCACTGGCACACTGTTTGAACGCTTGGGTTCTGCTCATGAAGTGTGGAACCCGCTGTCGGAGTCGAAGATGAAAAACTGGCTGGACGAGATCAAGTGGGATGCCGATGGCCTGGTGCCGGCGATCGCACAGGATCACAAAACCGGGCGCGTCCTGATGATGGCCTGGATGAACCGCGAAGCACTGGAATTGACCGCTGCCGAGAACCGCGCCATTTACTGGTCACGTTCGCGCGGCAAGCTGTGGCGCAAGGGCGAAGAGTCCGGCCATGTGCAGACGCTGCATGAGATGCGCCTGGACTGTGACGCCGACGTGATCATCCTGATGGTCGAGCAGATCGGTGACATCGCCTGCCATACCGGCCGCCAGAGTTGCTTCTACCGTGTCTTCGAGAACGGCGACTGGAAAACCGTCGACCCGGTGCTCAAAGACCCGCACGCCATCTATAGCGCAGGACACACCCATGAGTGACACGCTGACCCGTCTGGCCCAGGTACTGGAAGAGCGCAAAGGCGCCGCCGCCGACAGCTCGTATGTCGCCAGCCTGTACCACAAGGGCTTGAACAAGATTCTGGAAAAAGTCGGCGAAGAGTCGGTCGAAACCATCATTGCCGCCAAGGATGCCGCCATCAGCGGCGACTGCAGCGATGTGATCTACGAGACCGCCGATTTGTGGTTCCACAGCATGGTAATGCTCGCCCAACTGGGGCAGCATCCTCAGGCTGTACTCGATGAACTGGACCGTCGTTTCGGTCTGTCCGGACACGCCGAGAAAGCCTCGCGCCCGTCCGCCTGAACAATTATTAGAGAGGAGCAGCAACATGGGCATTTTTGACTGGAAACACTGGATCGTCATCCTGGTTGTTGTCGTGCTGGTGTTCGGCACCAAAAAACTGAAAAACCTCGGCACTGACGTGGGCGAGTCGATCAAGGGTTTCAAGAAAGCCATGAGCGACGAAGAAAAGCCGGTTGACCCGACGGTGAACCCGGCCCAACCGGTTCCACCGGTTCAGCCGCAGACCACGCAGTCCGTGAACCAGCCGCACACCATCGATGTGCAGGCGCAAAAAGTCGAAGAGCCAATCCGCAAAGACGTGTGAGCACTGACTAATGTTTGGTATCAGCTTCTCTGAACTGCTGCTCGTCGGCCTCGTTGCCCTGCTGGTGCTGGGCCCCGAGCGTTTGCCGGGTGCTGCGCGCACCGCCGGCCTGTGGGTCGGCCGCCTGAAGCGCAGCTTCAACGCGATCAAACAGGAAGTTGAACGTGAAATCGGTGCCGACGAGATCCGTCGGCAACTGCACAACGAGCACATTCTGTCGCTGGAACAGGAGGCGCGGAAGATTTTCACGCCGACTCAGCAGGACGCGACACCGGTCCCGCCGGTTGAGCCCGTGGCAGAGCAGACGATTCAGGCTCCAGCCGCTGCACCTGTTGCAGTGGCCGCCGAACCTGCGCCCGTTGTTGCAGCAACGCCGGTTGAACCCGTTACGCCTGCGGCTGCGCCTGTTGCGCCAGCCCCTCATGACCCAACACTGCCGCCGCGAGCCCCATGAGCGATCTCCCTGAAAACGACCAGCACATGCCGCTGGTTTCGCACCTCACCGAGCTGCGTACCCGTCTGCTGCGTTGCGTAGCGGCGATTTTCATCATCTTCGCCGGGCTGTTTGCGTTCACCCAGCAGATCTACACCTTCGTCTCCACGCCATTGCGTGCGTACCTGCCGGCCGGCGCGACGATGATCGCCACTGACGTGTCGTCGCCGTTCCTGACGCCACTGAAGCTGACGATGATGGTCTCGCTGTTCCTGGCGATCCCGGTAATCCTGCATCAGATCTGGGGCTTCATCGCGCCAGGCCTGTACAAGCATGAGAAGCGCATTGCGGTGCCATTGCTGATGTCCAGCATTGTGCTGTTCTACACCGGCATGGCGTTCGCCTATTACCTGGTGTTCCCGCTGATCTTCAAATTCTTCGCCGCTGCCACCCCGGCCGGCGTGGAAATGATGACCGACATCACCAGCTACCTCGATTTCGTCATGACGCTGTTCTTCGCCTTCGGCGTGGCGTTCGAGATTCCGGTGGCCGTGGTGCTGTTGGTGTGGATCGGCGTGGTCGACGTCAAATACCTGAAGAAAATCCGCCCGTATGTGGTCATCGGCTGCTTCGTGGTCGGCATGATCCTGACGCCGCCGGACATCTTCTCGCAGACCTTGCTGGCGGTGCCGATGTGGCTGTTGTTTGAAATCGGCGTGCTGTTCGGCGGTTTGATCAGCAAACGCGGCGAGCATCCGGACGACCAGCCGGCAGACGATCACAACGACCAGCCGCCAGCGACCCAGCCGTGAATCTGTTGCTCCTCGAAGAGGCCGACTTCATTGCGGCCGACCGAGCGATCCTGCGTGATCGCCGGTTGACGCACATGCAGGAAGTCCATCGCTGCGTCGTCGGTGACAGCATGCGGGTCGGGCGCATCGGCGGGCTGATGGGCTCCGCCGAAGTGCTGCGCCTGGAGGCCGATGAAGCCGAACTGCGCGTCACCCTCGACCAGCCGCCACCGGCCAAGCTGCCGCTGACACTGGTGTTGGCCCTGCCAAGGCCCAAAATGCTGCGCAGGGTGTTTCAGACCGTAGCGGCCATGGGTGTGCCACGAATCATCCTGGTGAACAGCTATCGCGTCGAGAAGAGCTTCTGGCAAACGCCGTTCCTTGAACCCGAGGCGATTCGCGAACAGTTGATCCTCGGCCTCGAACAGGCCCGGGACAGCGTGCTGCCGGACATCGTTATCGAGAAACGCTTCAAGCCGTTCGTCGAGGATCGCCTGCCCGCCATCAGCGAGGGCACCCTCGGCCTCGTCGGCCATCCCGGCAACTATCCGCCCTGCCCCCGCGGCCTGGATGAGCCGGTGACCCTGGCCATCGGCCCCGAAGGTGGCTGGATTCCTTACGAAATTGATCTGCTGGCCAAGTCTGGCCTGCAACCGGTGCAACTGGGTGAGCGCATCCTGCGCGTCGAAACCGCCGTCACAGCCCTGCTCGCACGTCTTTTCTAACTCGGGCTTAACGTTCGACACAGAACCTGTGGGAGCGAGCCTGCTCGCGATGGCGGACTGCCAGTTGACCTTCTGTTGACTGACCGTCCGCCATCGCGAGCAGGCTCACTCCCACAGGGAAATTCATCGTCCCAGCCAACGCATACGCCTACAGATTCGTGCTCACCTGCCGATATAGCCCTCATAAAACCAATGCGTGGTCCGAGGGAGTTGCAGCATGTACCGTTGGCTAGCCGAGAGTCTGGGAAATGTAAGCGTCAATCGCAAACTGGGGATCGGCTTCGGTCTGGTGCTGCTGCTAACGTTGCTGATCACCTTCACGGGCTGGACCGGCCTGACGGGCGTGATGAGCCGTGGCGACAAGCTCGGGTTCATCGCCAGCCTCAATGACCGAACCAAAGACCTGCGTCTGGCTCGCCTGGACTACGAAATGCGCCGAGGCGAACAAGGCCCGGGCGCCGTCAACGACTTGTTGGGCCAGCTCGATGCCGGTCTGCAAACCGCGCGCAAATTGATCGAACAGCCAGACGACGTGGCGATGATCGACCAGCAACTGGCCGCCGTCAGCCAGTACAAGCAAGCGTTCGGCACCATGGTCCAGGCCGGAGCGAATCGCGAAGATGCCCGCAGCAAACTCGGTGCAACCGCCGACAACGCCGTGGCCCGCGTCGCCGAAGTCGAAAAGTCCATGCTGCAAGGCAACAGTGTTGCCGACTTCAACAGCGTGATCGACCTGAGCAAGCTGATTCAGCAAGCGCGCTTCCAGGTTCGCGGCTATACCTACAGCGGCAAAACCGAGGCTGAGCAACCTGCGCTGGACGCCATCGACAACGCGCTGAAAAACCTCGAAAGCCTGCCGGCCAAACTGCCTGAGCAACATATCGCCAACCTGCAGCAGGCGACGGATTCGCTTAAAGCCTACCGCGCCGCCGTCAGCCAATTCCGCGACTCGCAGGTCACCAGCGCCGCCGCCCTCAAGCAAATGGCCGCGCAAGGGGACATCCTGCTCGATGTCAGCAAAAAACTGACCGTATCGCAAACCATCGTGCGTGACACCGACGCTGCGCACGCCAAAGACCTGCTGCTGATGGCGACCGTTCTGGCCTTGGCGTTTGGTTTGCTCGCTGCATGGGCCATCACTCGCCAGATCGTGATCCCGTTGAACCAGACCCTTAAAGTGGCCGAACGCGTCGCAGCGGGCGACCTGACGCAAAACCTCATCTCTGAACGCCGCGATGAACTGGGCCAGCTCCAGCGCGCCATGCAGAGCATGACTTTGGGTCTGCGCGAACTGATCGGCGGCATCAGTAATGGCGTCACGCAAATTGCCAGCGCCGCCGAAGAACTGTCCGCCGTGACCGAGCAGACCAGCGCCGGGGTCAACAGCCAGAAGGTCGAGACCGACCAGGTGGCGACCGCCATGAACGAAATGACCGCCACGGTTCAGGAGGTGGCGCGTAACGCCGAAGAAGCCTCTGAAGCCGCCGTCGCCGCCGACCAGCAGGCGCGTGAAGGTGACAAGGTCGTCGGCGAAGCCATCGCTCAGATCGAGCGCCTGGCCCTCGAAGTCGGCAACTCCACCGCCGCCATGAGCGATCTGAAACGCGAGAGCGACAAGATCGGCAGCGTGCTCGACGTGATCAAATCCGTCGCCCAACAGACCAACCTGCTGGCGCTCAACGCGGCCATCGAAGCCGCTCGGGCCGGTGAGGCCGGACGTGGTTTTGCGGTGGTCGCCGACGAAGTCCGTAGCCTCGCCCAGCGCACCCAGAAGTCCACCGAAGAAATCGAAGAACTGATCGTCGGCCTGCAAACCGGCACCCAGCAAGTCGCGACCATCATGGACAACAGCCGCAGCCTGACCGACAGCAGCGTCGAGCTGACGCGCCGTGCCGGCAGCTCGCTGGAAAGCATCACGCGTACCGTGTCGGCGATCCAGTCGATGAACCAGCAGATTGCCGCCGCTGCCGAGCAGCAAACCGCAGTGGCTGAAGAGATCAACCGCAGCGTGCTGAACGTGCGCGATGTGTCGGAACAGACCTCGGCAGCCAGTGAAGAGACCGCAGCCTCCAGCGTTGAGCTGGCGCGGCTGGGGACGCATTTGCAGATGCTGGTGGGCAGATTCAAGGTTTAAGGTGATGCGGATGCCTCGGTTCGCTTGGGACCGAGGTGATGCCATCGCGAGCAGGCTCGCTCCCACTTTGATCGGCGGCGTACACAAATTTTGTGTCTGGCGCCTAACCCTGTGGGAGTGAGCCTGCTCGCGATAGCGGTTTTTCAGCCGATGAAATTACAGAACCTGGCGCAAGAAGGCTTGGGCCCGCGGGTCCTTCGGTGCATCGAAGAACTCGGCCGGCGAAGCATCTTCCAGCAATTTGCCGTGATCGAAGAACAACACCCGATCCGCCACTTCCCGCGCAAAACCCATTTCGTGGGTGACACACACCATCGTCATGCCTTCCACGGCCAGGGTTTTCATGACGTCCAGCACTTCGCCGACCATCTCCGGGTCAAGCGCCGAGGTCGGTTCATCGAACAGCATCACCTTGGGCTCCATGGCCAACGCACGAGCAATCGCCACACGTTGCTGCTGACCGCCGGACAGCCGTGATGGAAACTCATTGGCCTTCTGCGCAATACCAACTTTTTCCAGCAACACCATGGCCTTGGCCTCGCGCTCTTTCTTGCCGCGCTTGCGCACGACTTTCTGGGCCAGGCAAAGGTTTTCCAGCACGGTCATGTGCGGGAACAGGTTGAAGTGCTGGAACACCATGCCGACTTCGCGGCGATAAGCGTTCACATCGGTTTTCGAATCGGCCAGTTGCAGCCCGTCGATGCTCACCGAGCCTGAATCGAATGCTTCCAGGCCGTTGAGGCAGCGCAGGAACGTCGATTTGCCGGAACCCGAAGGGCCGATGACCACCAGCACTTCGCCCTT
The DNA here is from genome assembly GCF_030209165.1 of Pseudomonas sp. fls2-241-R2A-110. NCBI lineage: Bacteria > Pseudomonadati > Pseudomonadota > Gammaproteobacteria > Pseudomonadales > Pseudomonadaceae > Pseudomonas > Pseudomonas sp. fls2-241-R2A-110. Next base: position 245,878 of record NZ_JARVSN010000021.1, on the reverse strand, counting down.
GGCCACTTGCGTGGTGACGTCATCCACCGCGCGAACCACCTGGCCACGGGTGTCGAAGACTTTTACCAGATTGCGGACTTCAATCACTTTGCGCGAGCCTCCGCTCAAGCCGGCTGGCGACTTTCGACAGCGGCAGGTTGATCAACAGGTACAGCCCAGCCACACAGAACAGGATTTCGAAAGGTGAGAACGAGGTGGTGATGACTTCACGACCGCTTTTAAGCAGCTCGGTAATCGCGATCACCGACACCAGCGAGGTGTCCTTGACCAGGCTGATGAACTGCCCCGCCAGCGGCGGCAGCACGCGTTTCAACGCCTGCGGCAGCACCACGTGGCGCATCGACTGGCCTGCGCTCAAGCCCAGGGAGCGCGCGGCTTCGTTCTGGCCACGGGCGATGGACTGCACGCCGGAGCGGATGATCTCCGCCACATAGGCACCGGTGAACAACGACAGCGCGGCGATCCCGGCGAACTCCCGTGACAGGTTCATCACGGTGCCGATGAAGAAGTAGAAAATGAAGATCTGCACCAGCAACGGCGTGCCGCGCACCAGCTCAACGTAGATCGTCGAGAGATCGCGCAAGGTGGGGTTATTCGACAGACGACACAACCCCGTAGCGAGACCGATCAACAGACCCAGCACGCCGGACACCACTGATAACCATAAGGTGGTCCACAATCCCCACATCAGCGGTCCTGCGGCCCAATGACGGGTGACGCCGATCACATCGCCTTCAGCGACGTCATCGCCTTGGGCAACTTGAAGACTGTTGTCATCAACAGTCAGGTGCTGCTCATCGCCCGCGTCATTGCGCAGGGTGACTTCGGCTTTATCGCCCTTGCGCACCAGTTCGCTGACGGTAGAGATGTCGGCGGCGCGCTGGGACTCTTCGGCGTGGTACGCGAAGTATTGCGGCACGCGGTTCCAACGCCATTCGTAGGACATCAGCGAGGTGGCGTAATACAACGCGCCGGCCAGGCCGATCAGCAGCAGCACGGTTAATACGTGCCACGGCCATTGGGCTTTTTTCTGTTTCATGGGTTTAGCGAAATCCGAAAGTTATGTCGCCAGGGAAGCCGCCATCGCCAGCAGGCTGGCTCCCACATTGGATCTGCGGCGTACACAAATCTCCTGTGGGAGCCAGCCTGCTGGCGATGGCGGCGACGCGGTCTAGCTGACGGCCTTATTCCATGTCCTTGAGCCAAGCGGTGTCTTTGAACCACTTGTCATGGATTCGATCGTAGGTGCCGTCTTCGTGGATCTGGTGCAGGAAGTTGTTGATGAAGTTGATGCTGTCAAAGTCACCCTTCTTCAGACCGAAGGCCAGCGGCTCATAGGTGAACGGCTTGTCGAGGAATACCAGTTTTCCGGCACCGACCTTGTTCACCGCCACTACGTTGTACGGTGCGTCGTAGATGAACGCGTCCGCCTTGCCATTGACGACGTCGAGCACGGCTTCCTGTTCGTTGTCGTAACCGTGGTACTTGGCTTTGGCGATCAGTTTTTTCGCGACCATCTCGCCAGTGGTGCCCAGCTTGGAGGTGATGCGATAGTCAGCGGTGTTCAGGTCTTTATAGGACTTGATGGTGCCTTCGAGCTCGTTGCGGATCAGCAGGGTCTGGCCAACCACGATGAACGGTTCGCTGAAATTCAGGCGCAGGTTGCGCTCTTGAGTCAGGGTCATGCCGCTGCCGATCATGTCGAACTTGTCGGTCATCAGGGCCGGGATGATGCCGTCGTAGCCGGTGGACACCAGCTCCAGCTTGACGCCCATGGCCTTCGACATGGCTTTGAGGATGTCGACTTCGAAACCGATGATCTCGCCGCGCTTGTTAGTCATTTCGAACGGCATGTAGGTCGGGTCCATGCCGACTTTCAGCGTGCCACGCTTGACCGCGTCATCGATGGCACCGGCCTGCGCCGCGCCGACTGCAACCAATGCCGTGACGCCGACCAGCAGCATCGACAGATACTTCTTCATCATCAAGTCCCCAAAACCATTGCGTTGTGAGGCGCGCAAACAGCGGTTTTTCTTTAGAAAACCAGCAGATACGAACAGAAAACTGTCCGGGCGCACCAATTCGGGGACGGATGCTAACCCACTCGGCCATTTGCACAAGGGTTAGGAAACGATCAGGCAAAAAAAGCCCCGCTTTCGCGGGGCTTTTCATCAGGCCATCTGAGGTTGTGCGCTCAGAGGCTTGAGTGGCAGCAGCGGCGCATGGGGATCGGCTTTCACCGATTTGCGCCAGGCTTCCAGCCACTCAGGGTGACTTTCGTCCCAGACCTGTTCGTGCAAGCGAGCCAATGCCACCGGATCGCTCAGCAAGTACACACGCTCATTGTTGGTCAGCCCGTCGGGACCGACTTTCAATGCATGGCGAACCCGTTCGTTGCGCAGCCATTCGATCGGCTCGGCATGAGCATGACGCGAAGTCGCCAGCGAACACGCCAAGGCGTTCTGCTGTGGATCGACCACCGCGCGCACGAAGCCGTCATTCAGAGCATGCCAACGGTTTTCGTGGGTGTACTGATCCGTCGCCAGCAACGCCTGCGGCGGATTGTATTCCTCAGGGATCAGGAACAGGCTCGCGTCGCGAGACTTGAGGCCCAGGCCGACACGGCTGGAGATCACTGACACCGGGATCGACAGCATCAACGAACCGACGATAGGCACCAGCCACCACAGGAAACTCGGGTTCAGCCATACCACCAGCAATGCCCAGAAGAAGCCCAGCAGGGTTTGCGGACCGTGGCGTTTGACCGCCTCGCTCCATGGCGTGGAGTCGTCGTCACGTTGTGGCGAGTTCCAGGTCGCAGCCCAGCCGAGGAACGCGGCGAGCACGAAACGGGTGTGGAAAATCATCCGCACCGGCGCCAGGAGCATGGAGAACAGCATCTCCAGCAGCATCGAGAAGGTCACCTTGAACTTGCCACCGAACTCTTTCGCGCCCTTGGCCCAGATCAGGATGATGCTCAACAGTTTCGGCAGGAACAGCAGCACGATGGTCGTCGAGAACAGCGCCACGGCCTTGTCCGGGTGCCATTGTGGCCACAGCGGATACAGTTGACGCGGCTCCATGAAGTACTGCGGCTCCATCAACGTGTTGACCGCCAGCAGCGCCGTCGACAGCACAAGGAAGAAGAACCACAGCGGCGCCGAAAGGTAAGACATAACGCCGGTCAGGAACACCGCACGGTGTACCGGGTGCATGCCCTTGACCAGGAACAGGCGGAAGTTCATCAGGTTACCGTGGCACCAGCGACGGTCACGCTTGAGTTCGTCCAGCAGGTTCGGCGGCAGTTCTTCGTAGCTGCCCGGCAAGTCGTAAGCGATCCACACGCCCCAGCCGGCACGGCGCATCAGCGCTGCTTCAACAAAGTCGTGAGACAGGATTGCACCGGCAAAAGCACCTTTACCGGGCAATGGCGCCAAGGCGCAATGCTCGATGAACGGCTTCATGCGGATGATCGCGTTGTGACCCCAGTAGTGGGATTCACCCAACTGCCAGAAGTGCAGACCGGCGGTAAACAGCGGACCATAAACGCGAGTAGCAAACTGCTGCATGCGCGCATAAAGAGTGTCCATGCCCGACGCACGTGGCGCGGTCTGGATAATGCCCGCATCCGGGGTGGCTTCCATCAAGCGCACCAGGCTGGTCAGGCATTCACCGCTCATTACCGAGTCGGCGTCGAGCACGACCATGTACTTGTAGTCACCGCCCCAACGACGGCAGAAGTCGTCGAGGTTGCCGCTTTTACGTTTCACACGGCGACGACGGCGGCGATAGAAGATCTTGCCGAAGCCTTTGGCTTCACGGCAGACGTCCAGCCAGGCTTGCTGCTCGGCAACGCAAATGTCGGCTTCATTACTGTCGCTGAGGACAAAGAAGTCGAAGCGATCCAGGTCGCCCGTGGCCGCCACCGACTCGAAGGTCGCCCGCAAACCGGCAAACACCCGTGGCACGTCCTCGTTGCAGATCGGCATCACCAGTGCGGTGCGCGCGTCCTTGGCGATCGGCTCGTTGCCGGCACTTTTACCGGAGATGCGGTATTTATCGTGACCGGTGAGCAACTCGAGGAAGCCCATCAACGCAGTCCAGAAACCGGCTGACACCCAGCAGAACAGAATCCCGAACAGAATCAGAATGCTGGTTTGCAACGCGTATGGCAGTACTTGCGTGGCGGTTTGCAGCAGCGGTTGATGCAGCACTTCGTTCAGGTCGACGAACGACCAGCCCTGGTACGGCATGATGCCTTTCATGTACCAGCCGGCAACGATCGTCTGGCCCAGCATCAGCACCAGCAAAATGTAACGGCGGATCGAACCGACGGTGCGCCAGCGAGCCGCCGGCAACACGCGTTCATCCTTGGGCGGAGCCGGCGGATTGGTGCGACCGGTCAGACGACGCCAGCCACGCACCAGAATATTGGTGCGCCACGGCTCCGGCACGACTTTGGTCCGACGGATCGGCGGCGTCGCTTTGAGTACGACACGACCGCTGGCGTCGACCCCCAGCATTTCCGCCTCTTCCAGCTCTTCAGCAGAGTTCAGGAGCAGGCGCTTGCCCACCGAGGCTTGTGCAGCCTCGGTCGGCGCGTCGAATGTCGAAGATGACAGACGCTGATGCAACTCGCTGAAGGACTGGCAGCCCGCGAGTTCCGCGCGCTGCTGGTCGGTCATCGGTAAATGCGCCAGATACTCGGCAAGAGTCTCTGGCTGTACTTGAGAATTACTCATCGGCAGGCAACTGGTAGCTCCAGGTCTCGGTCAGGACTTCTTCAGTCGATGCCGATTCCGGTGTGGCTGGGGCCGCGTCCGCAGCGACAGGCTGCTTGGCGTCTTTGTTGTCCTTGTTCTTGGCATCCGCAACGGGCTTGGCATCAGCCTGTTTGGCGTCAGCTTGCTTGGCGTCCTTGGCTTCCTTGTCCGTCTTCTCTTGTTGCTTGGCGGCAACCTTGTCGGCCTTGGCAACAGAAGAATTGGAGGCTGGCAGCGATGTCTTGGTGAGGTCGGCAGGCACGATGTTCTCGACCAGTGCAGCACGCATCTCGGTAGGCTTGCCCGGATCCTTGATCTTCATCCGCAGGGTCAGGCGCCAGCCCTTGGTTTCAGGGTTGTAGCGCACGCTGTTCTCGACCAGCTCGGCATTATCGCCAACGCTGACCTGACTGCGAACGTCCGCTGTTTCCGGCAGGGCTGCGAGGGACGGACCTTCAAAGTCCACCAGATAAGCCACGGTGCCGTCCGGCTGACGGATCAGGTTGGACTGTTTCACGTCACCCGTGGAGCGCAGGGTCTGTTGAACCCAGGCACTGTCAGGTGCATGAAGCGCGGCTTCGTCGATGGTCCAGTGCAAACGATAGGCGACGTCCAGCGGCTGGCCAGGTTCAGGCAGTTTTTCCGGACTCCAGAAAGCAACGATATTGTCGTTGGTTTCGTCGGCAGTCGGAATCTCGACCAGATCAACGGAGCCCTTGCCCCAATCGCCTTTCGGTTCGATCCAGGCGCTTGGGCGCTTGTCGTAGCGGTCGTCGAGGTCTTCATAGTGGCTGAAGTCACGGCCACGTTGCAGCAAACCGAAACCGCGCGGGTTCTCGATCGAGAAGTTGCTCACGGCCAAGTGTTTTGGGTTGTTCAACGGGCGCCAGATCCACTCGCCGTTGCCGGCATGGATCGACAGACCGCTGGAGTCGTGCAGTTCGCGACGGTAGTTCAGGACTTTCGACGGCTGGTTGGCGCCGAACAGGAACATACTGGTCAACGGTGCAACGCCAAGCTTGGTGACCTTGTCACGCAGGAACATGCGGGCTTTGACGTCGACGATGGTGTCGCTGCCCGGACGCAGGATCAGGCGATAGGCACCCGTGGCGCGTGGCGAATCCAGCAGCGCGAAGATAACCAGGTGCTTGTCGCCCGGCTTTGGCTGTTGAATCCAGAATTCGGTGAAACGTGGAAATTCTTCGCCGGACGGCAAAGCGGTATCGATGGCCATGCCGCGAGCGGACAAGCCATAGGTGTGACCCTTGCCGACAACGCGGAAGTAGCTCGCGCCCAGCATGGTCATGATTTCGTCTTGCTTGTCGGCCTTGTTGATCGGGTAAAGCACACGAAAACCGGCATAACCCAGTTGTTCGGTGGCTTTAGGATCGAACTTGACATCGCCGAAATCGAAACGACTTGGGTCGTATTTGATCTCTTCGACGTTGTTAGCCGTGATTTCGTTGATTTTCACCGGCGTGTCGAAATGCATGCCCTGGTGATAGAACGAAAGCTTGAATGGGGTTTTCTGGTCGGCCCATTCGGCTTTTTCGGTGCGGAACCGAATCTTTTGGTAATCCGCGAATTTCATCTCACGAAATTCATTCGGCAGGTTACTGCGCGGGGCTTCGTATTTTTGCCCGGCCATCTCTTTTGCCTTGGCCGACACATCATCCAGATTGAACGCCCAAAGCTGGCCGGCGCTGAGCAGGCAAAGGAATGCCGAACCCGCTACAAGAGCGCTTCGTAACCGTTTGGCAGACAATTTTGGTGCATTACAGGGACTAACAATCACGAGCAACCCTCGCCGAAAACAGATCAAAAAACCAACGGCCAGTTAAAGGGCCTGTGAGGAATCCGGCATGAAAAAACCGACCTTACAGACCACTCTTGCCAAGTTGGCGAGCATTGTTCCGACTCCTATGGGGCTAAATGATTCCCCAACAGGTCCCGGACAAGTCTCTACCTAAGTTAAAACGGACCAACGAACGCCGATCCCCGTAGCGCGCGATTATCTAGTAGGCCGCGTTACAACGCATCAGGGCTAACAAAGTATTTATCGCGAAAAGCCCCTGTTTTCAGTCGAAAAGCCCTTAAAAAGGTGTTTCAAGCGCTTTCAGGTCTGTAACAGGAATGTTACCGGGCCATCGTTGACCAGGTGCACTTGCATATCCGCGCCGAATCTACCTGATGCCACAGTGCCATGCACCTGTTTCGCTTTGCTTAATAGATAGTCGAAAAGCTCCTCGCCCAGGGCCGGAGGGGCCGCAGTCGAAAAACTCGGGCGCAACCCGCTCTTGGTGTCGGCGGCCAGGGTGAACTGCGAGACCAGCAGCAACCCGCCACCCACCTCCGCCAAGGACAAGTTCATCTTGCCCTCGGCGTCACTGAACACCCGATAGTTAAGCAGCTTATGCAGAAGTTTGTCGGCGTTGGCACGAGTATCTTCCGGCTCGACAGCCACCAGCACCAGCAATCCCTGATCGACCGCACCGACCACCTCCCCCGCTACCTCGACTCGCGCGCCACGCACGCGTTGGAGCAGGCCCTTCATGCTTCTTCAGGTGGCAGGTCGAGCAGGCGGCGAGCCATCTGGCCGGCGGCGCGCACCAGCGCATCGGTGATACCCGGTTCGGAAGCCGCGTGGCCGGCGTCGCGGATCACCTGCAATTCGCTGTTCGGCCAGTTCTGATGCAGTTCCCAGGCGTTGTCCAGTGGGCAGATCACATCATAACGACCGTGGACGATCACGCCCGGCAAATGCGCGATCTTGCCCATGTCGCGAATCAGTTGGTTGGGTTCAAGGAACGCGTTGTTGGTGAAGTAGTGGCATTCGATGCGGGCGATGGACAAGGCGCGCTGAGGTTCGGAGAAGCGATCGACCACCAGCGGGTTCGGACGCAGGGTCGCGGTGCGGCCCTCCCAGGTCGACCAGGCCTTGGCTGCATGCATCTGCGCGATCTGATCGTTGCCGATCAGGCGTTTGTGGAAAGCGCTGAGCAAATCGTCGCGCTCGTCCAGTGGAATCGGTGCGACATAGTCCTGCCAGTAATCGGGGAACAGACGGCTGGCGCCACACTGGTAGAACCATTCGATTTCCTGCGGGCGGCAGAGAAAAATCCCGCGCAGGATCAGACCGTGCACGCGTTCCGGGTGGGTTTGCGCATAGGCCAGGGCCAGCGTCGAGCCCCAGGAACCGCCAAACAGCACCCATTTTTCGATGCCCAGGTGTTTGCGGATCCGCTCAAGGTCGGCAACCAGATCCCAGGTGGTGTTGTTCTCGAGGCTGGCGTGGGGTGTGGAGCGACCGCAACCGCGCTGGTCGAACGTCACAATGCGATACAGGTTCGGATCGAAGTACCGGCGGCTCTGGGCATCACACCCGGCGCCCGGGCCGCCATGGATAAACACGACAGGTAAACCTTCCGGTGAACCGCTTTCGTCGACATACAGGGTATGGGTTTCATCGACAGCCAGATCGTGCCGGGCGTGAGGTTTGATCTGCGGGTACAAAGTCTGCATTGCGCGCTCCGTAAGGGGTCGAGGTCATCCCTGGGGGGACTTCTATTATTCTGCCGTCCGGCATCATAAACCCGAATTACGTCAATGAGCATGCCCTTGCTGAGTCAGAGTTTCGCCGCCAGAAAACCGAGCAGGGTTTCATAGAGCGCGTCGACCTCGGCGACCTGGCCGCGCCCCCGCAAACAGCCGTGGACCAGTCCCTCGCCGTAATACAGCGTGGCGGCGACGCCCGCCGCATTCAGTCGCTCGGCGTAGCAGACACCGTCGTCACGCAGCGGGTCGAATTGCGCCACGGCGATCAGCGCCGCAGGCAAACCGGCCAAATCTGCGGCGAGCAACGGCATCGCATAAGCACCCGGCTTTCGCGAGCCGCGCAAGTACAAGGCGTGATAGCAATCTACATCGCTGCTGCTGAGCAAGGGTGCGTCAATGCATTCAGTGCGCGACGGCAGCTGATGATCGCCACCCAACCCCGGATAGATCAGGACTTGCGCCGCCGGCAATGGCTCGTTCGCATCCCGCAGCGCCAGGCAGAGTGCGGCGGCAAGGTTGCCGCCAGCGCTGTCCCCCGCCACCAGCGTTCGCGCGGGGTCAAGCCGGAACGGGCCGCTGCGCAGCGCGCGCCAGACACCCAGGCAATCATTGAACCCGGCCGGATATGGATGTTCTGGCGCCAGACGATAATCGACAGCAATCACCAATACGCCGAGCGTTGACGCCAGTTCGGTGCATATGAAGTCGTGAGAGTCCAGATCCCCCACCACCCAGCCGCCACCGTGCAGATACACAATGCAAGGGCAACCGCTGGCGGCTGATGTCAGCGACGGTTGAGACGGTTGATAGGACCGCACCGGCACGCCGGCCAATTCGAAATCGACCACATAAAGCCCGGCGGGACGTGGCGGGGTGAACGCCCGACACATCTCGCTGTAGGCCTGACGCAAGCCGGGGAGGCTGGCGTCAGTGCTGTTGAAGCTGACGGTTTTCTCGACGAACGCCGTCATCTGCGCGGATAAAGGATAAGCCGTCATCAGGGTTTCAAACTGGCCTGAACGGTGGCGACGCCATCCTTGCCATCGAGACTGGTGACACCTGACAGCCAGCGCGAAAGATCTTGCGGATGATCGCGTAGCCACTGCTTTGCAACGTCCTGAGGCGTCTTGCGCTCCATGATCGGCACCATCAACTGGCTTTCCTGGGCGGCGGTGAAGGTCAGGTTTTCCAACAGTCGATACACGTTCGGGCAGCGTTGGGCATAGTCCGGCGCGGTCACGGTGGAGACAGTCGCGGCGCCTTCATTCGGGCCATAGACGTCTTCGCTGCCGGTCAGGTAAGTGATCTTCATGTTGATGTTCATCGGGTGCGGGGTCCAGCCGACGAACACCACGAATTCCTTGCGGTTGACCGCCCGTTGCACGGCGGCAAGCATGCCGGCCTCACCGGACTCGATCAGTTTGAAATCCTTCAAGCCGAAGTGATTGGTCTCGATCATGGTCTTGATCGTGGTGTTGGCGCCGCTACCCGGTTCGATGCCGTAGATCTTGCCGCCAAGCTTGTCTTTGAATTTGGCGATGTCGGCAAAGGTTTTCAGCCCCGCTGCCGCGACGTAATCCGGCACCGCGAGCGTTGCCTGGGCGTCGGCCAGGCTCGGTTTGTCCATGACCTTCAACTGATTGGCGGCCACGAACGGGGCGATGTTCTTGTCCATCGCCGGTTTCCAGTAGCCCAGAAAGATATCCAGGCGCTTGTCGCGGATGCCGGCGAAGATGATTTGCTGCACGGCACTGGTTTGTTTGCTTTCGTAGCCCAGTCCGTTCAGCAGCACATCGGCCATGCCACTGGTCGCGATGACATCGGTCCAGTTGACCACGCCCATGCGCACAGCCTTGCAGGAGGCGTCGTCGCTGGCCAGGACGCTGGTGCTCAGCAGAGCGGTGCCGCAGAGGATTGAGAGACAGCGGGTGAACAGTCTTTTCATCGGTAGGATCTCGTGCGGCAGATTATTGTGAGGTCGGTGTCTTCATGCACCGTGCCCAGAACATTACGCAGCGTCGAGAGGAGAAAAGCGAACTGTGGCGACCGAGATTTGCACGGTGGCGACTGTTCCATGTGGGAGCGAGCCTGCTCGCGATAGCGGTGGGTCAGACAACACTTGCGTCGACTGACACCCCGCCATCGCGAGCAGGCTCGCTCCCACAGGGGTTATGCGTTGTAGTGCTTCTGGCCCCAGGCTAGCAGACCTTGCAGCAATTCCTTGAGCACCACTTGCGTGGGCTCAGCCAGATCCGGGCGATAACGGAACGGCTCGAATTCTTCCATGTACGTGCACTGACCCAGTTCCAGCTGCACCGCGTGGATGTTTTCAGCCGGGTTGCCGTAATGCCGGGTGATGTGGCCGCCCTTGAAGCGACCATTGAGCACGTGGCTGTAATCGGTGTGCCTGGCGCAAATCGCTTCCAGTTGAGTGGCCAGCTGAGGATCGCAACTGGCACCGTTGAAGGTGCCCAGGTTGAAGTCCGGCAGCTTGCCGTCGAACAGGTGCGGGATGATCGAACGGATCGAGTGCGCATCAAACAGCAGCACGTAGCCAAATTCGGCTTTCAGTCGCGCCAACTCGTTCTGCAGAGTGCTGTGATACGGCGTCCAGACCTGCTCCAGATAGGTCGCACGCTCAGCCGCCGACGGCTCCATGCCCTCGCGGAACAACGGAATGCCGTCGAACAGCGTCGCCGGGTACAGGCCCGTCGTCGCGCCGACATACAAAGGCTTGTCGTCGGACGGCCGGTTCAGGTCGATGACAAACCGTGAGTATTCGGCAGCCAGCGTGCTGGCGCCGAGTTCGGCCGCAAATTCGTAAAGCTTCGGGATGTGCCAGTCAGTGTCCGGCAGGCTTTTCGCGTCCGGGATCAACCCGGCTTCGACCGCAGGAGTCAGACGCAGCCCCGCGTGCGGCATGCTGATCAGCAGAGGCACGCGGCCTTGTTTGAAGTTCAGAACCTTATCCACAACTGTTCTCCTAAACGCTCGTTTCGACGCCGTGACGCACGACGCGTTTTTCCAGGTCGCCGCCCAGCCAGTACGACAGGTCGGCGGGACGATCGATTTGCCAGGCGACGAAATCCGCGACCTTGCCGACTTCCAGCGAACCGTGAGTGTCGGCCATGCCCAGCGCGGTGGCGGCATGAATGGTTGCACCGGCCAGCGCTTCTTCCGGGGTCATGCGAAAACAGGTGCAAGCCATGTTGAGCATCAAGCGCAACGACAGCGCCGGCGAGGTGCCGGGATTGAGGTCGCTGGCGATGGCGATTTTCACGCCGTGCTTGCGCAGGGCCTCCATCGGCGGCAATTGCGTTTCACGCAGGAAATAGAATGCACCGGGCAACAACACCGCAACGGTGCCGGACTCGGCCATGGCGATGGCGTCGTCTTCGGTCATGAATTCCAGGTGGTCGGCCGACAAGGCGTGATAGCGCGCCGCCAGACTCGAACCGTGCAGCGACGACAGTTGCTCGGCATGCAGCTTCACCGGCAAACCGAGTTCCTGCGCAGTGATAAACAGTCGCTCGACCTGCGCCGGCGAAAACGCCAGGTATTCACAGAACGCGTCCACAGCGTCCACCAACCCTTCGGCGGCGAGGGCCGGGAGCATTTCAGCGCAGATGTGTTCGATGTAGGCGTCGGCGCGATCCGCGTATTCCGGCGGCAAGGCGTGAGCGGCCAGGCAGGTGCTGCGCACGCTGACCGGCAGCTCGGCACCGAGACGACGAGCGACCCGCAGCATTTTGCGTTCGTTGGCCAGGTCCAGGCCGTAACCGGACTTGATCTCGACCGTGGTAACGCCGTCGCGCATCAAGCTTTTCAGGCGTTTGGCGGCGCTGGCGAACAGTTCATCTTCGCTGGCCGCGCGAGTGGCGCGCACTGTGCTGGCAATGCCACCACCAGCGGCGGCGATTTCTGCGTAGCTGACACCTTGCAGGCGCTGTTCGAATTCACCGCTGCGGTTACCGCCGAACACCGTGTGGGTGTGGCAGTCGATCAGGCCCGGAGTGACCCAGGCCCCTTTCAAATCGTTGACGGCCGGGTATTCGCCCGCCGGCAATTTATCGCGCGGGCCGACCCACTCAATGTGCGCACCGGACGTCACGATGGCCGCGTCCTCGATGATCGAGTAGACGCCTTGCGCCATGGTTGCGACGTGGCAGTGTTGCCAGAGAGTTTTCATCCCGAATTCCTCGTCTTTGATCGTTCCCACGCTCCGCGTGGGAATGCCTCTAGGGACGCTCTGCGTCCAGTGACGCGGAGCGTCACGGGCTGCATTCCCACGCAGAGCGTGGGAACGATCGGTGTGGTGGGGTTTAGAGGCTAGGCAGCAACTTCGCCGTGACCAACTCGCTCAGGCAGCGCGTAGCCAGCAACTCGGTCGCCGCATTGATGTCCGGCGCAAAGAACCGGTCCTTCTCATAGAACGGCACTTCATTACGCAAGATCGCCCGGGCCTTTTCCAGTTTCGCCGAGGTCTTCAGGCCTTCGCGCAGGTCCAGCCCTTGTGCTGCAGCCAACCACTCCACCGCGAGAACGCCGCGAGTGTTTTCGGCCATTTCCCACAAACGCTTGCCGGCGGCCGGCGCCATCGACACGTGGTCTTCCTGGTTTGCCGACGTCGGCAAGCTGTCCACCGAATGCGGATGGGACAGCGCCTTGTTCTCGCTGGCCAATGCAGCCGCCGTCACCTGGGCAATCATGAAGCCGGAGTTCACGCCGCCATTGGCCACCAGGAACGGCGGCAGTTGCGACATGTGCTTGTCCATCATCAGCGAAATGCGGCGCTCGCTGAGGGAACCGATTTCAGCGATGGCCAGTGCCATGTTGTCAGCGGCCATGGCCACGGGCTCGGCGTGGAAGTTGCCGCCGGAGATCACGTCGCCTTCAGCGGCGAAGACCAGCGGGTTATCGGAAACGGCGTTGGCTTCCACCGCCAGCACTTCGGCGGCCTGGCGGAACTGGGTCAGGCAGGCGCCCATGACTTGCGGCTGGCAGCGCAGGGAGTACGGGTCCTGGACCTTTTCGCAGTTCTGGTGCGAATCGGACACTTCACTGCGCTCGCCCAGCAAATCGCGATAAGCAGCAGCGGAGTCGATCTGGCCTTTCTGGCCACGGGCGGCGTGGATGCGCGCGTCGAACGGGGAGCGCGAGCCCAGTACCGCTTCGACCGTCAGGGCACCAATCGCTACAGCACCAGCGAACAGGTCTTCGCCTTCGAACAAGCCACGCAACGCGTAAGCGGTCGACACTTGTGTGCCGTTGAGCAGCGCCAGGCCTTCTTTCGCGGCCAGGGTCAGAGGTGTCAGGCCGGCGATTTTCAGCGCTTCGGTCGCTTCCATCCATTCGCCCTTGTAGCGAGCCTTGCCTTCGCCCAGCAGCACCAGCGACATGTGCGCCAAAGGCGCCAGGTCACCGGATGCACCGACCGAACCTTTCAAGGGGATGTGCGGGTAAACCTCGGCATTGATCAGCGCGATCAGCGCGTCGATCACGACGCGACGGATGCCGGAGAAACCACGGCTCAGGCTGTTGACCTTGAGCACCATGACCAGGCGCACCAGGGCGTCACTGATCGGCTCGCCGACACCGGCGGCGTGGGACAGCACCAGCGAGCGCTGCAGGTTTTCCAGGTCTTCGCTGGCAATGCGGGTCGAGGCCAGCAGGCCGAAACCGGTGTTGATGCCGTAGGCGGTGCGGTTTTCGGCGAGGATCTGTTCCACGCAGGCAACGCTGGCTTCGATCTGGGCCGAGGCGCTGTTGTCGAGGGTGATTTTGACCGGGTGCTGATAAACATCACGCAGTTGGGCAAGGCTCAGTTGGCCGGGAATCAAATTAAGCGCAGTCACATCATTCTCCTTTTGAGAGTTTTTATTAACTAACCAGACGCTCCGGAGATTTCCGTTGTCCGTCGCTTCCCGACTTTTTGAGAGGGGCTGGCGCCTTGGCACGCTGGTGTTGTGGATTTCAGTTCAGGTTCGGTAACGCTTTGTGCAACAAAATCGGGTCTTTCAACACGCCGGCCGCAGCGGCGATATCGGGCGCCAACCAGCGGTCCTGGTCGTAGGCCGGAACACGCTCGCGCAGCAGACGCCACGCCGCATCGGTGCCAGCGCCGAAGCGTTGCTCTTTCAAGAATTCAAACGCCTGGGCCGCCAGCAGGTACTCGATGGCGAGGATCTGCGTGCAGTTTTCCAGCGCGCGATGCAGCTTCAGCGCGGCGTTGGTGCCCAGGCTCAAGTGATCTTCTTGCAGGCCCGAGGTGACGTAGTTGTCGAGCACGGCCGGTTGCGCCAACTGGCGGTTTTCCGCGCACAGAGAAGCGGCCACATACTGGACGATCATCATCCCGGAGTTAACCCCCGGATTGGCCACCAGGAATGCCGGCAAACCGCTGACGTGAGGGTTGATCAAACGGTCGAGGCGGCGTTCGGCGATGGAGCCGATTTCCGCCATGGCGATCGCCAGCAAGTCCGCCGCCAGCGCGACCGATTGGCCGTGCGGGTTGGCCTGGGACATCACGCGGAAGTTGTCCGGCGTGCCCAGCAGCAAAGGGTTGTCGGTGCAGCTGTTGAGTTCGGTTTCGATCTGTTGGGTCGCGTGCGCAAGCTGATCGCGAGCAGCGCCGTGAACCTGCGGGATCGAACGAATGCTCAACGCATCCTGCGTGCGGATGCCTTTGCTCGTCGCAATCACTTCACTGCCATCGAGCAGCGCGCGCAAATTGATCCCGACTTGCTGCATGCCCGGATGCGGCTTGAGCGCAATGATTTCGGCATCGAACGCCGCGATCTGACCGCGCTGGGCTTCGAAACTCATGGCGCCAATCACGTCGGCCCACTGCACCAGGCGCGTGGCGTCGGCCAGTGCCAGGCAGCTCAGGCCGGTCATGCACGGTGTGCCGTTGACCAGGCACAGGCCATCTTTGGCGCCGAGCTGAACCGGTTGCAGGCCTTCTTCAGCCAAGGCTTGTTGCGCAGAAACGATCTGCCCGCGATAGCTCACATTGCCGACACCCAGCAAGGCGATGCTGATGTGAGCCATGTGGGTCAGGTAACCCACCGAGCCCTGAGACGGCACTTGCGGGGTGATGCCGCGGTTGAGCAACGCCAACAGGGCTTCAACCACCCGACGATGAATGCCGGATTTGCCGTGACTGTAATTGCGGATCGCCGCACACATGATCGCGCGGGTCTGCTCATCGGCCAGTGGAGCACCGACGCCACAGGCGTGACTGAGCAGGGTATTGCGCGACAGTTGGCTGAGTTGTTCGTCCTTGAGCGAGACGTTGCACAAGGCACCGAGGCCGGTGTTGACGCCATAGGCACGCTCGCCGCTGACGACGATGCGCTGGACAATGGCCTGCGCATTGTCGATCCGCGCCCAAGTCTGGGTCGACAGCTCAAGCTGTGCGCCATGACGGGCGACGGCCACCACATCCTGCCAACGCAACGGGGCGTCGGCGATAACGATTTTTTCAGCCTGGGACATCATTGACCTCTTGAAGTTGATCGTTCCCACGCTCTGCGTGGGAATGCCGCCTGGGACGCTCCGCGTCCCGTTGTCAGCGCAAGGCTCAAGCCCTGCGCATGGGTGACGCGGAGCGTCACGGGATGCATTCCCACGCAGAGCGTGGGAACGATCGACTGTTAAACCACCGCAGCCCGACGCTGCACGAACCGATCGACATACTCATCCGCTGGCGAATGCAGAATCTCTCGTGGGGTGCCGACCTGGATCAGGCGCCCGTCCTTGAGGATCGCAATGCGATTGCCGATGCGCACGGCCTCATCGAGGTCGTGGGTGATGAAGACGATGGTCTTGTGCAGGGTCTTTTGCAGCTCCAGCAACTGGTCCTGCATCTCGGCGCGAATCAGCGGGTCGAGGGCGCTGAACGCTTCGTCCATCAGGATGATGTCGGTGTCCGCTGCCAGGGCGCGGGCCAGGCCCACACGCTGACGCATGCCGCCCGAGAGCTGATGCGGGTATTTGTTTTCGTAGCCTTTGAGGCCCACGGTGTTGATCCAGTGCAGCGCGCGCTCCGAGCACATTTGCTTGCTCTCGCCACGCACTTTCAAGCCATAGGCAACGTTATCCACCACGGTCTTGTGTGGCAGCAGGCCGAAGCTCTGGAACACCATGCTGATCTTGTGCCGGCGAAATTCGCGCAGGGCTTCCATGTCGTATTGCAGGATGTCCACGCCATCCACCAGGATCGCGCCGCTGGTCGGGTCGATCAGGCGATTGAAGTGGCGCACCAGGGTCGATTTACCGGAACCGGACAGGCCCATGATCACGAAGATCTCACCGGTACCGATGCTCAGCGACAGGTCGTTCACGCCGACCACGCAGCCGGTTTCGGCCAGCACCTGATCCTTGGTCTTGCCCTGGCCAATCATGCCCAGCGCTTCCTTGGAACGGTTACCGAAAATCTTGAAGACGTTTTTGACTTCGATTTTGCTGATGGCTTCGTTGTTCATTTGCTCACCTCATGCCGTGGCCGACCATACGCCTGAGTAATGCGGTCGATCACCACTGCCAGAATCACGATCGCCAGACCGGCTTCAAGGCCACGTCCGACGTTGAGGGTCTGAATCCCCACCAGTACGTCTTCGCCCAGGCCACGGGCACCGATCATCGAGGCAATGACTACCATCGACAGGGCCATCATGGTGGTCTGGTTGATCCCGGCCATGATGCTCGGCAGGGCCAGCGGCAATTGCACGCCGAACAGTTGCTGCCAGCGGTTGGCACCGAAGGCGTTGATGGCTTCCATCACTTCACCGTCAACCTGGCGAATACCCAGGTCGGTCAGGCGAATCAGCGGTGGAGCCGCGTAGATCACCGTGGCGAAAATCGCCGGCACCTTGCCCAGGCCGAACAGCATCAGCACCGGGATCAGGTACACGAAGCTCGGCATGGTCTGCATGATGTCCAGCAACGGCATCAGCACCGAACGCAGGCGATTGCTGCGCGCCGAGAGGATGCCTAGCGGAATGCCGATCAGCACCGAAATGACCGTCGCCACCATCATCAGCGCCAGGGTCTGCATGAGCTTGTCCCAGAGGCCGACCGCACCCACCAAAAACAGCAGGCCGACGATTACGGCGGTGGTCACGACTTTGCGGGTCGCGTGCCAGGCGACGCCGGCCACGATTGCCAGCATCAGCCACCAGGGCGCTGCGCGCAGCAAACCTTCAAGATTGACGATGGCCCACAACAGGGTGTCGGAGATGTGCCGGAACACATCGCCATAGTTGGTGACCAGCGAATCGACCCAACCGTTGACCCAGTCGGCGATAGAAAAGGTAAAGCTTTCGGGAAACATAAGAGACTCTCAATCAAGGGGTTGCGATTCAGCGTGCGACTGCCACTGACGGCAGTCGCAGAGGCTCAACCTACAAGGCCGCGTCGATTTTCTTGGCTGCGTCTTCGCTCACCCATGCGTGCCAGACTTCAGGATGTTCCTTCAAGAAGATCTTGGCCAGTTTTGGCGACTCGATCCGCTCTTTGGTCATGCGCCCAAGGTTCTGGTTCAGCAAGTCGATCGGCAGGTTGACCTTTTCCAGCACCGCCACCAGTTCCGGGGCTTGCTCGTGGAAGACCTTGGACAGGCCGACCTTGATGGTCACGGTCTTGTCCACGCCTGGTTTCTCTTCGAGTTTGACGGCGTCGATCTGACCCATCAGCGGAGTTGGCGACCAGTAGTAGAACAGGATCGGCTCGCCACGCTTGTAGCTCGACAGCACGGCCGCATCCAGCGCCGGACCGGTACCTGGGCGGAAGTTGGTGTAAGTGCTTTCCAGACCATAGCTTTTCAGCATTTCGCTGTTGTCCAGCTCACAGGTCCAGCCGGCCGGGCAGTTGTAGAAACGGCCCTTGGATGGCTCTTCCTGATCCTTGAACAAGGCGGAGTATTTAGCCAGGTCGGCAATGTTTTTCAGGTCCGGCGCCTTCGCTTCCAGCTTGCGCTTGGCGTCGCCTTCAATCACGTAGCGCGGCACGTACCAGCCTTCGACTGCGCCAACAACTGGAGCACCAACGCCGACGACTTTGCCGGCCTTCTCGGCCTTGTTCCAGACTTCGCTGCGCCCGACCCACTCTTCGGCAAACACTTGAATGTCATTGCTGCTCAGGGCGTTTTCCATGGTGATGGAGTTGCCCGGCAGGCTGTCGGTCTTGCAGTCGTAGCCTTTCTCCAGCACGACTTGCAGCACGTCGGTCAGCAGCATGGCGCTTTCCCAGTTCAGACCGGCAAATTTCACCGGTTTGCCCGACTCGCACCAACCGGCAGCCTGAGTGGCGCCGGCACTGGCCAACAGGCCCATGGAAAGCAGTGTGGTCAGCAGGGTCTTGTTCGATTTCATTGTTGTGACGCTCCTAATCATGAATTGGCTTACGGCAGTCAAGAGGCATCCAGCCCTGTCCACGTCCAATCAGGCCTGCGCAGCAGTTGCGCGGCCAGCCCCACTTGTTTTTGGTGCTGTGACGCTGTCCTGCTCGATTGGCAGAATCAAGCGATCGGGTACGGCGCTGTGCCATTTTTTTGCGCACACGTAGTACACGGCTGCGGGAAGCACCAGGCCGATGATCCAGGAAATATCCACATCGCCCAGGGCCGCCACCATCGGACCGGTATAGAACTTGGTAGAGATGAACGGCAGCTGTACCAGCACACCGAACACATAGACGCTGATACCGAGGATATTCCAACGGCCGTAGCGACCGTTCGGATCGGCCAGCGCCGGTACGTCATAGCGCTCGCGAGTGATGCAGTAGTAGTCCACCAGGTTGATCGCGCTCCATGGCGTAAAGAACGCCAGCAGGAACAGGATGAAGGACTTGAACGCACCGAGGAACGAGTGCTGGCCGAGCAACGCCATCAGGGTCGCAGCCCCGACGATGACCAGCACGAACACCAGACGCTGCAAGCGCGATACTTTCAGGTCTCCACGGAAACCGCTGATGATGGTCGCGATGCACATGAAGCTGCCATAGGAGTTCAGCGTGGAGATGGTGACCTTGCCGAACGCGATGCTGAAGTACAGCAACGCAGCGGTGGCACCGGTACCGCCCAGACCCACGATATAGGCCACTTCGTGACCGGCGAATTGCCCATTGGCCGAGGCCGCGGCAAATACACCGAGGACCATCGCCACTTGTGCGCCAATGACCGAACCCGCGCCTGCGGCGAAAAAGGTTTTCACCGAGGAAATCTTGCTCGGCAGGTAGCGTGAATAGTCAGCCACGTAGGGGCCGAAGGCGATCTGCCAGGACGCCGCGAGCGACACCGCAAGCAGGAAGCTGCTCCAGCTAAAGTGACGGATTTGCAGCAGTGCGCCAACGTCAGTCTGACTCATCAGACGAGCGAACAGATAGACGAAGGCAATCACACCGATGACGCTGGCGATACGGCCAATCCAATGGATTACCCGATAACCGAGCACTGTCACCAGTACGATGACGCTGGCAAAAATAAGGATACCGACGCTGTCGCTGACGCCAAACAACTGGCCCAGCGCCTGGCCGGAAAGCACGGTGCCCGTCGCGGTAAAACCCAGGTACATCAGGCAGACCAGTACGATCGGGATGGCCGCGCCATAAACGCCGAACTGCACGCGACTGGAGATCATCTGCGGCAGACCGAGCTTGGGACCTTGCGCGGCATGCAGCGCCATCACGCCGCCGCCGAGCAGTTGGCCGATCAGCAGACCGATCAACGACCAGAACACATCACCACCCAACACCACGGCCAGGGCCCCGGTGACAATTGCGGTGATTTGCAGGTTGGCACCCATCCACAGGGTGAACTGGCTAAACAGACGACCGTGTCTTTCCGCTTCCGGGATGTAGTCGATCGAGCGTTTCTCGATCAACGGTTTACTGCCTGCACGATCGCTGTTAACAGCCATGATTCAACCTCTGTGGATTGTTAATGAAATTACTGTCTGCATGAGATCCCTGTGGGAGCGAGCTTGCTCGCGATGAGGTCGGCACATCCAACATCTACATTGGCTGACACATCGCTATCGCGAGCAGGCTCGCTCCTACAGGGCAAGCATTACTTGCCGGTAATCATCGGCAGGTTCAGACCCTGTTCCTTGGCGCAATCAATCGCGATCTGGTAACCCGCATCGGCGTGACGCATGACACCGGTCGCCGGGTCGTTGTGCAGCACGCGAGCAATACGCTCAGCCGCTTCATCAGTACCGTCGCAGACAATCACCATGCCCGAGTGTTGGGAGAAGCCCATGCCGACACCGCCGCCGTGGTGCAGGGAAACCCAGGTCGCGCCGCTCGCAGTGTTGAGCAGGGCGTTGAGCAGAGGCCAGTCGGACACAGCGTCGGAACCGTCCTGCATCGACTCGGTTTCGCGGTTCGGGCTGGCTACCGAACCGGAGTCCAGGTGGTCGCGGCCGATAACGATTGGCGCGGACAATTCACCGCTGCGCACCATTTCGTTGAACGCCAGGCCAAGCTTGGCGCGCAGACCCAGGCCAACCCAGCAGATACGCGCCGGCAGACCCTGGAAGCTGATGCGCTCACGGGCCATGTCCAGCCAGTTGTGCAGGTGGGCGTCGTCCGGGATCAGCTCTTTGACTTTGGCGTCGGTCTTGTAGATGTCTTCAGCGTTGCCCGACAGTGCAGCCCAACGGAACGGGCCGATGCCACGGCAGAACAATGGACGGATGTAAGCCGGTACGAAGCCTGGGAAATCGAAAGCGTTTTCCACGCCCTCTTCCTGAGCCATCTGACGGATGTTGTTGCCGTAGTCGAAAGTCGGGATGCCCATTTTCTGGAATTCGAGCATCGCTTTGACGTGCACAGCCATCGATTGCTTGGCGGCTTTAACCACGGCAGCAGGCTCGGTCTTGGCACGAGCGCGGTACTCTTCCCAAGTCCAGCCAGCCGGCAGGTAACCGTTGAGCGGGTCGTGGGCGCTGGTCTGGTCGGTGACCATGTCCGGGCGCACGCCGCGCTTGACCAGTTCCGGCAGGATTTCAGCCGCGTTGCCCAGCAGCGCGATGGAAATCGCCTTGCCTTCTTTAGTGTATTTGGCGATGCGGGCCAGTGCGTCGTCGAGGTCGGTAGCCTGCTCGTCGACATAACGGCTGTTCAGGCGGAAATCGATGCTGACCTGCTGGCATTCAATGTTCAGCGAGCAAGCGCCGGCCAGGGTGGCAGCCAGTGGTTGAGCGCCGCCCATGCCGCCCAGGCCTGCGGTCAGGACCCAACGACCTTTCAGGTCATCGTTGTAGTGCTGGCGACCGGCTTCGACGAAGGTTTCGTAGGTGCCCTGGACGATGCCCTGGCTGCCGATGTAGATCCAGCTGCCGGCGGTCATCTGGCCGTACATGGCCAGGCCTTTGGCGTCCAGTTCGTTGAAGTGTTCCCAGCTCGCCCAGTGTGGCACCAGGTTGGAGTTGGCGATCAGTACGCGCGGGGCGTTGGTGTGAGTCTTGAACACGCCGACCGGTTTGCCGGATTGCACCAGCAGGGTCTCGTCGTCGTTCAGGTTGGTCAGGCTTTCGACGATCTTGTCGTAGCATTCCCAGTTACGCGCTGCACGACCGATACCACCGTAAACCACCAGTTCTTTAGGGTTCTCGGCAACTTCCGGGTCGAGGTTGTTCATCAACATGCGCAGCGGCGCTTCAGTCAGCCAGCTCTTGGCGGTCAGCTTGTTACCACGTGCGGCACGGATTTCTACGTTGCGGTACTTGGTAGGTTTCTGGGTATTGTCAGTCACGAAAAAGACTCCTCAGCGATCAATTCAAACCAACCCTGGCGGTGGGCAAGCCAGCCTGTGCGCGTCAACGCGCCACAAGCGAATCAGTGGACGCTGCGGAGAGTCTCGATCAACTCATACGCATACGTCTTTACTTGTACATACAAGCATATGCAATCAAGCGGCCAACTTGCTGGATGGGTGTTCAAGAAAAATTCTCGAACGGGGTTAAAAGCCTGTAGATCAAGGGTTTTGACGCCGAGGAAATTTTTGAGAGGGGATTTGCGGGGTAGGTTGCAGCAGCGTGGCGGCTGTTACTTGAGCGTGGTTTTGCGCCACGCTGGGGCGTTCGGTAACAAATTGGTGCGCATTGGGGAACGGATTCACGGCAACGGAAAGCATCGCGGGCAAGCCCGCTCCCACAGAATCTTCACTGGACCTGTGGGAGCGGGCTTGCCCGCGATAGTGTCGCTTGAGTTCTGGATCAGCGTGCAGTCAGTTCAATCACACAGCACGGGCCATTAGTGGAGACTTCCAACAGGCCAGCATTACCGTCAAGTTGCAGGCAATCGTGACGCCCCAGTTGCGCGTCACTGTTACCGGCCTTCACTTCAAGCCGCTCGGTGACACTGAACACCAACACCGTACCCGCCGAACTGAAAAACCGCTGCTCGCCGTCAAGCCACTGCAGCCGCGCGTTGTAGCGGAGTGGCGCGTAGATCAGGTTGAAATCGCGAATGGCCCCACCGAGCAACGTGCAGGACACCTGGCTCTCACCGCTAAAGGCAAACGGGTCCAGCGGTAACAACGGCCGCGTGTCCTGGCCATCAACGCGCAAGGTCATGCCCTCGCCTTGCAGCACGGTAATCACTCGCTCGTAACCGGCGAATGTGGAAAACCCGCCCGACTCGCCTATATCGGCAATCGACAGGCGCCAGCCGAATCCTTCCAGGCCAGTGCCTGCATCACGGGTGATTTCTTCAGTGCTGCCACCGCCGTTTTTCCACGGCATGCGTGGGTAGTCTTTTGCGCGTAGAACCTTCGTTACATTCATTTATGGCTCTCTATTTATGAAACCGACCTTCCAGACGATGACGGGAACCGGGGTGGATCAAACGGGCGGCGGTCACCGGCTGACGGCCGGACCAGGTGCGGCGGCGAATCAGCAGGCACGGCTCGCCCTTTTCAATCTGCAGCAACTTGCATTCGGTCGCCTCGGCCAGAATCGCCTCGACCACGTGCTCGCCTTCGGTCAGCGGCGCGACCTGGTTCAGGTAGGCGTAGGGCGTTTGCAGGGTGAAATCCTGCTTGAGGTAGTCCGGCGCCACCAGCGCGTTGACGAAACGGTCTTCGATTTGCACCGGGATGTCATTTTCGAAATGCACGATCAGCGAGTGGAACACCTTCTGGCCTTCGCGCATATCCAGGGCCAGTGCGCGCTCCGAGCCGGCAGCCTCTTCTTCGAGGGTGATCACCTTGCAGGTGTGGCGATGGCCGCGGGAGGCAATTTCGTCGGCGATGTTGTGCACTTCAAATAGCGCGGACTGGCTTTTAGGCTCGGCGACGAAGGTGCCGACACCCTGCATTCGCACCAACAGACCGTCGGCGGTCATCTCGCGTAAGGCGCGATTGATGGTCATGCGGCTGAAGCCGAGTTGGCTGACCAGCTCGCTTTCCGACGGAACGCGGTAGTGCGGCGGCCAGTTTCCACTGTCGATTTGCTGGGTAATCATCTGTTTGACGCGGGCGTACAAGGGCGCCGGACTGTCGCCCATGTTCGCGGCCAACGGTGACACTGGGGGCGGAGTCGGCACGGTTAATCCTTGTTCATTTGGAATAGGTTGCTAGCTTGCCGGAGTTTACCGAGCAGGCAAACGTCTGTATATGTATATACAAATAACACACGATGGGGTGCTGAACCATGTCCGCCTTCTTTGCCGAACGCGCACTGCTGCCTAGTGGATGGGCCAATAATGTACGTCTTGAAGTCAGCGCCGACGGCGTTTTGACCCAAATCCAGGCCGATTCTCATGCAGATGGTGCCGAACGGCTAAGCGGTCCGCTGCTGCCGGGCATGCCCAATCTGCACTCTCACGCGTTCCAGCGGGCGATGGCCGGGCTGGCCGAAGTGGCGGGTAATCCGAACGACAGTTTCTGGACCTGGCGCGATTTGATGTATCGCCTCGTCGGAAAAATCAGCCCTGACCAACTTGGCGTGATCGCGCGTCAGCTGTACATCGAAATGCTCAAGGCCGGTTACACCTCGGTCGCGGAATTTCATTACGTGCATCACGACATCAACGGCCAGCCTTATGCAGATCCGGCCGAACTGGCGCTGCGCATCAGCCAGGCCGCCAGTTCGGCCGGTATCGGCTTGACCCTTCTGCCCGTGCTTTACAGCCACTCCGGTTTCGGCGGCCAGGCCCCGAACGATGGCCAGCGGCGCTTTATCAACAGCACCGAAAACTACCTCAAGCTTCAGACGCGTTTGCAGCCGATCCTGGCGCAGCAACCGGCGCAATCGCTGGGCCTGTGCTTCCACTCGTTGCGCGCGGTCACACCGCAGCAGATCAGCGAAGTGCTGGCCGCCAGCGACAAGCAGTGCCCGGTGCACATTCACATCGCCGAACAGCAGAAGGAAGTCGATGACTGCCTGAGCTGGAGTGGCCGCCGTCCGCTGCAATGGCTGTACGAAAATACCGACGTCGATCAGCGCTGGTGCCTGGTCCACGCGACCCACGCCAACCCGGAAGAAGTCACGCTGATGGCCAAGAGTCGCGCCATCGCCGGCCTGTGCCTGACCACCGAAGCCAACCTTGGCGACGGGATTTTCCCGGCGGTGGACTTCCTCGCTCAGGGCGGGCGTATGGGCATCGGTTCCGACAGCCATGTGTCATTGAGCGTGGTCGAAGAATTGCGCTGGCTGGAATATGGTCAGCGTCTGCGCGATCAGCGGCGTAACCGTTTGTATGGCGCGGATCAGCCGATGGTTGGGCGCACACTGTTTGACTCAGCACTGGATGGCGGCGCTCAGGCGCTGGGGCAACCGATCGGCGCGCTGCAAGTGGGCAAGCGTGCGGATTGGCTGGTGCTGGACGGCAACGATCCGTATCTGGCGACCGCCAGTGGCGACGGGATTCTCAATCGTTGGCTGTTTGCCGGCGGCGACCGTCAGGTTCGCGACGTGCTGGTCAATGGTCAGTGGGTCGTGCGGGATGGGCGTCATGCCGGCGAAGAGGAAAGCAATCGCGCATTCACCCAAGTCCTGCGCGAACTGTTGGGCTGATTCTAAACTGATCGTTCCCACGCTCCGCGTGGGAATGCCTCAATGGACGCTCTGCGTCCGCTTGGGACGCGGAGCGTCCCGGGCTGCATTCCCACGCGGAGCGTGGCAACGATCATGCAGTGTCGTCAGTTAGAAGTCTTGGCCATCTGTTTATCCGATGCGCGCCAGATCAATCGCGTCGTGTCGTAACCCTGCTGACGCGCCTTGCTCAGCAGTTCTTCACGCACCACACCATTAACCGTCGGCGTGCGAGACAACAGCCACAGATACTTACGGCTTGGGTCACCGACGATGGCGGTCTTGTAATCGTCGCTGACGTACAGCACCCAGTATTCCCCCTTCGCCACGCCTGGCAGCAATCGCGAGAACCAGGTATCGAACTCGACCCACAATTTGTCGGTCTTGCCCGGTACCTGTGGATAAGCCGTGCCCTTGGCCTCTTCCCACTCCCAGTCCGCCGTCAGGCAGCGATTCAACACCTGGATGTTGCCATCAGGCTTGAGCGAGTAATGAGCTTCGGATTGCGCACAGTTGCGCTGAAAGTACATCGGCAGGCGGGCCAACTCGTACCAGGTGCCCTGATATTTCTTGAGATTGACGCTGTTGACGGTCTTCGGTGCCAGTGGATCTTCGCCAGAAGTGGCGCAGCCGGCCAATACCAGGCCGGCAAAAAGCAGGATCAATAAACGCTTCATTATTTTTCTCCCGTGGGCGTATTGCCCCGGTTTACTTCAGGCCTTGGCCAGAAAACATAAGCACTTTGTCACCGGCGTACTGCACGCTGATAAAGCTGTTCTTGTCACCCCAGGTGCAACTGGACATGCCGAGCGCGCCCGAACAATCAGTGGCTTTACCCAGCAAGGCTTCAACCTCTGCCTTGGGCATGCCGGCCGACAGCTTCGAGTAGTTTTCCTGATTAATCTTGCTGCAAGCGGCCAACAGCACGCAGAACGAAAGCAAGGCGATAGATCGCAGCGACATGGTGTAGCTCCTGGAACGAAGGGGGATGGCATAGCTGCCAAGCAGAAGCTTAGAAGAGAAAACCCCCATCTGGTTCCCCGAGCGCCCGGCTATTTATCGGGCCGCTCGTCTGCATGTTTTTTTGAAAAATCAGCCACTTTCTCTGGCTATTGGGTATTTCGTCGGCTTTCGCAAAAAGACCCCTAATCTTTGGCGCTGCCCAGTCGACATAGAAGCAGCGCAAAGCCCCTAGTGTGGCAAATTGACGCCCCCTCGCTGACCAGCCCCTCCGTGGTAGTGCACTCAATGACCAGAAACATGAAATTCAGCCACAAGATCCTGCTGGCAGCCGCCCTCGTGGTCGCCGTTGCGTTCGCCTGCTTTATCTTGTTCAACGACTACCGCCAGCGCCAGACCCTGCGCAGCAGCACCGAGTCTTCGATGCAGGAACTCGGCAGCCTGACCACCAGCAACATCAAGACCTGGCTCGAAAGCCGTATTCAGTTACTGCAATCGCTGTCCCAACAGATCGCCGTGGACGGCAGTGCCCAAGCCAACCTCAAACGCGCCATCGACTTGCCGGCCTACACCAGCAACTTCCAGCTCAGCTATTTCGGTGGCACTGATGGCGTGATGTTCTCGGTCCCGGCCGGCAATCGCGCCGCGGATTACGATCCCCGCGCCCGTGGCTGGTACAAGGCCGCCAACAGCGCGCAACAGACCATCGTTACCGAGCCGTACATCGCCGCCTCCTCCGGCAAACTGGTGATCACCGTGGCCACACCGGTGCAGCATCAGGGCCAGATGATCGGCGTTGCCGGCGCGGACATCGACCTGTCCAGCGTCAGCGCGATCATCAACTCGCTGAACTTCGGCGGTCACGGTCATGCATTTATCGTCAGCGCCGACGGCAAGATCCTGATCCACCCGGACAGCAAACTGGTGCTCAAAAGCCTCGCCGACGCCTATCCGAACGGCGCTCCGAACGTTAGCCCAGGCATGAAAGAAGTCGAACTCGACGGCAAGACGCAATTCATCTCCTTCACCCACGTCAACGGCGTGCCGTCAGCGGACTGGTACGTGGCACTGGTGCTGGATCAAGACACTGCATTCTCGATGCTCAGCGAGTTCCGTACTTCAGCGATCATCGCCATGGTCATTGCCGTGGTCATCATCATTGCGCTGCTGGGCATGCTCATCAGTTTCCTGATGCAGCCGCTGCTGACCATGGGTCGCGCCATGCATGACATCGCCGAGGGAGAGGGCGACCTGACCAAGCGCCTGACCATCCATGGTCACGATGAATTCGGGGCGTTGGGCATGTCGTTCAACCGCTTTGTGGAGCGTATTCACACCTCGATCCGTGAAGTCGCCTCGGCCACCGGCCAGGTCAATGAAGTCGCGCTGCGCGTGGTGGCTGCGTCGAACTCGTCGATGTTCAACTCTGATCAACAAGCTTCGCGCACCAGCAGCGTGGCAGCCGCCATCAACGAACTGGGCGCCGCGGCTCAGGAAATCGCCCAGAACGCCGCCCTCGCCTCCCAGCATTCGAGCGACGCACGCGAATTGGCCGAAGATGGCCAACAAGTGGTGGATAAAACCATCGCGGCGATGCACCAGCTCTCGGCGAAGATCAGCGATTCGTGCGGCAACATCGAAACGCTCAACAGCAATACCGTGAACATCGGGCAGATTCTGGAAGTGATCACCAGCATCTCTCAGCAGACCAACCTGCTCGCGCTGAACGCTGCCATCGAAGCCGCACGCGCCGGTGAAGCCGGCCGTGGTTTTGCCGTGGTGGCGGATGAAGTGCGCAACCTCGCCCACCGCACTCAGGATTCGGCGCAGCAAGTGCAGAAGATGATCGAGGAACTGCAAGTCGGCGCCCGCGAAGCGGTCAGCACCATGACCGACAGCCAGCGTCAGAGTGAAAGCAGCGTTGGCATCGCCAATCAGGCGGGCGAGCGCCTGAGCAGCGTGACTCAGCGCATTGGCGAGATCGACGGGATGAACCAGTCGGTGGCCACCGCGACCGAAGAGCAGACCGCTGTCGTGGAGTCGATCAACGTCGACATCACCGAGATCAACACGCTGAACCAGGAAGGCGTGGAGAACCTGCAGGCGACCTTGCGGGCGTGCTCGGATCTTGAGCAGCAGGCGGCGCGGTTGAAGCAGTTGGTGGGTAGCTTCCGGATATAAGCTGCTTTCACTGGCCCCATCGCCAGCAGGCTGGCTCCCACAGGGGATTTGTGAACCACACAAACCAAATGTGGGAGCCAGCCTGCTGGCGATGGCGGCATCAGCTACAGCAGAAAACTAAAAGCGAGACCCAGGCCCCGAAAGAAACTCGATTTCCTCTGCCGTCGACTCCCGCCCCAACACCGCATTGCGATGCGGAAACCGCCCAAACCGCGCAATCACTTTCTGATGCTTTTCGGCATAACTCAGGTAATCGGTAAACAGTGCCCGGTCGGCCTCAGGCTGCTGCGCCACCAGATCGATAAACCGCGAAACAGCCTCGTTCTGCACCGCCAGATTCTCGCAATGCTCAAACACCAGGTAGATAAACACCCGCTGAATCGGCCGCAACTGTCGATCGAAATCCGCAGCAATGCCTTGCGCCACCAGCTTTTGGGCTCGTAGATCACCAGAGAACGATTTGGGAGTGTCGCGATAGATCATGCGCGGGAGCTGATCGAGCAGCAGCACCAGGGCCAGCCAACCTTCGGGGCGTTGCGCCCAGTCAGTCAAACCGCCGGCCAGTGCCTGCTCGACCCAGTCCCCGAAACGCTCGCGCGCTTCGAGGTCCTGGCTGTCGCGCTTTCCGAACCATAACCTGCCCTTTTCTGCCGCTATCTCGCTGGGGGATTCGAAGTTTCCGAACCACCAGTCGAGCAACGGCTGCCAGGGCGCGGTCATGGTTTATTCCTTGTGGTAAGCCGTGATGCGTGCGACTTCTTCTTTCGAGCCGAGGAATACCGCGACACGCTGGTGCAAGCCATCAGGCTTGATGTCGAGGATGCGCTGATGGCCATCGGTGGAAGCGCCGCCAGCCTGTTCCACCAGGAACGACATCGGGTTGGCTTCGTACATCAAGCGCAGTTTGCCCGGCTTCGAGGGTTCGCGGCTGTCGCGTGGGTACATGAACAGACCGCCACGGGTCAGGATACGGTGCACGTCGGCAACCATCGCGGCGACCCAGCGCATGTTGTAGTTCTTTTTCAGTGGACCTTCATCTCCCGCCAGCAATTCGCTGACGTAGCGCTGTACCGGCGCTTCCCAATGACGCTGGTTGGACGAGTTGATCGCGAATTCCTGGGTGGATTCCGGGATCGTGATGTCTTCGTGGGTCAGTACGAAGCTGCCCATTTCACGGTCGAGGGTGAAGCCTTTCACGCCATTGCCCA
Organism: Pseudomonas sp. fls2-241-R2A-110; assembly: GCF_030209165.1. NCBI lineage: Bacteria > Pseudomonadati > Pseudomonadota > Gammaproteobacteria > Pseudomonadales > Pseudomonadaceae > Pseudomonas > Pseudomonas sp. fls2-241-R2A-110. The sequence goes on along the minus strand of NZ_JARVSN010000021.1, from coordinate 216,172 downwards.
GGGTCAGCACCAGCATGGTCTGTGGACCGTAAATCGCATAACCGGCGGCAACCTGCTGAGTGCCTGGCTGCAGGAAGGCCTTTTCGTTCAAAGGCTCGTTCTGGGTCAGGTATTCATTCGGGCAACGCAGTACCGAGAAGATCGTACCGACCGGCGCGTTGATGTCGATGTTCGACGAACCGTCCAGTGGGTCGAATACCAGCAGGTAGGCGCCTTTCGGGTATTTGCCAGGAATCTGGTAGGCATTGTCCATTTCTTCGGACGCCATGCCGGCCAGGTGACCGCCCCATTCGTTGGCTTCGAGCAGGATGTCGTTGGACATCACATCAAGCTTCTTCTGCACTTCGCCTTGGACGTTTTCAGTGCCCATGCTGCCCAGAACACCGCCCAGGGCGCCTTTGGACACGGCGTGGCTGATTTCCTTGCAAGCACGCGCCACCACTTCGATCAGGAAACGCAGATCGGCAGGGGTGTTGTTGCTACGGGTCTGCTCAATCAAATAGCGACTCAGGGTAACGCGGGACATGGAAGGCTCCGGTGGAATTGGGGGCTAAAAAACCCGCGCAGTTTAACGCGAGTCGAGGCGCATTTCCTCCTATCAGACGTGATCCGCCCAATAGAGTTCATGCGCCCGGTTGAGCGTAGTTCGAAACGGGCATTTTACCGTCAGATATACCGCTATCGCGAGCAGGCTCGCTCCCACAGGAGTTCGCATTCCCCTGTAGGAGCGAGCCTGCTCGCGATCGGGTGCGCAGCACCCGCTTTCAAGGTTTGACAGGCGGTTTTCGCAGCAAGCTGAACGCCATCGCCGCCAGGAAAAAAACGCCCAGCAACAACACCGCCCACAGCCCGAACTTCTTCCAGTTGGTATCAGTCGTCGTTGCCGCTGTCACCGTGGAAGTGCTGCTCACCACTGCCGCGCCCTCGACCGAAGCCTTGCCCAACGCAGCAAACTTCGCGGCGCTGTAATCGGGAACCAGTGTCGACAACGGCAGGTTCGCGGCCTTCACCGTCGCGTTGCCCAGCGCCAGCGTGTAAGGCCCGGCGCCACGAGCCAGGAACACCACCTGCGTCGAGCGCACGGCAAACTTCAACGTTGGCGCTTGTGCACCAAAGCCACCGCCGCGTTCGTCCACGTCTAGCTTCAGTTGCTGTACGGTTTGCCCCGACAGCTGCAATTCGTTCTGCACCACGTCCTGGCCATTCTGGGTCAGGCGATAGAGCAATCCGCTACTCAGGGACTGCCACGGCAGGCTGCTCTCGCGCCGCCCGGACAACGTCACCGGCGCCAGGCTGTTGGGCTGACTCACTTCGACCTGCACGCGCTCGACATTCAGTCCCATCGGCAATTGCCAGGTGTATTCACCGCTCTTCACGCTGCTGCCGGCCAACGGTTGCGACCAGACCAACGGCAGCGGCAGGCTGCGGATACTGGCGCTTTCCAGTTGCGCCGACGTCAGCGTCGGCGCCGATTGCGATGAATTCCACAGCAAGCGCAGATACCGCGCCGATTGCCCCGGCAGGCCCACCTCATGTTGCTCAACCCGTTCGTCGGCAAACGTCAGGCGCGCCACCTGCCCTTCGCCCCACGACTGCCAATGCTGCAAGTCGTCGCTGGCTTCGATGCTGAAACGCTGGAAGCCATCGCGCTCGCTGGTCCAGTCAAGGACCAACTGCTGCAACGGCGCCTTGATGCCGCTGGCGTCGAGCAACCAGCCGCGCAGCACTTCCTCGCCCGCCTCCAGCTCAGTGGAGGGCTGCACTTCGACCAACGTGCCGTTCGCGTTCGATTGCACGCGTATGCCCGGTGCGCGCTCCGTGGCGTCCGCTGAGTTGTACAGCGGGAACCATTTCACGTCGTTCAGTGTGCGGCTCTCGCGGGTTGACGCTATTTCGCGGGCCAAGGCGTAGGCCTGGACCTCGCCAGCGGCGTTGAACACGCGAACATCGCTGAGATCCGTTTGCCGCGCATTGAGCTGCACGGCCAAGGGCAATTCAAGGCGATACCACGGCCCTTCGCCACTCACCGACAACGGCACTTGCGTGGCGAAGTCCGCCGGTTTGTCCTGGGCGTTGGCCGACAGCGCCACACCCAGCGCAACAGCGCCCAACCAGCCCAGGTTCAGCTTATGACTCAAGACGACACTCCTTCGGTTTGCGGGGCCGGTTTTTCAGCATCCGGTGTAGCCTCGGCACGCTTGGGCGGCAGCGGAGCGAAATAGCCCACCACCAGCAGCAAGACGCCGACGCCGATAAACGACACGATCCGCGCCAGGCCGCCGCGGTTACTCAGTTCGACAAAGAACAGTTTGGCCACCACCACGCCGATCAGCGCGGCGCCGATCAGCCAGACTTCGCGGCGATGACGCAGATGGCCGCCGATCATCAGGCTCAGCGCCATCAGGGTCCAGACGATCGACAAACCGGCCTGCACCAGCATCGATTCGAGCAAGGCATCCAGCTCGAACGGCACGCCGCCCCAATGGTGGGCGGTGCGCATCACCAGCGCGGTGAAGAAGGCAAACAGCGAAACACCGGCGATCAGTTGCGTGGCCTGTTCGGCGTAGTCCTTGCGAATCGCCAGTTGCGCCACGGCACTGCGGGACCAGACATACACACCGAACAGGGCAAACAGCAGGCCCAGCTCCAACGGGTTGATCAGCGGCACATAGGGCAGCGGCTCGGCGGTGCCGTCACTGGCGATGTTCGCCAGCCAGAACCAGCCAAGCATCAGCAACGCTAGAGGTGCCGCAGCGTAGACACGATACTCGCGGGCGTAGGTCGACACCGGCCATGGCCAATTGCGCGGCGCAGCCATCAGCACCAGATACAGGCTCGGCAGGATCGCCCAGCCCAGCCAGCGCCAGGCGTTGTACTGCTCGGACAACAGCAGCAAACCGTAACGCAGCTCCAGCGCCAGCACGCCGATCAACAGCCAGGCTCCGAGCACATGGGCGGTGCTCAGAGCGCGCGCCGGCAGCATTGGCGCCAAGCGTCGCAGGGAGACGAAATGCACGGCGAATACGGCCGTCCACACCAGCCAGCCAAAGTCGGCGGCCGGGTGATAACGTGAATGCCACGCGGCGAGCAGCACAAGCGCGGCGGCGGGTATCAGTAAGGTGCAGAGCAGGCCGAGGGACGGCCATTTCAGGCGCAATGCCAGCGCCGCCCACAGCGCCACGCTCACGGCCGCGACCGCCAGCAACAACGTCGCTTGCAGATTCAACGGCGCAAAGCGCAACACTTCGCTGATCCACGCCAGCGCCCACCAACCCGCGCCCCACACCAGCAACACTTCAGATAAGCGCTGCAAACTCAGCGCATCGAACGCCGAGCCGTGATTGCCAAGTTGCAAGCGCCAAGCCCCGACCAACGCGGCCAGGCCCAACACCAATGGCGTCCAGAAACCGCTGTGCGCCAGCGGCCTCAGACCTTCGCTGGCCAGCGGGCCGAGCAGTTCCGGCCCGGCCAGCAGAAACGCGCCGCCGCCGATAACCTGCAACAGCAAGCCGAAGACAAAACTCACCCGCTGCTTGAGGTACAGACTGAGCCAAATGATGAACAAACCGCTCGCCGCCCACACCGCACTCGCGGTTTGCCAAGGCAGCACGAACAGCACGGCCAGATTGATCAGCACCAGACCGGCAAGCAGCACCACCGACAGGCCACGCAACAGTCGAACGTCGTTGCGCACCATGTCGTCACGCGCGGCGAGCAACATGCCGGCGATCAGTGCCAGGCCGATCAGGGACGCGCTGAGCAAGCCGCTCCAGCCCGCGCTGAACACGGCGCCGGACTCACCGCCAGCGCCCTGCAATCGCAGCAGGAACAACGCACCGCCGAGCAACTGCACGGCGAATGCGGTGAACAGGAGCGTGCGCGATTGCAGACGCAGGCCGACAAACAAGGTCGCCAAGCCCGCCAGCGCCCAACTGATTGCAGTGCCTTGGGTGAAAAAGAACAACGGCGCCAGCAAATAGAGGAACGTCAGACCAAGACACGCCAGGACCGGCAATCCTTTGCGCTCCCAGTCCGACGTTTGCTCGGGCAAGGCTTTGCGCAATTGGTAGAAGCTGAACAGCAAGGCCGCCCCGAGCATCAACGCACCCAGCGGAGCGCCGTCGAGCAGGCTGCTTTCGCCCGTGCGCAGTTCACTGAGAAACGCCAGCGCCGAACCGAGTTGCAGCAGTAAGGCAAATGCACGGGCCAGCGGTCGATGCTGACGCAGGCCAAGCCAGAAAATCCCCGCCCCTTCTACAGCCCAAGCGGCTGAAGTCCAGCGAGCGTCGAGCCCCAGTGGAATCGCCAGGCTGGCGAAGATCACGCCCAGCGCCAGACAGGTTTCCGCCAGCAGCAACGCCCGTCCGCCCATCAGCAGACGAGCGAGCCCCATGTAGATCATGCCTAACGCCAATGCGCTGAACGCCGCGGCAAATTCCAGATGCTGAACCAGTGCGAACTGCAAACCGAAGCCCACCAGCGGCGGGCCGAACAACATCGTTCCGTCGACGTAATCACCCTTGCGCGCCGACCAGCGCAGCAGCGCCTCGCGGCTGTCGTCTTCGGGCGCATCGCTCATTTCCAGCAGTTTGCGCCGGGTGAACAGCAGGCCGATGGCCAGGTACATCAGGAAGAACAGAATCAGGAACGGCTCGGTGCTCCATAGCAATTCCGGCGTGTAGGAGCGCAGCCCCCAGGCGAAGCCGATGCCGAAGGTGCCGACAAAGCCAATCAGGTTGAGCACACGCCAGGCCTTGAACCAGGCAATGGCGAGGATGCCGGCATTGAGTAAGGCGAAATAGCTGAACAGCGCAACATGGTTGCCGGCGCCGGTCGACGTCAGGATCGGCGCAGCGAAACCGCCCAGTGCGGCGACGCACGCCAGCGCCAGGGAATCCTGGGTGATTGCCAGAATCGCGGAGAACACGGTCACCGCCACCAACAGGCCCAGGGCTGCCGTGGGATCGAGCAGCGGATGCAAACGCATGGCGGCGAACACCGTCAGGTACAACACGGCAATCCCGGTGCCTTGCAGCATCAGTGCGTAATTATTATTGCGATGGCGCAGCCACCAGCCCAACCCGAGCAAGCCCAGCGCAGCCGCTGCCACCCCGGCGTAACGCAGTTCGATCGGCACCACCATGCCTTCAGTGGCATAACGCAACAGGAAGGCCAGGCCGAGAAACAACAGAACCACGCCGACGCGCAGCACGGTGTTGCCGCCGAACAGCCAGTTACGGGCGCCGCTGATGGCTCGGTCAATGAAATTGGGGCCACGGGGGATGGCGGGTTGTTGCGGCTCGCGTGCGACCGGTTCGGGCTTCCAGACATCGACTGGCAGCGGGCGACTGGTTTCAGTGGCTGCGGCAGTGATCGGCTGGAGTTCGGGTGGGAGGTCCCAGATCAGCTCCGGGGTCTCGACGGGGATTTCGTCGAGTGTAAATTCAGCTGTCGGGGCCGGTTCGCTGACCGCCGAATCGCTGGCCTCAGGCGCCTTGACGCCAGACACTTCGAGCAATGCCAGGCGTTGCTGCACGGCATTGAGCGCAACCTGTGCCTGCTCCAGAAGAACGCGCTGCTCGGCGGTTTGTGAGCCCAAGCGAGCGATACGGATGGCCTGGCCAATACCCAACCCGAGCAACGCGCCCAACAGCGCATCGCTGAACGACTCGTCAAGTATCCAGCCCAGCACCAGCCCAATCAGCATGAAAATCCATTGCATGGTCGATATCCCTAAGCGGCCCATTGCCTTGTAGCGCCTACGCTGACGCCATCGCGGGCAAGCCACGCTCCCACAGGTCATATGCGATCTTGCGACCCATAAACATCCTGTGGGAGCGTGGCTTGCCCGCGATTGAGCGCGCAGCGCTCACTGAAACTGGTGCTTAGTATATCGATCAGGCCCAACAACCGTCGGGCCTTACTCGCAATTATTGCTAAAAGTTACTCCAGAGCTTTCCAAATCTCCGTGGCGTACTCGCGAATGGTCCGGTCGGAAGAGAACCAACCCATCCGCGAAGTGCTCAAGACTGCCGAGCGCCACCAAGCCTGGGAGTCGTGCCAATGGGCTTCCACGCGCATCTGCGCTTCCCAATAGGAATCGAAATCGGCGCAGACCAGGAAGCGGTCGTAGTCGATCAGCGAATCGATCAACCCTGTGTAACGGGCCGGATCATCCGGCGAGAACACCCCGCCACGAATCGCTTGCAGCACATCGTTCAGACGGTGGGACGCGGCAATGTCCGGCGTCGCGTTGAACTCGTGGTTCTGCTTGCGCGCCTCAACCTGCTGGGCGCTGAGGCCGAAGATGAACATGTGCTCGGCACCGATGCGCTCGCACATTTCCACGTTGGCGCCGTCGAGGGTGCCGATGGTCAGCGCGCCGTTGAGGCCGAACTTCATGTTGCTGGTGCCCGAGGCTTCGAAACCAGCGGTGGAAATCTGCTCCGACAAATCCGCCGCCGGGATGATGCTCTCCGCCAGGCTGACGTTGTAGTTGGGCAGGAACACCACTTTGAGCAAACCACGCACAGTCGGGTCGTTGTTCACCACACGCGCAATGTCATTGGTCAGTTTGATGATCAGCTTGGCCTGGTGATAACTGGCCGCTGCCTTGCCGGCGAAGATCTTCACCCGCGGCACCCAGTCGATTTCCGGCTCGGCGCGAATCGCCTGATACAACGCCACGGTGTGCATCAAGTTGAGCAACTGGCGTTTGTATTCGTGAATCCGTTTGACCTGCACGTCGAACATCGCCGCCGGGTTGACCGCAATACCCAGCCGTTCATGAATCAGGTAAGCCAAGGCTTTTTTGCTGTGCAAACGCTGTTCGGCGAACGCCTTGCGGAACGCGGTTTTTTCGGCGAAAGGCTCCAGGCCCGCCAAGCCTTGTTCCGGGTCGTCCAACAGTTCCGGGCCAAGGGCGTCGACCAGCATCGACGTCAGTTCAGGGTTGGCCTGGTAGAGCCAGCGGCGGAAGGTGATGCCGTTGGTCTTGTTGTTGATCCGCTCCGGGTAGAGCTTGTGCAGTTCCGAGAACACGGTTTTGCGCATCAACTGCGTGTGCAGCGCGGACACGCCGTTGACGCTGTGAGAACCCAGGAACGCGAGGTTCCCCATGCGCACGCGGCGGCCGTTGTCTTCTTCGATCAGCGACACCGCGCGCAGCACGTCAAAGTCGTGAATGCCTTTGGCGCGCAGCGAGTCGATGTGCTGGGCGTTGATCAGGTAGATGATCTGCATGTGCCGTGGCAGCATGCGCTCCATCAAACCGACCGGCCAGGTTTCCAGCGCTTCGGGCAGCAACGTGTGGTTGGTGTACGAGAGCGTGTCGACGGTGACTTGCCATGCCGCATCCCACGCGACGTCGTAGACGTCAACGAGTTGGCGCATCAGCTCGGCCACGGCAATCGAGGGGTGAGTGTCGTTGAGCTGGATTGCGGCGTGATCGCCCAGTGTCAGCACGGAGGTGTGCATGTTCCGGTGGCGGCGCAGCAAGTCCTGCAAGGACGCGGCGACGAAGAAGTATTCCTGGCGCAGACGCAGTTCCTGGCCGGCTTCGGTACTGTCGGCCGGGTAGAGGACGCGCGAAATACTTTCCGCCCGGGCAACTTCAGCTACCGCGCCCAAGTGGTCACCGGCGTTGAAGCGCTCCAGGTGCAAATCTTCCACCGCCCGGGCACGCCACAGGCGCAACGTATTGACGCTCGCTCCGCGCCAGCCAACCACCGGCGTGTCGTAGGCAATGGCGCGAACGGTTTCCACCGGGGTCCAGACCTGCTTGGTCTTGCCTGCTTCGTCGGTGACGGTTTCGACACTGCCGCCAAAACCGATCGGGTAAACGACCTCTGGCCGTTCGAACTCCCAAGGGTTGCCGAAATCCAGCCAGTGCTCGGTTTGCTCCTGCTGCCAGCCATCGACGATGGCCTGACGGAACAAACCGTGTTCATAACGAATGCCATAGCCATGGCCGGCGATACCCAGGGTCGACATGCTTTCCATAAAGCACGCCGCCAGGCGACCGAGGCCACCATTGCCAAGGGCCGCGTCGGGTTCCAGCAGGCGAATGCGTTCAAGGTCGACGCCCAGTTCGGTCAGGGCTTCGCGGGCGACGTCCAGCAGGCCGAGGTTGCTCAGGCTGTCGTAGAGCAACCGGCCAATGAGAAATTCCAGGGAGAGGTAGTAAACCCGTTTCTGACCTTTGCGGTAGATCTGCCGGGTGTGATCCATCCAGTGCTCGACCATGTGATCGCGCGCTGCCAATGCAATCGCTTCGAACCAGTCGTGGTCAAACGCGTGATCCGGGTCTTTGCCCACCGCGTAGGTGAGTTTCGTCAAGACGGCATCGCGGAATGCGGCCACCTCTGCTTCGCGAACAAGTGGTTCTTGAGTCATCGATAGGACCTCGAGCGAGCGTGAAGTTGTTGAGCCTAGACGGTCTGACCGGCCGCGGGGGCTCTGGTTCGGCAGTTTTTCCTGATAGTGCGAGATAGGTCGACATTACATTGTCATGTGCCTTAATCAATGCAGGGCCCGTGCCGGATTAACGGTGCCATCGGGCGGTTGTCGAAAAAAACTGGCGAAAGGTTGTTCAAAAATCCACCAGTCCCGGTATGATCGCGCGCCCTGATGCACACGCTGGTAACAACCGATGATGAAGTCCAACCTGATCGCTGCCGCCGAGATCGATCGCCTCGACACCTGGGCCAAATATTCTGCGCCAATGTGCGGCTCCTGTGTGTCCAGTTGCTGCACGCTGCCGGTCGAGGTCAAGATCAAGGATCTGATCCGTATCGGTATCGTCGACGAGTTCGAGCGCGGCGAACCGGCGAAGAACATCGCCAAGCGCCTGCAGAAGGAAGGGATCGTCGAGCGCTATAACCAGAAATCCGAAATCTTCACGCTCCAGCGCATGAGCAACAACGATTGCCTGTACCTGGATCGTAAGAGCCGTCTGTGCACTATTTATGAAAAGCGCCCGGACACTTGCCGCAATCACCCGAAGATCGGCCCGCGTCCGGGTTACTGCGCTTACAAGCCTAAAGAAGTGGCGCGTGAGAGCAGCGAGAGCCGCAGGCCGCTCGATAAATTCTGATCCGCAATCTCGTTGCCCGATAGGGCCTCATCGCGAGCAAGCTCGCTCCCACATTGGATCTTCAGTGTTTGCACTATCGAGTGAACACCATAAATCCCTGTGGGAGCGAGCTTGCTCGCGATGAGGCCAGCACAAACACCGCACAAACCCCAGACAAACAAAAACGCCCCCGACCTTGCGGTCGGGGGCGTTTTTTTTGCAGCTAACTAAATGACTTAGTTACCAGCTTTTTTCGCAGCGCGGGTACGCTCGCTTTCGCCCAGGATCTTCTTGCGAAGACGGATGGACTTAGGAGTGACTTCGCACAATTCGTCTTCTTGAACGAATTCCAGAGCCTGCTCCAGGGTGAAGCGGATAGGCGGAACCAGAGCGATGGTTTCGTCTTTACCCGAAGCACGCATGTTGTCGAGCTTCTTGCCTTTGGTTGGGTTAACGCCCAGGTCGTTGTCGCGGCTGTTGATGCCGACGATTTGACCTTCGTACACGTCTTCACCGTGACCCAGGAACAGTTTGCCGCGAGCTTGCAGGGTTTCCAGCGAGTAAGTCAGAGCCTTACCGGTAGCAACCGAAACCAGCACGCCGTTCTGACGGCCGGACATGTCGCCGGACTTCATCACATCGTAACGGTCGAAGATCGAGGTCAGGATGCCTGCACCGGAGGTCAGGGTCAGGAACTCGTTACGGAAACCGATCAAGCCACGAGCCGGGATGTTGTACTCAAGGCGCACACGGCCCTTGCCATCCGGAACCATGTTGGTCAGGTCGCCTTTACGGATACCGATCTGTTCCATGATCGAACCTTGCGATTCTTCCGGCAGGTCGATGGTCACGTTTTCGTACGGTTCGTGCTTGACGCCGTCAACCATGCGGATGATCACTTCAGGACGACCAACACCCATTTCGAAGCCTTCGCGACGCATGGTTTCGATCAGTACCGAGAGGTGCAGCTCACCACGGCCGGATACTTTGAACTTGTCGGCGGAGTCGCCTTCTTCAACGCGCAGAGCAACGTTGTAGAGCAGTTCCTTGTCCAGACGTTCCTTGATGTTACGGCTGGTGACGAACTTGCCTTCACGACCGCAGAACGGCGAGTCGTTAACCTGGAAGGTCATGGAAACAGTTGGTTCGTCAACGGTCAGCGGCTTCATCGCTTCGACGTTCAGTGGGTCGCACAGAGTGTCGGAGATGAACAGCTGGTCGAAGCCGCTGATGCAGACGATGTCGCCGGCAGCTGCTTCGTCAACGTCGATACGGTGCAGACCGTGGTGACCCATCAGCTTCAGGATACGACCGTTACGGCGCTTGCCGTCGGCGTCGATAGCCACAACTTGAGTGTTCGGCTTGACGCGACCACGGGCGATACGGCCAACACCGATAACACCCAGGAAGCTGTTGTAGTCCAGTGCCGAGATTTGCATCTGGAACGGACCGTCACGGTCGACTTTTGGAGCCGGCACGTGGTCAATGATCGCCTGGTACAGCGGGGTCATGTCTTCAGCCATGTCGGTGTGTTCCAGACCGGCAATGCCGTTCAGGGCCGAGGCGTAGACGACTTTGAAGTCCAGCTGTTCTTCGGTAGCACCGAGGTTGTCGAACAGGTCGAAGATCTGATCCAGAACCCAGTCCGGACGCGCGCCTGGACGGTCAACCTTGTTGATGACCACGATTGGACGCAGGCCGGCTTCGAAAGCCTTCTTGGTCACGAAACGGGTTTGCGGCATAGGGCCGTCTTGAGCGTCAACCAGCAGCAGAACGGAGTCAACCATCGACATTACGCGTTCAACTTCGCCGCCGAAGTCGGCGTGGCCCGGGGTGTCCACGATGTTGATGTGGTGGCCGTTCCAGTTGATGGCGGTGTTTTTCGCCAGAATGGTAATACCGCGTTCTTTCTCCTGGTCGTTGGAGTCCATCACGCGCTCGTCGTTGAGCTCGTTGCGCTCCAGGGTGCCGGATTGACGCAAGAGTTTGTCTACCAGGGTGGTTTTACCATGGTCAACGTGAGCAATGATGGCGATGTTGCGTAGATTTTCGATCACTTGTGTATCTCGATCAGAGGATTCGGTGTGCTGACAAGTCTTGGCAGCGATTTACAGTAGAGTCAGGCCTTGCCGTTACAGCTTGACGGCAGAGTCGGGGGGCCGGTGACGCAGGCCACAGGCATACAGCCCCGGGCTCTTAGCTCGGTCGATAAACGCGCACATTGGCATGCCCCTCACTGAGCAAATGGTGGGCATGCAGGCGACTCATCACGCCTTTGTCGCAATACAGCAGGTACTGGCGAGTAGGGTCCAGTTCCTTGAAACGAGCGTTCAATGCATAAAACGGCATCGTTTGTACCTCAATGCCAGCAAGCTCCAGCGGGTCGTCTTCAGCGGCATCCGGATGACGGATATCGATGATGATTTGCCCCGCCAGCGCTTCGCTGACTTCTTCGATCTGCAAGTCCTGGCCCAATTCGTCGATCACGCGATCGATCGGCACCAGCTTGGCATTCTCGAGCGCACGCTCAAGGACTGCCATGTCGAACTGTTGTTCTTCGTACTCCACGCGCGGTCGCTTGGCGTGGGTTTTCGGGTTCACCGAAATGACCCCGCAATATTCCGGCATGTGCTTGGCGAAGTCGGCGGTACCGATTTCGTTGGCCAGATCAATGATGTCCTGCTTGTGACTAGCGATCAGCGGACGCAAGACCAGCTTGTCGGTCACGCAGTCGATCACGGACAGGTTCGGCAATGTCTGGCTCGACACCTGGGAAATCGCTTCGCCGGTGACCAGCGCTTCGATCTCCAGCCGATCAGCAATACGGGAAGCAGCGCGCAACATCATACGCTTCAAAACTACGCCCATATGACTGTTATCGACTTTACCGAGAATTTCTCCCAGTACTTCCTCGAACGGCACACTCACAAATAACACGCGTTGGGAGCTGCCGTACTTCTTCCAGATGAAGTGCGCGACTTCCATGACGCCCAGTTCATGGGCACGTCCGCCCAGATTAAAGAAGCAGAAATGGCTCATCAGCCCGCGGCGCATGATCTGGTACGCGGCAACGGTGGAATCGAAGCCGCCGGACATCAGTACAAGCGTCTGTTCCAGGGCTCCCAGCGGATAACCGCCGATGCTGTTGTGCTGGCTGTGGATCACGAACAACCGTTTGTCGCGAATTTCGATGCGAACTTCGATTTGCGGCTCTTTCAGCGAGATTCCGGCGGCACCGCACTGACGACGCAGTTGACTGCCGACGTATTTCTCGACATCCATCGAGCTGAATTCATGCTTGCCGGCGCGCTTGCAGCGCACCGAAAAAATCTTCCCGGCCAGCGCATCACCGAAGTGCTGCTTGCACTTGGCGACGATGTCGTCGAAGTCGCCCAGCGGGTATTCATCGACCTGCAGGAAATGCGCAATGCCGGGCATGCAGCTCAGGCGCTCGGTCATCTCCTTCAGGGCCTTGGGCTCGCTGACGCGGGTTTCCAGCTCGAGATTGTCCCACACACCGTTCACCACCACAGCCGGGTCCAGGTCACGGAGCACGGTACGGATATTTTTGGCCAACTGGCGGATGAAACGCATCCGTACCGGGCGGCTCTTGATGGTGATCTCGGGAAAGACTTTTACGATTAATTTCATGAAAACAGCGCGCGCAGGCCCAGCCGAAAAAGGGGGGCGCGGATTATAGCGGAAATTGCTCAAGGTTTAACCAGTTAATGTGCAGAAGGTTTTGCGCGCACCAAAACGGGTCATTTAGCGAATTAAGCGCTACATTACAGGGCGCAATTTTCGGCTTTGCGCCGCTTTGTACCTTTATAAGCGTGAAATTGGGGCAAAAAACCCATGGTGGGGCACTGGCATGCAATTTGCTCCCTTGTGAGGCAGGTTGCCTTGGCAGAGTATTCGCGCCGGCATCACCCACATTCTAAGGGCATCCACTACTAAGCCCGAAGCCACCCGGAGGACACTATGTCGAAGTCGGTTCAACTCATCAAAGATCATGACGTCAAGTGGATTGATCTGCGCTTCACGGACACCAAAGGCACTCAGCACCACGTGACCATGCCGGCTCGCGACGCGCTGGATGAAGCTTTCTTCGAAGAAGGCAAAATGTTCGACGGTTCCTCCATCGCTGGCTGGAAAGGCATCGAAGCTTCCGACATGATCCTGATGCCGGACGACAGCACCGCTGTCCTCGACCCGTTCACCGAAGAGCCAACCCTGATCCTGGTTTGCGACGTGATCGAGCCTTCGACCATGCAAGGCTACGACCGTGACCCACGTGCGATCGCCAAGCGTGCCGAGGAATACCTGAAGTCGACCGGTATCGGCGACACCGTATTTGTTGGCCCAGAGCCAGAATTCTTCATCTTCGACGAAGTGAAGTTCAAGTCTGATATCTCCGGCTCCATGTTCAAAATCTACTCCGAACAAGGTTCGTGGATGTCCGACCAGGACGTGGAAGGCGGCAACAAAGGCCACCGTCCAGGCGTCAAAGGCGGCTACTTCCCGGTTCCGCCGTTCGACCACGACCACGAAATCCGTACCTCCATGTGCAACGCCATGGAAGAAATGGGCCTGGTCATCGAAGTTCACCACCACGAAGTGGCCACTGCCGGCCAGAACGAAATCGGTGTGAAGTTCAACACCCTGGTTGCCAAGGCTGACGAAGTTCAGACCCTGAAATACTGCGTACACAACGTTGCTGATGCATACGGCCGCACCGCGACCTTCATGCCTAAGCCGCTGTACGGCGACAACGGTTCGGGTATGCACGTCCACCTGTCCATCGCCAAAGATGGCAAGAACACCTTCGCTGGCGAAGGTTATGCCGGCCTGTCCGACACCGCCCTGTACTTCATCGGCGGCATCATCAAGCACGGTAAGGCCCTGAACGGCTTCACCAACCCGTCGACCAACTCGTACAAGCGTCTGGTCCCAGGTTTCGAAGCTCCAGTAATGCTGGCCTACTCGGCTCGCAACCGTTCCGCTTCGATCCGCATTCCTTACGTGTCCAGCCCTCGCGCTCGCCGTATCGAAGCCCGCTTCCCGGATCCAGCAGCTAACCCGTACCTGGGCTTTGCTGCACTGTTGATGGCTGGCCTGGACGGCATCCAGAACAAGATCCACCCAGGCGATGCTGCTGACAAAAACCTGTACGACCTGCCGCCTGAAGAGGCGAAAGAGATCCCACAAGTTTGCGGCAGCCTGAAAGAAGCCCTGGAAGAGCTGGACAAAGGTCGTGCGTTCCTGACCAAAGGCGGCGTTTTCAGCGACGACTTCATCGACGCTTACATCGCCCTGAAAAGCGAAGAAGAAATCAAGGTTCGTACCTTCGTACACCCACTGGAATATGAGCTGTACTACAGCTGCTAATCCGGTAGCGCCGCGTCACGCGGCGTAAAAAAGAGAGGCCTCCTTCGGGAGGCCTTTTTTTTTTGGAGCCATTTCCGACAACGACTTTCCCCATCTCCTCGGGCATTCACAGCATCGTCCGGCATAAACCTCTTTGAGTTGCTCGTAGCCTTGGGGCTGCTTTCACTCAAAGGATGGGACAATGAATATCTATTCGCTCAAGGCATTACTTCTCGCTCTCGTGCCCCTGGCTCTGCTGGCATGCACCACGCCCTCCGCACCGACAGGCATAGAACGCAGCCTGTTGCTTCAAAGCAGCACTTCCTGGGACGGCACGCGTTACGCGCACTACCCCAGTACCGCGCCAGAACTGTCCCTGCTCAAACTCAAGATACCGGCTAACACCGAACTTCAATGGCACACTCACCCCATCTCTAATGCGGCGTACATTCTTGCCGGAGAGCTGACCATTGAAAGCAGGGACAGCGGCCAGACTCGACGTTACAAGCGAGGCGAAGCATTGGCCGAAATGGTCAACATTACTCATCGTGGGAAAACCGGTGACGAGCCGGTCGAACTTATTGTGTTCTATGCTGGCAGCCAGGGTATTCCATTATCGGAGTAATCCTCGCTGTCCACAGGGAGTCTGAATGCGGCCATTTTTTATGTTTATGCTGCTGTCTTTGGCTTTTCCCGTGATGGCCCAGATTTACAAATACACCGATGCCGACGGCAACACCGCCTATAGCAATCAGCCGCCTGATGGCGTCGCAGCGCAGGCGGTCGAGCTGCCACCGCTTAACAGCGTCGAGCCTCAGCGCCCTTCTGCGCCGCCCAGCGAAGCCTTGAGCCGCGAACAGCCCCATAGCGCTTACGAGGTGCTGGAGCTGACCAACTTGCCCACCACCGAAGCGTTGCGCGCCAATAACGGCACTTTCACCGTCAGCGTCATGATCAAACCGCGGCTTCAAGCGCCGCATCTGCTGAGGTTGCTGCTTGATGATCAGCCCTACGGCCAATCGAGCAACGTGCCGATCCTGCAACTGGTCAATATTGATCGCGGCACGCACAGTCTCGCAGTGCAGGTCATCGACGGAGAAAACATCGTGCAGCAAAGTCCCGGCGTGACCTTCACCGTGCAACGGGTGCACAAGCCGTGAGGTTATGGCTTCTGGTCGCCTGCTTGTGCGCCCTGCCGGCGGCGGCCGAGGTTTTCACCTACGTCGACGCCCAAGGCAATCGTGTCTACACCGACCAGCCAGGCTCCGGCAGCGCCAAACGCGTGCCGCTGGCGACAGGCAACCGTATGTCCGCTAAACCTGGCGGCGGTGCAGCACCGGTGATCGCTGACAAGAAGACTGAAACAAAGCCGCTGTTCCACTACGACATGCTCAGAATACTGGTGCCAGAGCCCGACGCCACGGTTCGCAACAACGCTGGCGAGCTGATCGTCAGCGTCACCAGCGAACCCGGCCTGCAACGCGGGCATCGCTACCGTTTGCTGCTCGATGGTCAACCCACCGCCGAACCGGGGCCGAGCCCGGTTTTCGCGCTGAATAACATCGACCGTGGCAGCCACAATCTCTCAGTGGAAATCCTCGACGAGCAAGGTCGCACTGTCGAACGCACCGCCAACCAGCCCTTCCACATGCTGCGTATCTCCCTGGCGCAAAAACGCCAAGTCAAACCCTGCGTCCTCGCCGACTACGGCCAACGGCCGGAATGTCCGCTCAAGGACAAGCCTGAAGAAGAAAAAAGTCCCTTCTGGCGTTTCTTCTAACCTCGTTCAGGTTTGCGCACTATATTGGTGCAATAGATTGCACCGTACTCACATCGCATCCCATTTTGGTTCGAAACTACCCGCAAAAGCTGGCAGAACGCCACGCAAACGAGCGTCAAACGCCCGTTTCAGGCCTTAAACGCTTCTTTTCGGAGCCTTGGTTTGGTTTTTGCATTTTCCTCGTATCGGCGCGTTATTCATGCGCATGCCCTGCTCCAAAAGAGGTCCTGATGACCATTAGCGACGCACTGCATCGACTGCTACTCGACAACCTGACCACCGCCACCATCCTGCTCGACGCCGACTTGCGCCTCGAGTACATGAACCCGGCGGCGGAGATGCTCCTGGCCATCAGCGGCCAGCGTAGCCATGGGCAGTTCATCAGTGAGTTGTTCACCGAATCCACCGAAGCACTGAATTCATTGCGCCAGGCGGTGGAGCATGCGCACCCCTTCACCAAGCGCGAAGCGATGCTCACCGCCCTCACCGGCCAGACACTGACCGTCGACTATGCGGTGACGCCAATCCTGGCCAACGGCGACACCATGCTGCTGCTTGAAGTCCATCCCCGTGACCGCTTGCTGCGGATCACCAAGGAAGAGGCGCAGCTGTCCAAACAGGAAACCAGCAAGATGCTGGTGCGCGGCCTCGCCCACGAAATCAAGAATCCACTGGGCGGCATTCGCGGTGCGGCGCAATTGCTCGCCCGTGAGCTGCCCGAAGAAAGCCTGCGCGACTACACCAACGTGATCATTGAAGAGGCCGACCGTCTGCGCAATCTCGTAGACCGCATGCTCGGCTCCAACAAACTGCCGTCGCTGGCCATGTGCAACATCCACGAAGTGCTGGAGCGCGTCTCTCATCTGGTGGAAGCCGAAAGCCAGGGCTGCATCACGCTGGTGCGCGACTACGACCCAAGCATTCCCGACGTATTGATCGATCGCGAACAAATGATCCAGGCGGTCCTGAACATCGTGCGCAACGCGATGCAAGCCATCAGCAGCCAGAACGAGCTGCGCCTGGGGCGCATCAGTTTGCGCACCCGCGCCATGCGCCAGTTCACCATCGGCCACGTACGCCATCGCCTGGTGACCAAGATCGAAATCATCGACAACGGTCCCGGCATTCCCGCGGACCTGCAGGAAACCATCTTCTTCCCCATGGTCAGCGGCCGCCCGGACGGTACCGGGCTGGGCCTGGCCATTACCCAGAACATCATCAGCCAGCACCAGGGCTTGATCGAGTGTGACAGCCACCCAGGCCACACCACCTTCTCGATCTTTCTGCCACTGGAACAAGGAGCCACATCGACATGAGCCGTAGTGAAACCGTGTGGATCGTCGATGACGACCGTTCTATCCGTTGGGTCCTGGAAAAAGCCTTGCAGCAAGAAGGCATGACCACGCAAAGCTTCGACAGCGCCGATGGCGTGATGAGCCGCCTGGCGCGCCAGCAGCCGGACGTGATCATTTCCGACATCCGCATGCCGGGCGCCAGCGGTCTGGACCTTCTGGCACGGATTCGCGAGCAACACCCACGGTTGCCGGTGATCATCATGACTGCGCACTCCGATCTGGACAGCGCTGTCGCGTCCTATCAGGGCGGCGCGTTTGAATACCTGCCAAAGCCGTTCGACGTTGACGAAGCGGTCTCTCTGGTCAAACGTGCCAACCAGCACGCCCAGGAACAGCAAGGCCTGGAAGTCCCGGTCGCCCTGACCCGCACCCCGGAAATCATCGGTGAAGCTCCGGCAATGCAGGAAGTGTTTCGTGCCATCGGACGCTTGAGCCACTCCAACATCACCGTGCTGATCAACGGCGAGTCCGGTACCGGTAAAGAGCTGGTGGCCCACGCCCTGCACCGCCACAGCCCACGCGCGGCGTCGCCTTTTATTGCCCTGAACATGGCGGCGATCCCCAAGGATCTGATGGAGTCCGAGTTGTTCGGCCATGAAAAAGGCGCGTTCACCGGTGCGGCGAACCTGCGTCGCGGTCGCTTTGAGCAGGCGGACGGCGGCACCCTGTTCCTTGATGAAATCGGCGACATGCCGGCCGACACTCAGACCCGTTTGCTGCGCGTACTGGCCGATGGCGAGTTCTACCGCGTCGGGGGTCATGTACCGGTGAAGGTCGATGTGCGAATCATCGCCGCAACCCACCAGAATCTGGAAACCCTGGTGCACGCCGGGAAATTCCGTGAGGACTTGTTCCACCGTCTCAACGTGATCCGCATTCACATTCCAAGGCTGTCGGACCGTCGCGAAGACATCCCGACCCTCGCCAAGCACTTCCTCAGCCGCGCCGCGCAGGAGCTGGCGGTGGAGCCGAAGCTGCTCAAAAGCGAAACCGAGGAATACCTGAAGAACCTGCCGTGGGGCGGCAACGTTCGCCAGTTGGAAAACACCTGCCGCTGGATCACGGTGATGGCATCGGGTCGCGAAGTGCACATCAGCGACCTGCCGCCAGAGCTGTTGAACCTGCCGCAGGATTCGGCGCCTGTGACCAACTGGGAGCAAGCGCTGCGCCAGTGGGCTGACCAGGCATTGGCTCGCGGTCAATCGAGTCTGCTCGACAGCGCCGTGCCGGCATTCGAGAGAATCATGATCGAAACCGCCCTCAAACACACCGCCGGCCGCCGCCGCGACGCCGCCGTCCTGCTGGGCTGGGGACGCAATACCCTGACGCGCAAGATCAAGGAACTGGGGATGAAGGTCGATGGCGCGGATGATGATGAGGGAGAAGAGGGTTAATCACCCCCCAGATCTTCGCTGACGGTTACATCCAATCGCGGGCAAGCCCGCTCCCACAGAGGACTTCGGTGTCGTCACAATTTTGTGAACACCTTTGAACCTGTGGGAGCGGGCTTGCCCGCGATGCTTTTGGGGCCGGCGTGCACCGCCTGAATGCACCGTGAACCGCAATCGCGCACGGCTACTGACCTTGAATCCCGCCTGCTTTCGCTATCAAACCCTTATCTAAAAAACGCGAAAGCCCCGTAATACGGGGCTTTCAGCGTTTCAGCGAGACTTTCTGTTTCAACTTGTTAAGACCTGGCACGCCGCCTGCAATAGTCCATTCAGTGATTCAGTTCACTACCCGGTTTCGGGGACCTTGGTACAGGCAGGCCGGGGATTCCCCTCTTTACATCGGGCTCACACCGCACACAGCGACGAGCCCACCCCGTTTTGGGGCCCTTGATACAGGCAGGTCAGGGGTTCCTTCTTTACACCGGGCTTGCGACGCAATGCGCAAGCCCTGCCGTTTTGGGAACCTTGGTACAGGCAGGCCGGGGATTCCCTCTTTTATTGCTCTCGGAGATGGATCTCCAGCCGCCAGCGGCCATCGACCTCGCTGCCAGCCCACTCACCCAGCAGTGGCCGGGCCGCCACCACCGTCAACAGCAACCCTCCATCACTCAAACGCGTACGCCAGTTCACAACTTTGTCGTTGAGCTTGAGCTGACCTTTCTGCGCCTTGCCTTCAGCCTCGAACAGCAGTGCGAGGCTACCGTCCACGAACTCGCCGTGGGACTTGGGTTCGTTGTTGAACCACACCACCAGGCCGTCGCTCGTTACTTCAACCTGCTGCAGTTCGCAGGGGTCGGGCGTCGTCAGACGGCCAATCATCAACCCCACCATCAGTCCGACAATTGCCAGCGAAGCCATCACGCGCGGGAATAGTTTCGAACGTGTGTCGGTTGGCGGCGTAGAATGCCGCTCATCTTTACCTTCGGAGCCGTGCATGTTTCACGTCATCCTTTTCCAACCAGAAATTCCGCCGAATACCGGCAACGTTATCAGGCTGTGCGCCAACAGCGGCTGCCACCTGCATTTGATCGAACCGCTGGGCTTCGAGATGGACGACAAGCGTCTGCGCCGGGCGGGCCTCGATTACCACGAGTATGCCACCTTGCAACGCCATGCCGACCTTGCCAGCTGCCTGGAGAGCCTTGGCCATCCTCGCTTGTTCGCGTTCACCACCAAAGGCTCGCGTCCGTTCCACGATGCCAGTTTTGCCGAGGGTGACGCCTTCCTGTTCGGCCCGGAAAGCCGTGGTTTGCCAGCCGAGGTACTCGATGCCCTGCCCGGCGAACAACGCCTGCGCCTGCCGATGCGCGAAGGCTGCCGCAGCCTGAACCTGTCGAACACCGTGGCGGTTGCCGTGTATGAAGGCTGGCGCCAGCTTGGCTTCAAATAACGCGGCATAAAAAAATGTGGGAGCGAGCTTGCTCGCGATGGCGGTGTGTCAGCCAACATTAATGTTGAAGCTGATGACCTCATCGCGAGCAAGCTCGCTCCCACATTGGAACGCTTACTGAACGGTTGGAGTTTCGCCCGCGGCCTGCATGCGTTGCAGTTCTTGTGCGTACAGCGCGTCGAAGTTCACCGGAGCCAGCATCAGGGCCGGGAACGAACCGCGGGTCACCAGGCTGTCCAGGGTCTCGCGAGCGTACGGGAACAGAATGTTCGGGCAGAACGCGCCGAGGGTGTGGCTCATCGAAGCGTCGTCCAGGTTCTTGATCAGGAAGATCCCGGCCTGTTGCACTTCAGCGATGAACGCGACTTCGTCACCGTTTTTCACGGTCACGGACAAAGTCAGCACCACTTCGTGGAAGTCGCTTTCCAGCGCCTTCTGGCGGGTGTTCAGATCCAGACCGACGCTCGGTTCCCACTGCTGGCGGAAGATTGCCGGGCTTTTCGGGGCTTCGAAGGACAAGTCACGTACGTAGATGCGCTGCAAGGAGAATTGCGGTGCGGTTTCTTCTTCGCTAGCTGCAGTGTTCTGTTGGTCAGTCATCTCAGATCCTTTCTGATCTTGGGGTCTTATAGGGAAGGCGTTCAGGCCTTGAGCATGGCGTCGAGCTTACCGGCGCGCTCAAGCGCAAACAAATCATCACAACCGCCGATATGGCGTTCGCCGATCCAGATTTGCGGCACGGACGTACGTCCGGCCTTCTGGGCCATGGCGGCACGCACCTGCGGCTTGCCATCGACCTTGATCTCTTCGAAGGCCACGCCTTTGTTCTCGAGCAGGTACTTGGCTCGCGAGCAGTAAGGGCAGTAATCGCTGGAATAGACGATGACGTTGCTCATATCACTTCACCAACGGCAGGTTGTCGCCTTTCCAGCTGGAAATACCGCCGGACAGCTTGGCGGCGGTGAAGCCGGATTTCATCAGTTCGCGGGCGTGGGTGCCGGCAGTCTGGCCCAGGGCGTCGACCAGGATGATGGTCTTGGCCTTGTGCTTTTCCAGTTCGCCGACGCGTGCCGCCAGTTTGTCGTGCGGAATGTTCAACGCGCCAACAATGTGACCGGCGGCGAAATCCTTGACCGAACGAATATCGACCACAATGCCCGCGTCCTTGTTGACCAGGCCGGTCAGCTCACCGGTACTCAGGCTGCGGCCGCCGCCTTGCATCTGATAAGCGATCAGCAACGCCAGCAGTACGACGAAGATACCGACGAGCAGATAGTGGTTAGTGGCAAATTCAATCAGGTGAGCAACCATCGAAGGAGGTTCCAGGGCGTTAAAATGTCGGCCAGTATACACAGCCCCTATGGTGGGCCAAACCCCGTCCGGCGGTGACGCCGCAGGAACTTCGCTTTAAACTGCCACTCCCTTTTCCATCGCCCTCTTTTAATTCAGCCACGAGTGGAATCCATGACTACCACGCCTAAACCTTTGGTCCTGATTATTCTCGACGGCTTCGGTCACAGTGAGAGCCCTGAATCCAACGCCGTGTTTGCGGCGAAGAAGCCCGTACTGGACCGCTTGTGGGCCACCGTGCCGAACGGCCTGATCTCGGGCAGCGGGATGGACGTCGGCTTGCCGGACGGCCAGATGGGCAACTCCGAAGTCGGCCACATGAACCTCGGCGCCGGCCGCGTGGTGTATCAGGACTTCACGCGCGTGACCAAATCGATCCGTGACGGTGAGTTTTTCGAGAACCCGACTATCTGCGCCGCCGTCGATAAAGCCGTCGCCGCCGGTAAAGCCGTGCACTTCATGGGCCTGCTGTCCGATGGCGGCGTTCACAGTCACCAGGACCACCTGGTGGCCATGGCCGAACTGGCTTTCAAGCGCGGTGCTGAAAAAATCTACCTGCACGCCTTCCTCGATGGCCGCGACACGCCGCCGAAAAGCGCGCAGTCGTCCATCGAACTGCTCGACGCGACCTTCCAGGCCCTCGGCAAAGGCCGGATCGCCAGCATCATTGGTCGTTATTTCGCCATGGACCGTGACAACCGTTGGGATCGCGTGGCCCAGGCCTACAACCTGATTGTCGATGGCAACGGCGAATTCAACGCCGCCACCGCTCAGGAAGGCCTGCAAGCAGCGTACGAGCGTGGCGAGAGCGACGAATTCGTCAAAGCCACTTCCATCGGTGAACCGGTGAAAGTCGAAGACGGCGACGCCGTGGTGTTCATGAACTTTCGCGCCGACCGCGCCCGTGAGTTGACCCGCGTGTTCGTTGAAGACGACTTCAAGGAGTTCGAGCGTGCACGCCAGCCGAAACTGGCTGGCTTCGTCATGTTGACCCAATACGCCGCCAGCATTCCTGCGCCATCGGCCTTCGCTGCCGGCAGCCTGGAAAATGTGCTGGGCGATTATCTGGCGAAGAACGGCAAGACTCAGCTGCGCATCGCCGAAACCGAGAAATATGCCCACGTGACCTTCTTCTTCTCCGGCGGTCGTGAAGAACCGTTCCCGGGCGAAGAGCGCATCCTGATCCCGTCGCCGAAAGTCGCCACCTATGACTTGCAGCCCGAGATGAGCGCCCCGGAAGTCACCGACCGCATCGTCGATGCCATTGAAAATCAGCGTTACGACGTGATCGTGGTCAACTACGCCAACGGCGATATGGTCGGCCACAGCGGTGTGTTCGACGCAGCCGTCAAAGCCGTTGAATGCCTGGACCTGTGCGTTGGCCGCATCGTCGATGCCCTGGAGAAGGTTGGCGGCGAAGCGCTGATCACCGCCGACCACGGCAATGTCGAGCAAATGTCCGACGCCTCCACCGGTCAGGCCCACACCGCCCACACCACCGAGCCGGTGCCGTTCATTTATGTCGGCAAGCGTGATTTCAAGGTGCGCGATGGCGGCGTGCTGGCGGATGTCGCGCCGACCATGCTGATGTTGATGGGCCTGGAGAAGCCGTCTGAAATGACCGGTACGTCGATTCTGGTGTAAGAGATCCCCTCAAACACCACCAAACCCTGTGGGAGCGAGCTTGCTCGCGATGGCGTCCTGACAGTCAACATCATTGTTGAATGTAAGACGCCATCGCGAGCAAGCTCGCTCCCACAGTGGTTTTGGAGTGTTTTCAGAGGCAACGCTGCTCCGGTTATCACACAGCCCCAATTGGGCATTTTTTTTGCGGCGCTTGGCGGGCATACTAGGCCGTCCCTTTCCCTGGTATCACCCGCCTCTATGCTTCGCGTCCTGATAGCCCTCGCTCTGACCTGCCTGCTCCAACCGGCCTTTGCTGACGAGCGCGCGCAAACCCAACAACAGTTGGACGCCACGCGTCAGGACATTGCCGAGCTGAAAAAAATGCTGGGCAAGCTGCAGGAAGAAAAATCCGGTGTGCAGAAGGACCTCAAAGGCACCGAGACCGAGATGGGCAAGCTCGAGAAGCAGGTCGAAACCCTGCAAAAAGAGCTGAAGAAAAGCGAATCCGAGCTGCAGCGACTCGATGGTGAGAAAAAAAAACTCCAGAGCGCACGCGTTGAACAGCAAAGACTGATCGCCATTCAGGCCCGCGCGGCCTATCAGAACGGCCGCCAGGAGTACTTGAAGCTGCTGCTCAACCAGCAGAATCCGGAAAAATTCGCTCGCACCCTCACCTATTACGATTACCTGAGCCAGGCTCGCCTGGAGCAGCTGAAGAATTTCAACGAAACCTTGCGCCAGCTGGCCAATGTCGAAAAAGACATCAACCTGCAGCAGGCGCAATTGCTGGTGCAGAAAAGCAGCCTGGACACCCAGCGCGATGAGCTCGACAAGGTTCGCAAAGAACGCCAGCAAGTCCTGGCCAAGCTCAGCGACGACGTGAAGGCGCGCGATCAGAAACTCGCCGCCCGCGAGCAAGATCAGGCAGACCTGTCTAAAGTCCTTAAAACCATCGAAGAAACCCTGGCTCGCCAGGCTCGAGAGGCTGAAGAAGCGCGACAAAAAGCGCTGATCGCCCAGCAGGAAGCCGAAAAAAAGCGTTTACGTGAGGCCCAGGCGGCTGCAGACGCAGAGACCACCGACGCCCCACGCAAACCTGTTAAATCAACACCTGGCGCGCTGGTTTCAAGTTCAGGCGAAACCTTTGGCGGTCCTTTTGCGTCCTCCCGGGGAAAACTTCCCTGGCCTGTTGATGGTCGACTGTTGGCACGCTTTGGCGAAACCCGTGGCGACGATGCCCGGACCAAGTGGGACGGCGTGATGATCAGCGCTCCCGCCGGTAGCCAGGTGCATGCCGTGCATGGCGGTCGTGTGGTGTTTGCAGATTGGCTGCGGGGCGCCGGGCTGCTGGTGATCCTCGACCACGGCAACGGATTTTTGAGTCTTTATGGTCACAACCAGACGCTGCTCAAGTCTGCGGGTGACGTGGTAAAAGCCGGTGAGTCCATCTCCACTGTCGGCAACAGTGGCGGGCAGGACACGCCAGCGCTGTATTTCGCTATTCGTCAGCAGGGTCACCCGAGTGATCCGGCGCAATGGTGCCGCGCGCAAGGATAGGCGTTGAGTCACCTACATTAGGAGTTCGTTCGACATGCTGCATTTGTCCCGCCTTACCTCGCTGGCCCTGACGATCGCCCTGGTGATCGGCGCGCCTCTGGCGTTCGCCGCTCAACCTGCCCCGGCTGTCGCGCCTGCGGGCACCGCTGCGACCACCAAGGCGCCATTGCCTCTGGAAGAGTTGCGCACCTTTGCCGAGGTCATGGATCGAATCAAGGCAGCCTATGTCGAACCGGTGGACGACAAGACCCTGCTGGAAAACGCCATCAAGGGCATGCTCAGCAATCTCGATCCGCACTCCGCCTACCTGGGTCCGGAAGACTTCGCTGAATTGCAGGAAAGCACCAGCGGCGAATTCGGCGGCCTGGGCATCGAAGTCGGCGCCGAAGATGGCTTCATCAAAGTGGTTTCGCCCATCGATGACACCCCGGCCTCCAAGGCTGGCATTCAGGCGGGCGACTTCATCGTCAAGATCAACGGCCAGCCGACCCGCGGCCAGAGCATGACCGAAGCCGTGGACAAGATGCGCGGCAAGATCGGCCAGAAAATCACCCTGACCCTGGTTCGCGACGGCGGCACGCCGTTCGACGTGGTCCTGACTCGCGCGATCATTCAGGTGAAGAGCGTGAAGGCCCAACTGCTGGAGTCGGGCTACGGCTACATCCGCATCACTCAGTTCCAGGTCAAGACCGGCGAAGAGGTCTCCAAGGCCCTGGCCAAGTTGCGCAAGGAAAACGGCAAGAAGCTCAACGGCATCATTCTCGACCTGCGCAACAACCCGGGCGGCGTGCTGCAAGCGGCGGTGGAAGTGGTCGACCATTTCATCACCAAGGGCCTGATCGTTTACACCAAGGGCCGCATCGCCAACTCCGAGCTGCGCTTCTCCGCCACTGGCAAAGACGAAAGCGAAGCCGTGCCAATGGTTGCGCTGATCAACGGCGGCAGCGCCTCGGCCTCGGAAATTGTTGCCGGCGCCTTGCAGGATCAGAAACGCGCAGTGGTCATGGGCACCACCAGTTTCGGCAAGGGCTCGGTGCAAACCGTGCTGCCGCTGAACAACGACCGCGCACTGAAGATCACCACCGCGCTGTACTACACCCCGAACGGCCGCTCGATCCAGGCTCAGGGCATCGTCCCGGACATCGAAGTGCGCAAGGCCAAGATCACCAGCGAACAGGACGGCGAGTATTTCAAGGAAGCCGATCTGCAAGGTCACCTGGGCAATGGCAACGGCGGCGCCGACAAACCGACCAGCTCCGCCAGCAAAGCCAAGGCCATGCCGCAGGATGATGACTACCAACTGGCTCAGGCTTTGAGCCTGCTCAAAGGGTTGAGCATCACCTCCGGCCGCTGAGATGCGCCTGCGGTTGCTAATCGGTCTGTTCTGCTGTCTGGCGGGTGTTGCTCACGCAGCGCCCGCCCCTCAAAAGGCCTACATCACTCTGATCATCGATGACCTGGGGCAGAACCTGCCCCGGGATCGCCGTGTGCTGGCCCTGCCTGGCCCTGTGACCACGGCAATCATGCCCGACACTCCCCACGCCACCGAGTTTGCGCGCGAGGCCTATCGCGCCGGCAAGATCGTCATCCTGCACATGCCCATGGACCCGGCCACCGGCCCGTTCGCCTGGCACCCCGACCTGCCCATCGACGAGCTGGAAAAACGCCTGAACGCAGCATTCAAGGTCGTGCCCTACACCGCTGGCATCAACAACCACATGGGCAGTCGCATGACGGCACAACCGGCGGCCATGGCCTGGCTGATGGCGGACTTGCAGCGCCGGCACAAGTTCTTTGTCGACAGCCGCACCAGCGCGCAGACAGTGGGGGCGGCCGAGGCACAGAAGATCGGATTGGCGAGCGTTTCGCGGGATGTGTTTCTGGACGATGAGCGAACTGAAGCAGCGATCCTGACGCAGTTGCAAACGGCGATCAGTTTGGCGCACAAGCAGGGTTCAGCGGTGATGATCGGGCATCCGTATCCGCAGACGCTGGCCGTGCTGGAACGTGAGTTGCCCAGGCTGAAGGCTCAAGGGATTGAGTGGATCGACATCAAGCAGATGATCAGCGTGCGCAGCAATCGCGCGACGGCTGCGCATGGAAAGGACGGCGTGTACCGCTAATCGCTAGACATTAAAATCAAACGTGGGAGCGAGCTTGCTCGCGATGAGGCCATAACATTCAACCTCTGCGTTGGCTGTCAGACCGCAATCGCGAGCAAGCTCGCTCCCACATGGATTTGTGCATGACACAGGTTCGGCGTTCGTTTTAGAGATACCGCGCCATGATGTCATCCACTACACCTTCCTTGCGCAGTTGATCCAGCGCCGCCTGAAGCTTGGCCACCAGTTCATCCGGTACATCCTTGTTCAAGGCCAGGTAAAGCTCCGCACTGTTGAAGCGCAACACCGTCTTGAGGCCGTTAACCCCTTCCTGACGCGCCAGATAACGCCCGGCCGGGTCACCCGTCGCCCACAAATCAATCTGGCCACTCTCCAGCTTTTTCGCGTTGTCCTGATCGCGCAGCACAACGATCGGCTTCAACCCTTGCTTGGCCAGCGTCTCTGCGATTGCGTCACCCTTGTACGCGCCGATCTTGTATTTGCGCGCCTGTTCGAGCGACTCGATGCTGATCTTGCTGTCGGCCTTGGCCAACATGATCCAGTCATCCGGGCCTATCGGGCCGACCCACTTGAAGAGCTTTTCACGGTCCGGCAAGCGCGCCATCACGAACACGCCATAACCGGGCCTTTCGAGGGCGAGTTTGTAGATTCGCTCCCAAGGAAAACGCAGCGTCAGGCTGTAGGAGACTTTGGCACGCTTGAACATCGCACGGACAATGTCGACGGCGATGCCATTGATGTTCTCGTCCTGAGCGAAATTCTTGCCGTTCTTCGCCATGTTGTACGGCGGGAAATTTTCCGTCAGCAGCACCAGGTCGGTGGCGGGACTTTCTTCAGCATGCACGCCATTGATGAGCAATAGCGAAGCACTGGCGAGGGCAAGAAGCAGGCGTTTGATCATGTCGGGCTACCGAAATCCATGGCGTGCCCAAGAGTGCCTTGAGCCTGCGATGATGTCTACTGGCCCTTTGATAACACTGCTACCCGAACTGCAAATCACAAGAGCTTCGTTGAGGTAAATAGTTACCGCCACTCCTGACCCTGTCCCTGATTAATTAGTGATGACCGGCAACAGTCTGGTTTTTCAATCACGTCATCAGAGGCACCTGGCAATGAACTCGATCCCTGGCATGCTTTTCGGCACTTTGTGCTTGCTGTGTACACCCTGTTTTGCAGGCAGCCACGATTATGGCGAAGGGTTGCAAAACCTGTCCTCTTCCAGAGTCCTCGACAATGGCAACGGGTCGCATGACCACTGGCAAGGCATCGGGCGCCTGGCAATCAACCAAGGCAGCTGCACCGCATCGCTAATTGATACACGCGATGAGACCGCCTCTGAAACTCCCGCTTACGTACTGACCGCAGGACACTGCGTAGAGTTGAGCAATGGAAACATTGTGACCGACAGCCCCTTCAGTGGAACCATGGATTTCAATTACTTCGCCGATGTTTCCACGTTCAAGCGTTATCCATTGAAGACCGTGACATGGCGGAGCATGCAAGGCGTTGATATGGCGATTATCGAACTCGACGCCAGCATTCAAAAGCTCATCGATGAGGGCATACAACCCTTGAAGCTGGCTCGCGACATACCACCATACGATACGGATATGTTGATCGTGGGTGCCCCCAAGGGCTTTGACCAGATTACGTTGCGCATGGCGGCGTGCACGCTACAGCCGGCCAAGGAGATTGTTGAAGGGGCATGGGTATGGCGAAACACCTTTATGACGCGCTGCCAGGATGTTCGGGGCGGTGGGTCCGGAAGTCCTGTACTCGAACGCTATACCAACGAGATCATCGGCATTATAGGCACGGGAAATTTTGAGGAGGGCATTGTTCCGTGTCTCGACAACGCGCCATGTACACCGATTGGCGATACCTTTCAGGCTGTGCCGGGGAACGTGTATGGCAACGCTACGACGCTTCTAAACGGATGCTTCTTGCAAGGTCGTATTGCTACAAATCCGCCGTCGTCCTGCCAGCTCTACCCAACCTTTACCATTGAAAGCACGAATCATCTGGAAAGCTACAAAAGGGCCAAACAGCTGGATGACCGTTCGTTTGTCGTACCGACCTGGAATTATCGATTTTCGATCAGCACCGCGTTTTATCGCTTTAAATCTGTTCGCAGCGCAATGGAGTGCGAGAGCACACAACACTATAGCGATGCCATCAGTGCCACGGACGCGTTCATCAACGCGCAGATAGGAACGACACCCGGATTCTATTTTCTGTGCATCGTCGGTGTAGATTCTGCGACACAACGGCCTGAAGCGGGCCTGCTTAAAAACGCTTTATCGTTACCAATAGAGATATTGGATAACAAGCCAACAGCGCCGCCTGATTTGTCGATCGAGGCCGAAGTCTTTGTAAAACTGGCGGAAGCCGAAGCGCCGTATCGGACCTACTCGATTAAATATGGTCCTGTGGAAACCACCGATTGTCATGCGCCCGATAAATACATCGAGAACATGCCAATGGATTTCTTTATTGCGAATGACAAACTTCCGGGAAAACTTTGCGTCATCGCTTATGACAAGTCGGGACAAGCGTCCGAACCCAGGATTGACGTGTTCAACCGCGTGACTGGGGCGCAACAGGCCACATCAGCCGACGCCGACGCGGCTCGTTGACTACGGCCCGGAGAATGTTCCCGGGCCGTCGGCCGTTATCGCATGACGATGCCGCGATGCGCCATGTAGGCCTTGGCTTCCTGCACGGTGTATTCGCCGAAGTGGAAAATACTCGCCGCCAACACCGCGCTGGCGTGGCCTTCGAGGATGCCGTCAGCCAAGTGCTGCAGGTTGCCGACGCCGCCGGAGGCAATCACCGGGATGCCAAGCGCGTCGCTGATGGCGCGGGTAACGCCCAGGTCGAAACCGTTTTTCATGCCGTCCTGGTCCATGCTGGTCAGCAGGATTTCGCCGGCACCGAGGCCTTCCATTTTCTTCGCCCACTCAACAGCATCGAGGCCGGTAGGTTTGCGACCGCCGTGTGTGAAGATCTCCCAGCGCGGGGTTTCACCCGGTCCCGAGACCTTCTTCGCGTCAATGGCGACGACGATGCACTGCGAACCGAAATGCTGGGCAGCCTCGCCAACGAATTCCGGGTTGAACACCGCCGCGGTGTTGATCGAGACCTTGTCCGCGCCAGCATTGAGCAGGTTGCGGATGTCCTGCACGGTGCGTACGCCACCGCCCACGGTCAGCGGGATGAACACCTGGCTGGCCATGCGCTCGACGGTATGCAGCGTGGTGTCGCGACCGTCGACGCTGGCGGTGATGTCGAGGAAGGTAATCTCGTCGGCACCTTGCTCGTCGTAGCGACGGGCAATTTCCACCGGGTCGCCAGCATCACGAATGTTCTCGAACTTGACGCCCTTGACCACCCGGCCGTTGTCCACGTCCAGGCAAGGGATGATGCGTTTGGCCAGCGCCATGGTCAGTCCTCAGCCTTTGTACGAATCGCAGAAAGCTTGCGCTTCAGCGACGTCGAGGGTGCCTTCATAGATCGCCCGGCCGGTGATCGCGCCGATGATGCCTGGCGCCTTGGCGTCGAGCAGCGATTTGATGTCACCCAGATTGTGGATACCGCCGGAAGCGATCACCGGAATGCGCGTGGCAGCGGCCAGCGCAGCCGTGAACGGAACGTTGCAGCCCTGCATCATGCCGTCTTTGGCGATGTCGGTATAAACGATCGCAGACACACCGTCGGCTTCGAATTGCTTGGCCAGGTCGATCACCTGAACGGTGCTGATTTCAGCCCAGCCGTCGGTAGCGACGAAGCCGTCCTTGGCGTCCAGACCAACGATCACCTTGCCCGGGAACGCGCGGCAGGCTTCGGCAACGAAGGCCGGATCTTTCACGGCTTTGGTGCCGATGATGACGTAGCTCACGCCCGCTTTGACATAGTGCTCGATGGTTTCCAGGGAACGGATACCGCCGCCGATCTGGATCGGCAGGTTCGGGTAGCGCTTGGCAATCGCGGTAACGACTTCGCCGTTGACCGGCTGGCCTTCGAATGCGCCGTTCAGGTCGACCAGATGCAGACGGCGGCAACCGCCTTCCACCCACTTGGCAGCCATGCTCACCGGGTCATCGGAGAACACTGTGGAATCTTCCATGCGGCCCTGGCGCAGACGAACACAGGCACCGTCCTTGAGATCGATAGCGGGAATAATCAGCATCTGGCAAACCTTCAAATTCGAGTGTTCAGCTTCGCTCGGAAATCAGTTTTTCTCGAGCGCCCACAAGTCGCTTTCGATGCTTTCGAACCTCTCTTTGAGGTGCGTCTGCACATCGAAAAT
Source organism: Pseudomonas sp. fls2-241-R2A-110 (assembly GCF_030209165.1). Taxonomy (NCBI): domain Bacteria; kingdom Pseudomonadati; phylum Pseudomonadota; class Gammaproteobacteria; order Pseudomonadales; family Pseudomonadaceae; genus Pseudomonas; species Pseudomonas sp. fls2-241-R2A-110. The sequence goes on along the minus strand of NZ_JARVSN010000021.1, from coordinate 184,791 downwards.
CGCCCTGTTGTAATAATGCGGCGCAATTTCACGGGTAAACAGCTCAAGGATTTCAGCCGCTTCGAACGAACCCAGGTCCAGTTCGAAGCGATCTTCCATGAAGCGTTTGATCTTCTGGTTCGCCTCGTTCTCCTGTTCGGGAGTGAGGGTCAGGATCGGTGGCTTCTTCTTGACGGCCATTTACCAGCGACCATCCCACGCGGCGAAGTTCTGCAGCAATTGCAGGCCATGGGTATGGCTCTTCTCCGGGTGGAACTGCACGGCGAAACGCGAGCCATCGGCCAGCGCTGCGGCGAAATCGACACCATAGTGACCGCCACCCACCACCTGCCGCGCATTGCCGGCGGCGATGTAGTAGCTGTGCACGAAGTAGAAACGCGCCATGTCCGGAATGTTGTGCCACAGCGGGTGACTCACCGTCTGCTTCACTTCGTTCCAGCCCATGTGAGGGACTTTCAGGTGTTCGCCGTCTTCATGCAGGTCTTTGCCGAAGAACTTCACCGCGCCCGGGAACAGTCCGATGCAATCGACGCCATCGTTCTCTTCACTGCTGTCGAGCAAGGCTTGCATGCCGACGCAGATGCCGAGGAACGGACGGTCCTGACTGACTTCGCGCACCAGCGCATCGAAGCCCAGGCGACGGATCTCCGCCATGCAATCGCGAATCGCGCCGACACCGGGGAAAACCACCCGGTCGGCTTCGCGAATCACATCGGCATCGCTGGTGATCAGCACCTTGCCGGCACCGACGTGCTCGAGGGCCTTGGCCACCGAGTGCAGGTTGCCCATGCCGTAATCGATAACCGCGACCGTCTGCATTACAGAACGCCTTTGGTCGAGGGCATCTGACCGGCCATGCGGTCATCGAGCTCGACGGCCATGCGCAGCGCGCGGCCGAAAGCCTTGAACACGGTTTCGATCTGGTGGTGGGTGTTGGTGCCGCGCAGGTTGTCGATGTGCAGGCTCACGAGCGCATGGTTGACGAAGCCCTGGAAGAATTCCTGAAACAGGTCAACGTCGAAGCCGCCAACGGTGGCGCGGGTGTAGGGAACATGCATCTGCAGGCCAGGACGGCCGGAAAAGTCGATCACAACGCGCGACAGCGCTTCATCGAGCGGCACATAGGCGTGACCGTAACGACGGATGCCTTTTTTGTCGCCGATGGCTTTGGCAAAGGCCTGACCCAGGGTGATACCGACGTCTTCCACGGTGTGGTGGTCGTCGATATGCAGGTCGCCCTTGCTGACAATATCCAGGTCGATCAGCCCGTGACGGGCGATCTGGTCCAGCATGTGCTCAAGAAAAGGAACACCGATATCAAATCGGGCCTTTCCGGTGCCATCCAGGTTGATCGAGGCTTTGATCTGGGTTTCCAGAGTGTCGCGCTCGACTGACGCCTTACGTTCGGCCATCACCAGCTCCGCAAAAATCATTGGGCGAAAAAGGCAGCCATTATAGGGGGGCGGGCGCGAAACAGAAACACGAGAGGTGATATGACTGACGGAGTGAATTCCGTGCTGTCGGGGATAGACATGTCCATACAAGCGGAATTGAAGGCACCTCAAACAAATGTGGGAGCGAGCTTGCTCGCGATGAGGCCATCACATTCAACATTTCTGTCGATTGTAAGACCGCCATCGCGAGCAAGCTCGCTCCCACAGGTTATGCGTTAGGCAGGCGACTTAGTGGAACAGGACCGCAGTTTTCTGCAGGGTGACCCAGACACCCCACGCCAACGGAATGCCCACCACCAGCCACGCAGCGATCGCAAGCGGCTTGGTGCCTGGCGCGGCTTTCCATTCAAGAACGGTGGTCGCATCGGCACCCTTGTCGTGACCCAGCGCCTGTTCGGCAGCGAGTTCAGCGTCGCTCATGAAGTACTTATCGGCTACCGGGCGCACCATCAAGTTGCACAGGAAACCCAGCACCAGCAGCCCCGCGAGGATGTACAAGGTGATGTCGTAAGCCGCGGCACGTTCAACGCCGATGCTCAGCTGATATTCACGCAGGTAGTTCACCAACACCGGACCCAATACGCCCGCCGCCGCCCACGCGGTCAACAGACGACCGTGGATCGCGCCAACCATTTGCGTACCGAACAGGTCTGCCAGGTAAGCCGGCACCGTCGCAAAACCACCGCCGTACATCGACAGGATGATGCAGAACGCCGCTACGAACAGTGCAACGTTGCCCAGGTGACCGAGGTTGGGGATCAGCGCATACAGCGCGAAACCGAGGGCGAAGAACACGAAGTAGGTGTTTTTGCGACCCAGGTAGTCCGAGAACGAAGCCCAGAAGAACCGGCCACCGATGTTGAACAGGCTCAGCAAACCGGTGAAACCGGCAGCAATCGCCGCAATCGAGGCCAGTTGCGCAGCGTCCAGCTGACCGAACGTTAGATTGTTGCCCAGCAATTTACCGGCAAACACTTCCTGCAAAAGCGGCGACGCCATGCCAAGGATGCCGATACCGGCGGATACGTTCAGGCACAGCACCAGCCACACCAGACGGAATTGCGGAGTTTTCCACGCTACATTCACGTGAACGTGACGATGAGTGATCATCGCGTTCGAAGCTTTTTTCGCCGGGGCGGTCCAGCCTTCAGGCTTCCAGCCGGTGGGCGGAACGCGGTAGGACAGTGCGCCGCCGATCATGAACACGAAGTAGATCGCGGCCATCACCAGGAAGCTCTGCCACACGCCGACGCTGGTTGGCGAAGCGAAGTGGCCCATCAGGGCCGCGGCCAGCGGAGCACCGACCATCGCACCACCACCAAACCCCATGATCGCCATGCCGGTGGCCATGCCACGCTTGTCCGGGAACCACTTGATCAAGGTCGAGACGGGCGAGATGTAACCCAGGCCCAGACCGATACCGCCAATGACCCCGGAGCCAATCCACATCAGCCAGATCTGGTGGGTATAAACCCCCAGCGCGGAAATCAGCAGACCGCCACACCAGCACAGCGCCGACACGACGCCAGCCTTGCGCGGCCCGGCATGTTCCAGCCAGCCGCCCCAGATCGCTGCCGAGCAACCCAGGAAGATGAAAAACAGGGTGTAGATCCAGCCGAGCATCGAGATCGGCCAGTCACATTGCGACGAGAAAACCTGCGAGATGAAGCTCATGTCCGGCGCGCAAGCCACTGGAGCGGTCACACCCAGGGCTTTGGACAGTGGCAACCAGAACACCGAAAAGCCGTAGGCCATGCCGATGCAGAGGTGGATGGCCAATGCGGCAGGTGGCACCAGCCAACGGTTGAAACCGGGCTTGGCGATGATGCGTTCCTTGGACAGGAACGCGGGCTGATCGGCGCTGAGGCCGTCCGCCGTGATGCTCGTTGTCATTGTGTATCCCCCAATTATTAGTAGAGTTCGCCAGCCATTCTTCCCCCTCAGCCTTTATGCGCACGCATGGCTGTTTTTTCGGGGAAGCTCCCTTTTGGTGCGACATCACGCCGCGGAAGGACGGACGAACTGAGAGAGGTTAACATCTGTACGTGACAGAAAAACCAAAGTGATATCACCTTTTGTCTGTCATCTGTTCTCGTACCACTGAAGGAACCACCATGCCGATCATTGTCGAGCCGCTGAACGAAGCCACCTATCAGGATCAGCAAGATCTGCAGAAGATCTATCGCGATGCCCCGGACTGGCTGTTTGCCCCGTTTTCAGGGGACATGCAGTTGATTGAAGGCTGCCTGCGCGACGGTTCACTGATTGCCGGACGCTTCAATGATCGGCTGCTCGGCGCGGCTCGTTTGCAACGGCACCCTGGTGTCTGGCACCTGTCCCAATTATGCGTACGAAAAATTACCCGTCGTCGCGGTGTGGCCGAACGCCTGGTGAATGAAGCACAGAAAATGGCGGCGCAATCAGGTGCGGTCCTGCATTTGCTGGCACCGGCCGGGCATCTCGAAGCACAAGCGCTGGCCGCCAAGCTGAAGGTTGCGCTCGATGAACTGCCGGTGTGATCGCTGACCGGTCGTGCGCTTTGGAGCGCTATACTCCCCGGCTAAATTTCGAATTCGACTAAATACAAGGACTCGCCCATGAAAGCGTTCGGCAAAATCCTGGGTCTGGTACTTCTCGGGCTGTTGCTGATCATTGTGGCGCTGGGCTTTGCCCTGACCCACCTCTTCGATCCCAACGACTACAAAGACGAGATTCGCCAGATTGCCCGCGACAAGGCCCACATCGAGCTGACGCTCAATGGCGATATCGGCTGGAGCCTGTTCCCGTGGCTGGGGCTTGAACTGCACGAAGCCAGTGTCGCGACCCTGGCCAAGCCCACCGAGCCGTTCGCTGACTTGCAGATGCTCGGCCTCTCTGTCCGGGTTTTGCCGCTGCTGCGCCGTGAGGTGCAGATGAGCGATGTACGCGTCGAAGGCCTGAACCTGCGCCTGAACCGCGACAAGGATGGCCATGGCAACTGGGAAGACATCGGCAAAGTCCCGTCCGCCGTGCCGGCCACACCACCAGCCACCTCTGACCAGTCCGCCCCTGCCCCGCAAACCACCGTCCAGGTAGAAAAGCCGCCGCAGCCGGCGCGCCTGGACATCGACAGCCTCACCGTGAACAACGCCCGCGTTGAATACAACGATGAGAAAACCGGCAAGCAGTTCAGCGCCGAAAGCATCCAGTTGAGCACCGGCCCGGTCCATGACTCGACCAACATCCCGGTCAAACTCACAGCATTCCTGGGCACTAACCAGCCGGTCTTGCGTGTCCGTACCGAGCTCAATGGCGAGTTGCGCTTCGAGCGCGCACTGCAGCGCTACAAATTCGAAGACATGAAGCTCTCCGGCGAAGTCGCTGGCGATCCACTGCAAGGCAAAACCATGACCTTCGCCGCCCAGGGCCAGTTGCTGCTGGACAAAGCCGCTAACGTCGCCGAGTGGACCGGCATCAAGATTTCCGCCAACCAGTTGCGAGCGCTGGGTGAGTTGAAGGTCAACGACCTCGACAAGACCCCGCAGATCAATGGGGCCATCTCGATTGCCCAATTCGACCTGGCAAAATTCGTTGACAGCATCGGCCAGAAACTTCCAACCATGGCCGATGGCAGCCTGAGTAAAGTCGAGCTGGTCAGCCGTGTGGCAGGTACGCCGACCAGCGTGTCCTTCGACAATATCAACCTGAAAGTCGATGACAGCAGCTTCAGTGGCCGCATCGCCGTCGAGGATTTCGCCAAGCAATCACTGCGCGTAGTGCTCAAGGCTGACACCTTCAACGCCGACCGCTACCTGCCGCCCAAATCCGCCGAAGCCAACAGCGCGACGCAGGTGCGTCAGGCCGAAGTGGCCAACACCGAAGCCAGCGCCATGGCCGGTGCCGGCAGCACCCCGCTGCCCGAAGCACCGACCAAAACCGCGTGGAGCACCGAACGCCTGTTGCCGGTAGAGCGCTTGAGCAAACTCGACGTGGACGCTGATCTGACCTTCGGCGAGTTGACCCTCGACAAACTGCCGATCCACAACGCAGCACTCAAGGCCACCGGCCAGGGCGGCTTGCTGACGCTGGAGAACCTGCGCGGCGATCTGTACGACGGCAACTTCGAAACCAAGGGCACGCTGGACGTGCGTCAGGAAGTGCCGGCGCTGGCCATGCAAACGCGCATCACCCGAGTACCGGTGGAACAAATCCTCGAAAGCCAAGGCAAGAAGCCTCCGGTCAAGGGACTGGTGACGCTCAACAGTGCGTTGACCGCCAGCGGCAATAGCCAGAAAGCGCTGATCGAGAGCCTCAACGGCAACGCCGGTTTTGTCATCAACAATGGCGTATTGCTCAACGCCAACCTTGAGCAACAACTGTGCAAAGGCATCGCCACCCTGAACCGTAAAACCCTCAGCGGCGAGCCGAAGGGCAAGGACACTCCGTTCCAGGAACTCAAAGGCAACCTGACCTTGCATAACGGCGTGGCCAGCAACCCGGACCTCAAAGTGCGCATCCCGGGCATGACCGTCAACGGCAACGGTGACGTCGACCTGCGAGTACTGGGCATGGATTATCGCGTGGGCATCGTCGTCGAAGGCGACACCAGCGCCATGCCCGATCCGGCCTGCCAGGTGGGTGAAAAGTACGTTGGTATCGAGTGGCCGCTGCGCTGCCGTGGCCCGCTGGAACTCGGCGCCAAGGCCTGCCGCGTGGACAACGAACGCATGGGCCAGGTCGCCGCCAAACTGGCTGGCGAAAAGCTCAGCGACAAAATCGACGAGAAGCTTGGCGACAAAGTCAGCCCCGAACTGAAAAACGCACTGAAGGGGCTGTTCAAGCGATGAAAGCCGAGCAGTTTTCATCGGCGGTGCTGGATTGGTACGACCGCCACGGCCGCCACGATTTGCCCTGGCAACAGGGGATCACCCCGTACCGGGTGTGGGTCTCGGAAATCATGCTGCAGCAAACCCAGGTCAGCACCGTACTGAACTACTTCGACCGTTTCATGGCTTCGCTGCCAACGGTCGAAGCCCTGGCCGCCGCACCGGAAGACGAAGTGCTGCACCTGTGGACCGGCCTGGGTTACTACACTCGCGCGCGCAATTTGCAGAAGACCGCGAAGATTGTTGTCGCCGAGCACGGCGGCGAGTTTCCACGCGATGTTGAAAAGCTGGTTGAGCTGCCGGGCATCGGCTTGTCGACGGCGGGCGCGATCGCCAGCCTGAGCATGGGCCTGCGGGCGCCGATCCTCGACGGCAACGTCAAACGGGTGCTGGCGCGGTTTACGGCGCAAGAGGGTTATCCGGGCGAGCCGAAGGTTGCCAAACAGCTGTGGGCGAACGCCGAGCGCTTCACGCCGCATGACCGGGTCAACGCCTACACCCAGGCGATGATGGACCTGGGCGCCACGCTCTGCACCCGTAGCAAACCAAGTTGTCTGCTTTGCCCGCTGGAAAAGGGCTGCGAGGCACACATGCTCGGCCTGGAAACCCGCTACCCGATCCCCAAGCCACGCAAAGCGGTGCCACAGAAGCGCACGCTGATGCCAATGCTCGCCAATGGCGAAGGCGCGATTCTGCTTTACCGTCGCCCTTCAACGGGCTTGTGGGGCGGTCTCTGGAGCTTGCCGGAACTCGACGACCTCGATGACCTGCAACACCTGGCCTCGCAGCACTCGCTCGAACTGGGCACCCAACAGGCACTGCCGAGCCTGGTGCACACCTTCAGCCATTTTCAATTATCCATCGAACCCTGGCTGGTTCAGGTCCAGGAGGCCGGCCACCACGTGGCCGAGGCCGACTGGCTCTGGTATAACCTCGCCACCCCGCCGCGCCTGGGCCTTGCCGCCCCGGTCAAAACCTTGCTCGAACGCGCGGCCGCCGTATTGAACGCAGGAGAGTCGTCATGACCCGCACCATCATGTGCCGCAAGTACAAAGAAGAATTGCCCGCTCTGGAGAAAGCCCCCTTCCCGGGCGCAAAAGGTCAGGACATTTTTGACCATGTCTCGGCCAAGGCCTGGGCTGACTGGCAAAAGCACCAGACCCTGCTGATCAACGAAAAACGCCTGAACATGATGAACGCCGAAGACCGCAAATACCTTCAGGGCGAGATGGACAAGTTCTTTTCCGGCGAGGAATACGCCAAGGCTGACGGCTACGTCCCACCTGCTCAATAATTGATCAAAATCCGGGGTCGACACGTAAGCGACGGTAATAATTAAATATTTTTTGAAAACTTGCTTGACGACCCCCTGAAAAACCCGTTTAATGCGCCCCGTTGCCCAGATAGCTCAGTCGGTAGAGCAGGGGATTGAAAATCCCCGTGTCGGCGGTTCGATTCCGTCTCTGGGCACCAAATACCGAAAACCCTGAATCGCAAGATTCAGGGTTTTTTTATGCCCGGGATTTGATGGGGCCCGGGTTTTGCGCCGAGCCGCCCTCCCCCGCGGAAATCGGCAGACGCATCAGACACCCACAAAAAAACCGCTTCCTGCGGTTTTTTTGTATGACTGCATTTTTGAAGTTATTAGCCCGAGACATATTGCTGGCCTGTCCAGTGAAGGTTCAGGTCACGGGCCGGACCGCTTCCGATGTCCACGGTATTGCGCCGTTCCTGGCCGTTACGCGTGGTGACTACCGTGTACTTGCCCGGAGGAAGCTGCACGTACACCAAGGGGCCGGCCTGATCCAGGCTGAACACAGGATGTCCTTGTGCGTTCTGAACGACCACATTCACGTCGGGCAGAAATTCGTTTGCAGGTCCGATAGAGAAACTCATGTGCAAGTTGTACCCATGAGATTGTTGAACGAAGCGTGCCTCATCCTCACCAATGCCTCCTGACAGGTATCTGATTCCATTCTGCTGTTCTGGCTGAATCTGCACACCGGCGGTGTCAACAGGTCCCGGCTGTATTGCCGGAGCCATGGAGGGAAACATCAACACACCGACAGCAGCGATGGGCAGTATCAATGAATGGATGTGTTTCATGATGACGACTCCCGGGTTCTACAGAACCCTATCGTTACGTCATTTAGATTTCTGACGGGACGTTCAAGTTTTATATCGATTAGTACTGTGATGAGCCTCAAATAGGACTACACGACGTATTCCAAGGGAGCGTGCCTAGAGGCAACTCATACTGCGTGGCCAAACGACGCAAGCCTGATCAACTTGGCCAGAGGCAGTGCCGACGGACTGCCACCGTCACTCATCACCCTTCCAGTTGAACACCAGATTACGCACGTTATCCTTGCCGACATCTGTCGTGTCGCGCTTTGTCTCACCGTGACGGGTGGCGACCACGGTGTACTTGCCAGCAGGTAACTGGACATAAACCAGCGGCCCTGCCTGACTGAGTGTCAGCACTGATTGACCTTGCGTACTCTGGATAACCAATTCCACATCCGGCACATATTTGCCTTCCGACCCAGTAGTAAAGGTCATGTGCAGGTTGTAGCCGGTCGTTTGCTGAATGGCCTTCGTTTCATCCTCGCCAATACCGCCGGACAGATAGGCAATCCCATTCTGTTCCTGCCGCTGAATTTGCACGCCTGTGCTGTCGATGGGCTCGATGCTGGCGGGCCACGTCATGGAGGGAAACATCAGCACACCGACAGCGGCGATGGGCAACATGAGGGAATGGATGGACTTCATGATGGCGACTCCCGGGCTCCACGGAACCCAATCGTTAATCCATTTAGATTTCTTGTTGAATGCTCAAGTTTTAGATTGATTGGTACTTGGGCTCACTGCGAATCGGACTACACGTTGTATTCCTGAATCACGTGCTGCAGTCGGTTGGTTCCTGCAAAACGAATCCACCCCTTCCTTCCGCTTTTCCATCCGCGCCCTGCATCGCCGACGAGTGCTTACTTGTCATTCTCTTTCGCCTGACTCTCCAGCTGCGGAAGACTCCATGAGCCTCGTCAAACCCGATAACACTCAAGATCCACAACTCACTTCACTGGTGGGCAATCTCGGCGAACTGATACGCCAGGCACGCCTTACGGTGCTGCGGGCGGTCGATACCGCTCAAGTGCACACCTGCTGGCAGATCGGGCGGCATATTGTCGAGTTCGAGCAGGAGGGGGCTCGGCGGGCCGAGTACGGCAAGCAGTTACTGCCGACGTTAGCGAAAGTATTGACGGCGGAATTTGGGAAAGGCTTTGACGCATCCAACCTTCGTTACATGCGCCTGTTCTATCAAGCATTCCCAAAGTGTGACGCACTGCGTCACGAATTGAGCTGGACCCACTACCGCAGGCTACTGCGTGTCGATAACGAACACGCACGCCACTGGTACATGAACGAATCGGCCATCCAGAACTGGTCAAGCCGCGCCCTGGAGCGCCAGATCAATACCTTGTATTACGAACGCCTGCTGGCAAGTCGTGATCGCCCCGCCGTCAAACAGGAAGCAGCAACCAACCTTCAGAACATGAACGCGCATCCTCGGGACTTCATCAGGGATCCGGTGATGCTGGAGTTTCTTGGATTACCCAATGCGGGGCTGACCCAGGAAACCGATCTCGAACAAGCACTGATCCATCAGCTTCAAGCGTTCCTGCTTGAACTGGGCAAAGGCTTTGCCTTCATTGCCCGCCAACAACGCATCAGCACCGAAAGCAAAGATTTCTACATCGACCTGGTGTTCTACAACTACCTGCTCAAATGCTTCGTCATCTTCGATCTCAAACGCGGCGAACTGACTCACCAGGATGTAGGGCAGATGGACATGTACGTGCGCATGTACGACGACCTCAAACGCGGGCCGGAAGATGGCCCGACCGTCGGCATCATCCTTTGTGCGCAGAAGGACGACTCCGTGGTGCGGTACTCGGTGCTAGAGGGAAATGAACAGCTGTTCGCCAGCAAATACAAACTGGTGCTGCCGAGCGAGGAGGAACTTCGAGCGGAAATGGATCGGGAGCGGGCAGCTTTAGAGGTGCGACTGTCGAATCAGAAGCTCCGATAAATACGCGCGGATTGTCCATTAGCGACGTGAAGACTATCGTTAGCAGCTACCCGCAAAGGTCCGGAAAAGATGAATCTGCAGGACACGTCCGCACTGCCGTCCGCTCAGATCGAGTCGCCATTGCCTACGGCCACTCCCATCGAACCCTTCAAGGAAGCGGCCGCTGACGGTTTCATCCTTGGCGGTTTTACCTGGAAGCACGTCTTGCCGGACACAACCCGCCCGGTAGTCATCATCAACGCCGCCACTTCCGTGCGTTGCCGTCACTACTCGCGCTTCGCTGATTACCTGTTTGCCAACGGCTTCGACGTGATCACGTTTGACTACCGAGGCATCGGTGAATCACGCCCGGCATCGCTCAAGGAACTCGACGCCTCATGGACCGACTGGGGATCGCTGGACTTTGAAGCGATGCTCAGACGCGCTCAGCGTGAATTCCCCGGGCAACCCATCGATGTCGTCGGCCACAGCTTTGGCGGCTGCGCAGCAGGCCTGGGAGCCTCAGGACATGTAATCCGGCATTTGGTCACCGTAGGTGCCCAGTTTGCTTACTGGCGCGACTATGCGCCCGCCCATCGCTGGAGAATGTTCGGCAAGTGGCACCTGGTAATGCCTCTCGTCACGATGATTTACGGCTATTTCCCCGGCAAACGCCTCGGCTGGCTGGAAGATACACCCGCTGGCGTCGTCCGTGACTGGAGCACGCCCACCGATCGCTACGAGAAGCGCCCCAGCGGCCGCCTGGCCCACGCAACACACGGCCAACTGCCGTTCGCCAGGGTCAGCGCAAAAACCCTCGCCATCAGCATCAGCGACGATCCTTACGGCACCATCGCGGCCATCGAGCGTCTGCTCGGTTACTTCACCCACAGCACAAAAACTCACTTGCGAATCGAGCCGCATGACATCGGCGAAGAAGAAGTCGGACATTTCGCCTTTTTTCGCAGCGCATACCAAGCCACACTATGGCCCATTGCATTGTCCTGGCTGCAGAACGGCGAACTGGCCCCCGACACACCCGGGCGGCGAGTGCCACGCAGCTGACGCCTGTGCCCACTCAACGAATTACGGAACGACGCTCATGGCCTCCGCCAACAAGCAGAACAAACGCGCCACCCGCGCCAAAGCCAAGGCCAAGCAGAACCGCACCCAACGGGCTGCCGCACCGGTCGAGCTGGACCCGAACGATGATCGCATCGACTTCGAATCGGTGGACCTGACCGAACTGTTCAAGAAAATGATCGACGCCGAGAAAACCAGCCAGCAAGCGATGTGCGTGGCCTTCCTCGAAGACCCGCTGCTGGAACTGGTGTACGAACAGGAAGGCGAAGAAGGCGCGATGGACTTTATCCTCGCGGCGCTGATCGAATATCGCCAATGGTCCACCGAAGTCGATGAAGCCGGCGCCCTGGCGTGGATTGAATCACCAGCCTTCCAGGCTGACTACGTGGCGGCGTCCGACGCCATCGCAGCCCAAACCCAACAGAAACCGAACTGAGTTCCCATGGCCTCCCTGAACAAACAGCAAAAACGCGCCAAACGCGCCAAGATCAAAGCCAAGCAAATCAATATCCACGGCCGCAAACCTGCCGCACTGGACGATGACCTGGGGGAAATCGGCGAGCCGATCCCGGAATACACCCTGGCGATGTTCAGCAAAATGCGCGACGCGGAAGCCATCAGCCGTGGCGACATGCTGAAGATCCTGCTGTCGGACCTCGCCGGGATTATCAGCGACCATCCAGAATTGCTGGACATGGAAAACGCCGACAACGAAGCCATGGCCGCCACTCACCTGGCCGCCGACATGCTGATCGACTACCGCATGTGGACCGATGGCATGGACCGCGATACCGCACAGGCCTGGCTGACCGATCCACAATTCATCACCGACTTCGGCGATGCGCTGGACAGCTATCGCCAGGCGCTGGATGCGCAGGAAGAAAAGGCCGAGTAAGTACTCGCCTTCGCAAACAAAAACGGCCGTTTGTCATCACTGACAGCGGCCGTTTTTTTTGTAACTTTCAACACCACAATCAGGCAGCAACACCTTCCAGGCGCGGGATTTCAAAACCCAGTTTGGCGCTGGCATAACCCAGTTCGCCTTTAGCGATGGACTGAGCCTTGAAGCCTGCAGCGATCAGGTCCTGCACATACAGCTTGTTATAGATGAACATGAAAACGAGATTGCTGAGGCTGAACGTGAAGCAAGCAATGACGAACATGATCGCCGCCCACTTGATGTCACCGCGGAACAATGCCGGGAAAAAGCCGAAGAAAAACACGGTCCATGAGAAGCCGATTGGCGCTTCTTTCATGGCTCCGGTTTGAGGGTTTTTGAATACAACCGATGTAAACGCCATGCCTGACTCCTTGATGCCCCGATGGGTTGGCTGAATGACCGGGCTAGCTCCATGCAGCTCTTTAAACGGCAAACACACGCAAATGCATCGTGACTGACGTCAGATGAGAGAGCAGGCAAGGAAGGGTCGAGGGCTGTAGCCAGGGAAGGCTGGTGGTGTCGAACAATCCATGTCCTGAAACTCCATCGCATCCCGCAACAGCGAGATACACATTCGACGAGAAGGCTACTATCTCGCCATCATCGTGCCCATCAGATAGCCAGACGATCAATCGACTGATTGAAAGCAAAAACGACCGCGATCATTGCTGAAGGCGGTCGTTTTTGATGTTTCACCCGCACCAGGGTGCGTTTAGATCACTCAGCGAACTACCGCTGCAATCAACTGCTCGTTGCGACGACGGCGGGCGACAAACAAGCCCGCAGCCACGACCAGCAAGCTCAGCAGGCCGGTCGCTAGGATTTCCACGCGATGGGCTTCCTGGAACAGCATGATGGTCAGTGCGCCAACGATGAACACGATCACCGCGTAGGTCAGGCCCGGGAACAGCCACATGCTGAAGGCGATTTTCTCGCCGCGCGCCATGCGCTGCTTGCGCATACGCAGTTGCGAGAAGGCGATCACCAGGTACACCAGCAACGCGATTGCGCCGGAGCTTGCCAGCAGGAATTCGAACACGGCAGCCGGGGCCACGTAGTTCGCAAACACGGCCAGGAAGGCTGCGCCGGTGGACAACATGACGGCCCAGTACGGCGTGCCGCTCTTGTTGGTGCGTTGGGAAACGGCCGGTGCATCACCGCGTTTGCCCAGGGAGAACATCATGCGCGAAGCGGTGTACAGCGCCGAGTTCAGGCAGCTGGTCACAGCAACGAGTACGACGATGTCGACGATCAGCTTGGCGTTCGGGATGCCCATGCGCTCAAGGACGGTCTGGTACGAACCGACGCTGGCCAGAATCGGGTCGTTCCATGGCACCAGGGCCACAACGATGAAGATCGACACGAGGTAGAACAAGCCAATCCGCCAGATCACCGAATTGGTGGCCTTGGAGATTTGCTGGCCAGGGTTCTTCGATTCGGCCGCTGCGATAGTCACAATCTCAGTGCCCATGAACGAGAACATGGTCGTCAGAATCGCGCCCAACACCGCGCCCATGCCGTTTGGCAGGAAGCCCTGAGTGTCGAACAGGTGCGAAACGCCGCTGACCTGGCTGTTCGGCAGGAAACCGAAGATCGCCATAATGCCGAGACCGATGAAACCGATGATCGCGATGACTTTGACCAGGGCGAACCAGAACTCGAACTCACCGTAGTTCTTCACGCTGAACAGGTTGGTCACCGTCAGCAGCAAGGTGATGATCAACGTGAACGCCCAGATGGCCACGTTGGGGAACCAGGCATGCAGGATAGTCGCGGCAGCGTTGGCCTCTAGCGGGATGACCAGGACCCAGAACCACCAGTAGAGCCAGCCAATGGTGAAGCCGGCCCAGTGACCGATCGCGCGATCGGCGTAAGTCGAGAAGGAGCCGGTGTCCGGAGAAGCTACGGCCATTTCGCCGAGCATGCGCATCACCAGCACCACCAGGGCACCGGCGGCAGCGTAGGCCAACAGCACGGCTGGGCCTGCAGCGGCGATGGCGTGGCCGGAGCCGACGAACAGGCCGGCGCCGATAACACCGGCGATCGACAACATAGTCACATGACGCGGTTTGAGCCCCTGTTCGAGGCCATTAGAGCTTTGGGTACTGCTCATTGAAACTACCTTTGTAAGGGAAAGCGATTTGCATACATCCCGCTCGGTGATCCTTCTCGTAAAAAGAAACCAACGGGGCGTTTCGAAATCTGCACGCAATATTTGCGCCAAAATGTTTCAAAACCGTCTACCACGGTGATCTCGTCTTGACCGGACAGTCATCGCAAGTCATTGAGAATAATGGCAATTTGCCAGAACGTTACCCTGCGACTCACTTTAATGAGCGAGCTGGCGCACCGGAAACACACCCAAAAATCTCCTGACGCACAATAAACGTGCACAGGAGGAACGTTTGGCCGGTTAGCGCTTCCAACACCCCGCCAAAGCTGGCAACATCGCGCCCTTTTTTGGGACAGCCCCGCCCTTTTTATCAACAGGCAGGGTTCAAACGGCTGTTCGGTTGATAGCAGCGCGACAGTCTGCTGTACCGATGCGACAACCTGCCATACGCCACCCGTTTACCGCCCGAAGCGCTGTTGGCTGCCATTCAGACGCTATGCTAGCTTGGCCGCCTCGCCAGGAAGGCCACCAACAGCAGGAGCGAAACACTATGAGGAACGCACATGGCTGAGGCCACGCCCGCGCTTGAAATCCGCAACTTGCACAAACGCTACGGACAGCTTGAGGTGCTCAAAGGCATCTCGCTAACCGCCCGCGACGGCGACGTGATCTCGATCCTGGGTTCTTCCGGTTCCGGCAAGTCCACGTTCCTGCGTTGCATCAACCTGCTGGAAAATCCGCACCAGGGCCAGATCCTGGTAGCCGGCGAAGAACTCAAGCTCAAAGCCGCCAAAAATGGCGAACTGGTCGCAGCCGACGGCAAGCAGATCAATCGCCTGCGCAGCGAGATCGGTTTTGTATTTCAAAACTTCAATCTCTGGCCGCACATGAGCGTGCTCGACAACATCATCGAAGCGCCGCGCCGCGTACTCGGGCAAAGCAAGGCCGAAGCCATCGAAGTCGCCGAAGCCTTGCTGGCCAAGGTCGGCATCGCTGACAAACGCCATGCCTACCCGGCGCAACTGTCCGGCGGCCAGCAGCAACGCGCCGCCATCGCCCGCACGCTGGCGATGCAACCCAAGGTGATCCTGTTCGACGAACCCACCTCCGCCCTTGACCCGGAAATGGTCCAGGAAGTACTTAATGTCATCCGCGCACTGGCCGAAGAAGGCCGCACCATGCTGCTGGTCACCCATGAAATGGGCTTCGCCCGTCAGGTTTCCAGCGAGGTGGTGTTCCTCCACCAGGGCCTGGTAGAAGAGCAAGGATCGCCACAGCAGGTGTTCGATAACCCGCTTTCGGCACGCTGCAAACAATTCATGTCCAGCAACCGCTAACGGAGCTACCCGCATGCAGAACTACAAAAAGGTCTTCCTGGCCGCCGCCGTCACCCTGGCCTTCAGCGCCGGTGCCATGGCCGAAACCTTGAAGATGGGCATCGAAGCGGCCTACCCGCCGTTCAACAACAAAGATGCCAGTGGCAATGTCGTCGGCTTCGACAAAGAAATTGGCGACGCCCTGTGCGCCAAGATGAAAGTCGAGTGCACCGTGGTCACGTCCGACTGGGACGGCATCATCCCGGCCCTGAACGCCAAGAAGTTCGACTTCCTGATCTCCTCGATGTCGATCACCGACGAGCGCAAGCAAGCGGTGGACTTCACCGACCCGTACTACTCCAACAAGCTGCAATTCATCGCGCCAAAAGACAAAGAGTTCAAAACCGACAAGGAATCCCTGCAAGGCAAAGTGATCGGCGCACAACGTGCGACCCTCGCTGGCACCTGGATGGAAGACCACATGCCCGGCGTTGAAGTCAAACTCTACGACACCCAGGAAAACGCTTATCTGGACCTGACCTCCGGTCGTCTGGACGGCATCCTGGCGGACAAATACGTCAACTACGAGTGGCTGAAAAGCGACGCCGGCCGTTCGTATGAGTTCAAGGGCGATCCGGTGGAAGAAAGCGACAAGATCGGTATCGCTGTACGTAAAGGCGACACCTTGCGTACGAAGCTGAACCTGGCCCTGAAAGAAATCGTTGAAGACGGCACTTACAAGAAGATCAACGACAAGTACTTCCCGTTCAGCATCTATTGATTCTGACCTGCCGGACCGGCGCCGTGCCTTGACGGCGCCAGTCCCTGGCATTGCCTGCCGCGATTTGAAAAGAAATCCATGACTATCGATCTCTACGGATTCGGCCCGGCGCTCGCCGCTGGCGCGCTGATGACTGTGAAACTGGCACTCTCGGCCCTGTGCCTGGGGCTGGTGCTCGGTCTGCTCGGCGCCTTGGCCAAGACCTCCCCGTACAAGCCGTTGCAATGGCTTGGCGGCACTTATTCGACATTGGTTCGCGGCATCCCGGAATTGCTCTGGGTGCTGTTGATCTACTTCGGCACGGTCAACCTGATGCGTGCCCTGGGCGAGTTCTTCGGCAATCCCGACCTCGAACTGAATGCCTTCGCCGCCGGCGTGATTGCGCTGGGGCTGTGCTTTGGCGCGTACGCCACGGAAGTGTTTCGTGGCGCGATCCTGGCGATTCCCAAAGGGCACCGTGAAGCCGGCGTGGCCCTGGGCCTGTCGAAATTTCGCATCTTCACTCGACTGATCATGCCGCAGATGTGGCGCATCGCCCTGCCCGGCCTCGGCAACCTGTTCATGATCCTGATGAAGGACACCGCGCTGGTGTCGGTGATCGGCCTGGAAGAAATCATGCGTCACGCGCAAATCGGTGTGACCGTGTCCAAGCAACCGTTCACCTTCTATATGGTGGCCGCGTTCATGTACCTGGGCCTGACCGTGCTCGCCATGAGTGGCATGCACTTGATGGAAAAACGCGCCGCTCGCGGCTTCGCGAGGAGCACCCAATGAACTGGGAAATCATCATCAAATGGCTGCCGAAACTGGCCCAAGGTGCAACACTGACCTTGGAACTGGTGGCCATCGCCGTGATCGCCGGCTTACTGCTGGCAATTCCACTGGGCATCGCACGTTCGTCGCGTCTGTGGTGGGTGCGAGCATTTCCCTACGGCTACATCTTCTTTTTCCGTGGCACACCGTTGCTGGTTCAACTGTTCCTTGTCTATTACGGCTTGGCCCAGTTCGATGCGATCCGTAACAGCTCGATGTGGCCGTACCTGCGCGATCCGTTCTGGTGCGCCACCGCGACCATGACCCTGCACACGGCGGCGTACATCGCCGAGATCCTGCGCGGGGCGATTCAGGCGATCCCGCCGGGTGAGATCGAAGCGGCGCGGGCGCTGGGCATGTCCCGGGCCAAAGCACTGTTCTACATCATCCTGCCGCGTGCTGCGCGCATCGGCCTGCCGGCCTACAGCAACGAAGTGATCCTGATGCTCAAGGCCAGCGCCCTGGCCAGCACCGTGACCCTGCTGGAACTCACCGGCATGGCCCGCACCATCATTGCCCGGACCTACCTGCCAGTGGAGATCTTCTTCGCCGCGGGCATGTTCTATCTGCTGATGGCTTACGTGCTGGTGCGCGGCTTCAAGCTGCTGGAGCGCTGGTTGCGCGTCGATGCCTGCCAAGGGCGCTGATTCCCACGTGCTGACGGGCGAGGCCCTACTCGCCCGTTTCGCTGCGCTGGATGCTTTTCTGATTGAGCATCAGGCGCTGTGGAAACCTCGACCGTTTACTTATTTGCACCTTCCTTGGGAAGCGTCCTACCCGGAGTTGGCGCTTTGGCTACGCGGTCGGTCGCTGGAGGACGCGGAAAGCAGCCATAACGAACCGTGTTTGCTCGATGCGCCGCAGCCGTTTGCAACATTGGCGGCACTGTCGCTTGAGCTGAGTTCGGTGGGGGAACTGCCCGCTCATACACTAGAAGCCGCCGGGCACCGCTTGAATGTCGATGTGCCGGGCCGTAAGTGGCAGCAGATCGAAGCCTTCGCCAGTCGCTTGTCATTTGCCGCGCCACCGAAGCATTGGCTGGATTGGTGCTCGGGCAAGGGGCACTTGGGCCGACGCCTGCTGCAAACAGGGCAACAACTGACCTGCCTCGAATACGACCCGGCGCTGGTTGCCAGCGGCGAAGCGCTCAGCCAACGCCATCAACTGCATGCGCTGCATGTCGAACAGGATGTGCTCGCACCAGACGCGGCGTCTTTATTGAAGGCTGATCACACCCCCGTCGCACTGCATGCCTGTGGGGATCTGCACGTACGGTTGATCCAGCTGGCCAGTGCGGCGGGCTGTAAACAACTGGCCATCGCGCCGTGCTGCTACAACCGGATCAGTCTTGCTGCTTACCAGCCACTTTCCTCGGTCGGTTCGCGATCCGACCTACAACTATCCCTCGACGATCTCTCACTGCCGATGAGCGAAACCGTCACCGCTGGTGCACGTGTCAGACGTCAGCGCGACAGCTCCATGGCCCGGCGCCTGGGTTTCGACCTGCTGCAACGGCAACTGCGCGGCATTGACGAATATCTGCCGACCCCTTCCCTGCCCAGCGCCTGGCTGGATAAATCCTTTGCCGATTACTGCCATCATCTGGCCGCACTCAAAGAGTTATCCACAATCGGCCCGCAAGATTGGTCAGGACTGGAAGCCGCAGGCTGGCAACGCCTGGCCGAAGTGCGCAATCTGGAGCTGCTGCGCGGCCTTTTCCGACGCCCGCTGGAGCTTTGGCTGGTGCTTGATCGGGCACTTTTCCTAAGCGACCAGGGTTACACCGTTCGCCTCGGCACCTTCTGCGAAACCCCGCTCACGCCGCGCAATTTCCTGCTGCTGGCGGAACGTCCTTAAATAATCGCAGCCTGTGGATAACTCTGTTGATGAAATCATCGTGGATCCAAGATAACCGCCTGTTTCAGCGCTGAAACGCAGTGTTCATTTTTCGTACACATTGCTAAAAAAATCGAAAAAACAGGTATTTGCGGATAAATGAGAACGGCTCCACAAAAAGCGTAATGAAGGCAGCAAGCCACCGCGCCCGTTGTGCATAAGCGTTCAATGCAAAGGACATAAGTGCCTAATCCGGGACGCCACTGGCGGAAAATTGCGCCGCTTCGCCACTCTTGTTATACAAACAGCCAACAGCGCCGACAGCGCGGCCACGAACAAGAAAATCCGACCGACAGGATGCGACAGTGACGTTTATTTCCTACGCACAGAATTTCGAAGACATACGCCTGTGGCGCGCCCTCAAAACCGTTGAAAACGGCTTTTATATCGACGTCGGCGCCAACCACCCCACCCACGACTCCGTGACCAAAGCCTTCTACGACCGTGGCTGGACCGGCATCAACGTCGAACCGATGCCCAATTACTACGAAGCCCTGCGCCAGGAACGTCCCAAAGACACCAACCTGCAATGCGTGGCCGGCGAAAGCGCCAACGACCTGACCTTTTACGGCATCGCCGGCACCGGCCTCTCAACGCTCGACCCGACCATTGCGCAAATGCACAAAGACGCCGGCATGGACGTGCGCAGCCAGACCGTCCAGTCCCGCACCCTGACCTCCATCTGCGAAGAACACGCCCAAGGCCGCCCGATACATTTTCTGAAAATCGACGTCGAAGGCCACGAAGAAACCGTCCTGCGCGGCATGGACTTCACCCAGTGGCGGCCGTGGGTCATCCTCATCGAAACCCCATGGGACCGCGACCAGACCTGGGAAACCCTCGTCACCGGCGCCGGCTACCACTCCATCCTGTTCGACGGCATCAACACCTACTACCTCGCCGAAGAACACCTGAACCTCAAACCCGCCTTCGACATCCCGCCGTGCAACCTGGACGAGTTCCAGTTCTGCAAAGGCCACAACTTCAGCCACCCCGTCAGCGACGCCGAACACCAGCTCGCCGCCGCCCTGCAACGCGCCGAACAGGCCGAAGCACAGCTGCGCGCGATGCAAAATAGCCGAGCCTGGAAAGCCATTCAGAAACTCAAGAAAACCCTGCTTGGCGCCTGACTTGAAGGCTGCGTAAAAATAGTCTGAATTCAGGGGTTTACAGAACCAATCCAATCGCTATAATCGTCGCCCTAACACGCCGGTATAGCTCAGTTGGTAGAGCAACTGACTTGTAATCAGTAGGTCCCGGGTTCGACTCCTGGTGCCGGCACCATACAAAACAAAGCCCCTGCAGAAATGCAGGGGCTTTGTTGTTTTTGGAGATTGGAAATTATCGCCGCGTCTGCCTGATTAGAGCCCTGACCGCCATTCTTCAGCCAGTATTGCCCCCTCCCGTCGCTCGTTACAATTTCACATCAGCACGACGTTGCTGGTGTTCCTGACATACCTATAATGCACACCAACATACCCGCCAAGCCTAGGCTGACCCTGTCAGCAAGCTCAAATCGTGCGGGTTTTTTTCGACTCAAAAAAAAAGCCCTCGTAAAAATACGAGGGCTTTGTTGTTTCCGGTGTTTTGATTTTTATAAAGCAGGCACCAATCAATCAAACCCCATAGAAACCGAAAGCCCCTCCCAAGCATCAATCTCCCCCCGCAACCACGCAATCTTTCCCCGCACCAACCTCACCGCATCCTCCCCCAGCAACAAATGAACCGGCGGCTTTTCAGCAGCAACCAAAGTCAGCAACGCCTGCGCAGCCTTCTGCGGATCTCCAGCCTGCCTGCCACTCTTCTCTTCCCGATACTTGCGCACTGGATCGAACACCGCATCATAGTCACCCAAGGTGCGGCCGGATCGGATCATCGAGCGCCCCGCCCATTCGGTACGAAATGAGCCAGGTGCCACGGCGGTCACGTGGATGCCCAGGCTTTCGACTTCTTGGGCCAGCGCTTCGCTGATGCCTTCCAGGGCGAATTTGCTGCCGCTGTAGTAAGCGATGCCCGGTAAGGTGATGAAACCGGCCATGGAGGTGATGTTGACGATATGCCCGCTGCGCCGTTCACGCATGCCGGGTAGGACTGCTTTGATCATTGCCACTGCGCCAAACACGTTGACGTCGAACTGGCGCTGCATTTCGGCCAGTGGCGATTCCTCGAGAATGCCTTCGTGACCATAGCCAGCGTTGTTCACCAGCACGTCGATCTGCCCCACTTCGCGCAGGATGTCAGCCACCAGCGGTTCGATTGCCGGGAAATCGGTGACGTCGAGCACGAACGCTTTAGCCCGACGGGCGTCCAGCGCTTCGAATGCGGCACGTTCGGATTCGCGCCGCACCGTGCCAACCACCGTGTGCCCCGCCGCCAGCGCTGCTTGGGAAAAGGCCAGGCCGAAACCTGAACTGACTCCGGTGATCAGGAAAACCTTGTGAACGTGGGTGTTCATGCTGCGTTCTCCAATAAAAACGCCGTCGATAGTGATCGACGGCGCTGTGGACAAGCTAACTCTGGTCTTAGTGACCAGCGCTCTGGCCGCCATCGACGTGCAGGATTTCGCCGGTGACGAAGTTGGCGTTGTCCAGATACACAACCGCCTGAGCGATGTCGTTGATTTCGCCCATGTGGCCGACCGGGTGCAGACTGCCCAGCGCTGCATGGGTTTCTTCGCCGTGCATCGGGGTCTTGATGATGCCAGGGGAAACCGCGTTCACCCGAATCCCGCGCTTGGCGTACTCAATCGCCAGGGATTTGGTCGCTGCGTTCAAACCACCTTTGGTCAGCGAGGCCAGTACCGACGGCACACCGTCAATTGCGTGGTCTGTCAGGCTGGTGGTGATGTTAACGACGTGCCCTTTGCCTTGTTTTTCCATCTCGTTGATCGCGAGTTGGGTGATGTAGAAAAAGCCGTTCAGGTTCACCGACAGCACGTTGGCGTAGTCTTCGGCAGTGTACGCGGTGAACGGTTTGGCGATGAAGATACCGGCGTTGTTGACCAGCGTGTCGATGCGGCCAAAACGTGCGATGGCTTCACGGATGACTTGTTGTGCGACTTCCGGGTTGCCGATGTCGCCCGCCACGGTGAGGATGTCCGGGTCGGTGGACGGTTTGATCGAGCGCGAAGTGGCGACGACTTTGTAATCCAGTTCGCGGAAGGCTTTGACCATACCGGCGCCGAGGCCTTGGGATGCGCCAGTGATAACGATGACTTTTTTCGAATTGCTCATGATGAACCTCTACTAATTAATAATGGTTTGAAAAAGTAAGTAAAAATCAGGCTTCGGCGGGGGCCTTGGCCATTTGTCTCAACATCTGTTCGTAGTACTCGACCGACTGCGAACCGGACACCAGGTGACGGCCGTTCAGCACCATGGCCGGGACCGAATTGATGCCGCGCTGGCGGTAAAACGCTTCAAGTTCACGCACTTCTTTGGCGAACGCGCCGGACGCCAACACCTCTTGTGCGGTCGTCGCATCCAATCCCGCTTCAGCCGCCAGACGAACCAGCGTCTCGCGATCGCTCGGGTTCTGGCCGTCGGTGAAGTAAGCGCGGAGCAGGATTTTCTTGAGCGCGACCTGCCGCCCTTCCTGCAACGCCCACAACAGCAGTCGATGCGCATCGAACGTGTTGTAGAAGTGGGTACGCTTCTCCAGATCGAACTTGAAGCCGATGGCCGCGCCACGTTCGATCTGCATCGTTTTGCCGGCGGCGACGTCTGCGGCGGTGCGTCCATATTTGCGCATCAAATGCTCGACCGCTTTCTCACCGACCACCGGCATGTCCGGGTTCAACTCGAAAGGCTTGTAGGTCAGTTCCACCGAAATCTCACCGGCCACGTTCTCGATCGCTTGCTCCAGCGCCGTCGCGCCCAACGCGCACCACGGGCACACCACGTCGGAGATGAAATCGATTGAGACGGTCGCGGTCATGACTTGCCCTCCGCCTCAGCCAGCTGCTTTCGATACTTGGTGGTGGTGATGCCGGCATAGCCCCAGTTATCGGTGTCGACTTCTTCGATCACGATGTGGGTCAGGTGCGGATCCTTCTTCAGGACGCGTTCCAGGGTTTCAGTGATTTCGGCGATCACCTGAGCTTTCTGCTCAGAGGTAACGCCATCGCGAGTGATGCGTACGCTTACGAAAGGCATGAGGAATCTCCAATTGACCTTCCCTTCGGAATGAATGGGTCGGCGTTGGAGCTCAATGTATGGAGTTGGGTGGAGGGGATAAAGGTGGGGGCGGGAACATCATTAGTTACTTGGTGTAATGAGCTAGACGCGTATTTTTTGTACCCGACAACAATTTATTTGGCTCGAACGTTTAGCTATTTTTCAATTTCTGCGACACATATTTGATGTTATGTCGCTACCCGCAGCATGTAGGTAAAACTTCCTTTTCGCTCTGAAAATGGCGATTGGAGCGCCCTCAGGCCAGCTCCCAGTCTTTATGCTAAATTATGGCTGGCCAATAATTATGGCGTATCCATAAAAAGAGGTAATTGCATGAGCAGCATTTTTCAGCGCCCTGAACTGGCCGAAGAGATGGCGAATCAGCTCCTCAATCCGGGCGTTCTCGATGAAGGTTTACGCTCAGGTTTGTTTTTATCCGGCCTGCGCAGGACCGGTAAAACGACATTCCTGAGGAGCGACCTCATCCCTGCACTGGAAGAAGCCGGTGCTCTCGTCATTTACGTCGACCTGTGGAGTGACACGCTGGCCAATCCAGCGACATTGGTACATGACGCCATCCGTAAAACCCTGCAGGAGCTCCAAACACCAGGATCCGGCTTGCTCAAGCGTGTCAGCGGTGTTGATGTAGGCGCTGCGGGATTCAAATTTGGTTTCAAACTCGACAGCATCGGGAACTCAGGTGGGCCAACGCTGGCTCAGGCGCTGACAGAGGTTGTTGATCAAGCGAAAACCGACTTGGTGCTGATTATCGACGAAGTACAGCACGCCATTTCTTCCGACGATGGTAATCAGCTGCTTCTGGCACTCAAGGCGGCTCGTGATGCGATCAATCCCAGACCCAATACGCCAGGTTATTTTTTGTTTATTGGAACGGGATCGCACAGGGCGCAAGTCAGCGAACTGACGGCGAAGAGGAACCAGGCGTTTTCCGGGGCGACATCGACAGCCTATCCGGTGCTGAAAGGGGATTACGTTGAATACTTGCTTAACCGACTCGCTGCGACGGTGAAGAAAGAAAAACTACCTTCACTCGAAGTCGCCATTGACGCCTTCAATACCTTGGGAAACCGGCCCGAGGAAATGCTCAAAGCGTTGCGACAACTCATGCAGCAAGAAGGTAATCCTGATCTTTTCCTGCCTGTTATTGCCAGCACATTACGCTCGGCGGCGGCCAGCATCGAACTTGAAAAAGTGGAGCTGCTAGGTAGCCTGGCTCAGGCTATTTTCAACAAAATCGCGTCTACGAAAGGCGATGCCCGGGGTATTTTCTCCATCGATGCTGCGGCTGAGTACTCGAAGATTGTCGGGCGCGAGGTACGTGTTGAAGAGATTCAACCGGTGGTGATTGCGCTGGTCGCCGAGAACATCATCATGCGACGCGGGCATGGAATTTATGCAATTACGGACCAGTTTGTTCAGGAGATTTGGTTGGAAGAACGAGCGTTGATTGAAGCAAGCTAGTGTTTTCTAAGCTGTTGCCGTCGATTGGGGGAGTGTCAGTTTTTTTGTGTGCGGGCCGGTAACGGCCTGCCGTAGGGCAAGCTCTCATTTCACCAGTTCAACCTGGTAAATCGATCTCCATAAAGAATCGCAAACTGATTCATCGCTGTCTTCCAGTCGTGCGCGCTTTTGCTTGTTCGCCGGTTTCGCCATCAGCATCCCTCAGCATTTCGTCTATCGAATCGAACTGCTGGCGAATATTTCGTGCTTCCATCATGGCGCGGGCTGTCTTCTCCGACGGGACGCGTACCTCAAAAGGGAGCCCCTGAGTCGCAACAACCTGACGGAGAAATAGACGCATGGCATCACTGATGCTCAGGCCGCACGCGCTCAAGACTTCAGTTGCACGCATCTTCAAATCCTCATCAATGCGGCAACGCACATCAGTGGTTTTCAGCAATACACCCATAAAAACGTCCTCACCGTTATTTTGTAGCTACATTGGCGCTACCTCTGCATTGTGGTCGAGCGTACCGTTTTCGGTCAATGTCGAGTTGATAAGCGGAGTCATAGACTGGATTGTCATGTGCCATTTCAGCTGTTTCCGCAGACGCTAACTATCAGCTCGATCCCCATTTTTTTAGAGATACGTCCGAAGACAACGCAGGAAATAATCCCCAGCGCTGTGAGTTTCAAACCCAAAAAAAATGCCCAAGCCTCTCGGCCTGAGCATTTTTTTGACCCTGATCACCCACCCTTCCCGAAAAACCTCGACTCTATGTAAGCCTCCAGCCATCGGACGCAGCATCATTTCGCTACTAAACTCGGGACAAGCGTGTTCATGTGCAGGATTATAGCCAGCACGTATCGCCCAACCGGCGGCCAGGTACTCAACAATAGCCAGCCCACATTAGAGGGCATTACCCAATGGATAGCAGAACCCTACGCAACCTTATGCGCATTGTTCAAACCGGCTCCTTGTCGGCGGCAGCAGAGCATTCGTGTTTAACCGTGCAGGCATTGGCTGCGCAGTTGAACAAGGTCGAAGAACAGTTTGGTTTCAGGTTATTTCGTCGCTCCAACAAGGGATTGACCTTGACCACGCAAGGCACGGAACTCACGCCTTATATGGACAAGGTGTTGGTTGCCACGCGGCAACTTGAGGAAAAAGTGGCGGCATTGAAGGTGCCCGGGCAGCGCACGCTCAAGGTGGCGCTGAACACCACGCTGTCGGGAGACTTCAATCGACGCATGATCGGCCGCCTGATTGAGGTGTTCCCCGACTATCAGCTGGAATTCAGCTACGCCGAGTCGATGGAAAACCTCAGCAAGCTGAAGAACGAAGACTTCGACCTGGCCGTGTTGATCGGCCCGCAGCAGCCGGGGTTGCCGAGCATTATCCTGCCCGAGGTCCAGGTGCAGGTGGTCGGTGCACATTGCGGTCAGGAAAATGACCCGCTGGTGTTGCTTGGCAACAAGTTTCAGGTGCGTCCGGCGGATGATTGTCCGTATTCCCACAGCTTCTTGCGCTTTCTCGACGCCGGTCTTGGCAATTACGAGT
This sequence comes from Pseudomonas sp. fls2-241-R2A-110, assembly GCF_030209165.1. Lineage (NCBI taxonomy): Bacteria > Pseudomonadati > Pseudomonadota > Gammaproteobacteria > Pseudomonadales > Pseudomonadaceae > Pseudomonas > Pseudomonas sp. fls2-241-R2A-110. The sequence continues at coordinate 158,261 of NZ_JARVSN010000021.1, read as the reverse complement.
CGGGCAAGCGGATGGTCTATTCCTGCAGCGAAACCCTGACACTGTCGTTGATTACGCAAATGGATGGCCTCGGCATGGTCTCGCGTGATGCGGCCCAACGTAACGGCTTGACCATTTTCCCCGGTTTCGAGGATGCCCTCGAAGTACGGCTGGCGATCAATAACCCTGAGTTGTCGGGCCAGGCCTTGCACGATGTGGTCGACCTGCCGCTACATGAACGAGCCGAGCGCAATGTACGCAGCCGTTCCCAGCGCAACGGAGAGAAAGAGGTTTTTGCTGAAATACGCACATAACAACGTCGGAATCGCGGCATAAAATTCCGGGCGATCGAGCTGCACGTGCTGATCCTTGATCAACAACGGCGTAACGCTGATTGCAGCGACGATCGCCACCGGCAGGTATTCCAGCGCCCGGGCGACGAAGGGCGGCCAATGATCGGTGTTCACTTGCAGCGGCAATGCGCGTGGCAAGAAGGTCACCGCCATCATCAGCGCGACGACCAGAATCAGGAACGTTTGGTCAGGCATACGCCCACTCCACAGCCGACGAAAGTGGCGGTAAACACGTTAAACGGCGAACTGCCGACCAGGCTCAGCGCGCCCATGCAGGCGACAGCGGCCAGTGCGGCGATGAGTTTGTTGCGCGTGTTGCACAGCGACACCAGCACGTAGAGCATCATCGCGGTCAGCGCGTAGTCGAGCTGATATTTGATCAAGTGCGCCGCGTACTGTGCGCAAATCGCCCCCAGCAAACCGCCGAGCACCCACGAGGTGTGGCAATACAGATTGAAACCGATCAGGTAACGCACGTTGACCGGCGAGCCCTTGCCCAGTTTGACGCTGTGGAAAGCGAACGATTCATCGGTCAGCCCGCCCGCGTAACACCAGCGCTCAAGCCGGCTGAGCCCCATCGCCTGCAACGCCTTGGCCATGTAGACCGACATCAGCATGTGCCGCGCGTTGATCAGAAACGTGGTGAGGATGATGGTGGTCAGCGAAGCGCCGCTGGAAATCAACGCCAGGGCGGCAAACTGCGAAGCGCCGGCATAGACAAACAGGCACATGGCAACGGGCAGCCATACGGGCAACCCGGCATTCACCGCCATCAAACCGAAGACAAACGACACCGTGAAGTAACCCGCAACCACAGGGCTTGCTTCGGCGAAGGTGCGCGAAGCGTGCGGCTCGACCATCAGCGGCGGGCTGCTGGACGTCTCATTCATAGGTCCCTCTCAAATGTTCTTTCGCCGCGCGGTTCGCAAAAACCCTGGGCACTCCAAAAGCGTTGGCCGGCAAGGTTAGCATCGTCGACAAACAGGAACATGCGCAGCACGCCCACGCGTTTCATGTCGGCCGAAGCGGCTTCGACCAGTCGCTGGCCGACGCCCTGGCTGCGATACTCCGGGCTCACTGCCAAGTGGTTGATCGTGCCCCGACTGCCGAGCATTCCGCCCAGCACCGCGCCGACGATTTCGCCACTGACATCCAATGCGATAAACGCGGTGGTGGTCTTCTGCACCAGCACACCGCGCAGGCATTTGGCGTCCTGCCATTCACAGAAAGAGACTTCTTCGAATTGCCGAAAGAAGCGTTCCAGGCGCTGTGCATCCTTTGCCGTGGTGCGCCGCAGCATCACCGGTGCAGGGCACTCGGCGAGGCTGGTCACGGTGTTGTACTGTTCAGCGAACAATGTCGAAAGCGGTCCCGGGCCGCGAGAAAGAGATCGCCAGAATCTGCCGGTACGCCAAGTCGTGAGAATGGGTATTGCGGGCAGGGGTCACGTAGTGACGCATATCGCGATCGAGAAAGTAGGTGGTGTCGAGGATTTCCTGATAAGTCGTCGAGGCCAGGTGCTCTTGATTATCGGTGTCGTACAAACGGCTCTCTGCGCCGTCTACATTATTGCGTCCCCAGAAGTGCACGCCGCTGAACGGATAACCGTCGCAGTGAATCCCTTCCGGGGTGATTTCCACTTGTTTGCCTGGCTTGATCTCGATGCGGATCTGATGAATCTGGCATTGCCAGATTTCGTCGTGCAACTCCGGCGGCAAGACGTTCTTGTACACCTCGAAATCCGTATCGATCAGGCTGCGCATCACCGGCGAATTGATAATTTCTTCGGAGAAGTCCTGGAAGTGCCGAACCATTCCGCCAACATAACTGTTGTTGGCTTTGGACTGGATATAGGCGCGGTGCTCAAGCTGCTTCAGGTCGCGGGTGACCGGGTTGTATTCAAAATCGCTGTAGCGACGATAGCGCATGCCCGCCTCGGCCTGACCGTAGTAGCTGTCCGGCTCCATGTTTTCCCAACTTCTGGTCAGTCTGACGAAATCATTGAAATGACCGTAGAGATTGAAGTCAGCACCCCGGACATTGGCATATTTGTCACGCCGTAGAAATTCGCCCACTTCTTTGTTCAATACGATCATTTTCAAAATCTCCGTGCATTTAGCAGCCTAATCTAGAGAGCACAGGATTTACGTCCATGAGAAAGAATTTGAGGCATATCAAGCGCTGCTTGAAACGGAGCATGACGTTGCTCAAATTCGACTTTTCATGATCGAAAATGACCGTTTTATGCGTTTTTCGACGGTTCTCAGTCAAAAAAAACCCCGAACCAGTCGGGGTTTTTTTTGAGTAAAAAACTCAATCGATCATCAGAAGATGTTGATCGGGTAATCCACGAACACACGCACTTCGTTACCGCTGACGTTGTACTCGCTGGATTTCTGCGACACGCGCAGGATCGAGCTGCGCAGTTTCACGCTCAGGTCTTTGGCCGGACCGCTCTGTACGACGTACTTGAACTGGTTGAAAATTTCGCGCTCGGTGCCGCCGTCGCTGGTGGAGGTGGTGATGTTGTCACCGCGCACGTACGCGACGTTATAGCTCAGGCCTGGAACACCGAAGGTGCCGAAGTCCAGACCATAGCCCAGTTGCCAGCTGCGTTCGTCTTCGGCGTTGAAGTCGGACCAGTAGGAGTTAGCCAGCAAGATCGTATTGCCACCGTCGCCGACGCGGCCTTGATCTTTCTGGTAACCGCCATACGGGTAGCCCAGGTTGCTGTCGCCGGTGCTGCGCTGGTGAGCGAGCGTGAACGAGTGCGGGCCGGTGACGAAGGTCGCTGCCAGGCTCCAGATCTTGTTGTCGTCACCGGTCGCGCCGCTCTCGCGGACGTAGGAATCATCCAGCTTGGTGCGGTAGCCGTTGAAGTCCAGGGTCAGTGATTGATCCTTGTCGATCGGGAACACGTAGTTGGCGTTCACGTACTGCTTGTTCAGCACGTCTTCGACATCGGAGGCGTACAGCGCAGCCTTGAATTGTTCAGTGAACTGGTAGCTGCCGCCCAATACATTGATCGACTTCAAGCCACCGCTGTCACGGCCTTCAGCGCTTTTACGCGATTCGGCGGTGAAGCGACCGGCGTTCAGTTCCAGGCCTTTGATCTCCCGGGAGGTGATCAAGGTGCCGGTGTAGCTTTCCGGCAGCAGGCGCGAGTTGTCGTAGTTCAGAACCGGCAGGACCGGCATCTGATCGCCGTAGGTCAGCGTGGTGCTGGAGAGACGGAATTTGACCGCTGCGCCGCCCTTGGACAGGTCGTCAGCCGCGTTACCGCTGTCGCCCTTTTTAAAGAAATCGATACCTTGAGCGCCGGTGCGACCTTTGCCGCCATCCAGGCGCAGCGCGTACAGACCGAAGGCGTCCACACCCACACCGACGGTGCCTTGGGTGAAGCCGGACGAGAACGTGCCGATGGCCGCTTGGCCCCACTCGGCTTTGTCGGCCCGACCGTCTTTGTAGTCACGATTGATGTAGACATTGCGCAGCAGCACGTTGAGGCTGCTGTCTTCAACGAAGCCCTTGGATTGGGACTGATCGTCCGCCAAGGCCTGTGTAGCGCTCAACATCCCCAGAGCGATCAGGCTGATTCGCTTGTTCAACATTTTGTTTTTTTCCTTAAGACCGGTTGAAACGCACTGTGTCGAACGGCTGAAACGGCGCTATCGCACTCTTTTTTCACCCCTAAAACAAAAGGCCCGCCCACGAGCGAGTCGGGGCGGGCCTTTTTATTGTTTTGTCAGTCATGGCGGTTAGCCACAGGCGTTGGGCGCGATCGTAGCCGCGCCCCGAACACTGTGTCAATTTGATGAAAGGCCTATAGACGGCAACTTGCAGACTCTGAATATCGCTGATCCGGCGCGGCCAGAAATACTATTTCACACCAATCCCCTGTGGGAGCGAGCCTGCTCGCGATGGCGGCCGAACAGCCAACTTTAATGTGAACTGATCCGCCGCTATCGCGAGCAGGCTCACTCCCACAAAGTAATCGGCGGTGGTCACTAAAAACCTTCGCCCATAAAAAAAGCGCCGCCTTCCCGGCAGCGCTTTTAGCAATCCTTTGTTTATTCTTCTTATCCTTCCATCACATCCCACAACGCGTCCAGTTCTGCCTCGCTGAATAAACCAGCAGGGTAGCGCTCGATCATCATCCGGCGCGGATCAGGTTTTCTGATCTGACGCGTTCCATTGGACTTCAACCAGTGCGCCAGAACCTGGAGCGATTCGCTATTAATTGCCAGGGGATGCAACGCCCGCTCGCTCACTACGTTCATTTCGGCGTTCATTTCAGCGCTCTCTCCTGGTTCGTGAGCGGCTAACTTATCCAAGGTTTATGACAGAACATCGAAGTTCGCCCCCCTCCCTGTTTCACCTCTTGGGGGATACAAGAGCTGTGCCAATGTTTCTGAGGTGTCGACAAGTGGATACAAAGAAGCCCGCAGTCCTGTCGGGCTGCGGGCTTGCTGATGAACGCCGTTGCTTAAGCTGAGCGTGAGCGGTTTTTCAATCGACTCAAGCTGTTACAACCCCACTCACTCCTTGTGCGGTGCCGGCTGTTGTTGGGTAAGGCAGTGGATGTTACCGCCCCCCAGTAACAGTTCGCGGCCCGGCACCATCACTACTTCGTGCTGTGGGAACAGCGACTGCAAAATCTCCTTGGCCGGACCGTCCAGCGGATCGTCAAAGCTTGGCGCGATGATGCCGCCGTTGACGATCAGAAAGTTCACGTAGGAACCGGCCAGACGAACGGTCGGATTGCGTTCCTGAGTGCCGTCCACCGGATCGACGCCGGCGCACTCTTCCTCGGTCGCATACAGCGGCCCCGGAATTGGCATCTTGTGCACCGTAAATGGGCGCCCCTTGGCGTCGGTGCTGCTTTCCAGCACCTTCATCGCGGCCTGACAGCGCGGGTAATTCGGGTCTTGCGGATCATCAGTCCAGGCCAGCAATACTTCGCCTGGACGCACGTAGCAGCAGAAGTTATCCACATGACCGTCGGTTTCGTCGTTGAACAAGCCGTCCGGTAGCCAGATTATTTTATCCACAGCCAGATTCGCGCTGAGCACCGCCTCGATTTCTGCACGGTTCATGTGCGGGTTGCGATTGCGGTTAAGCAGGCATTCTTCGGTGGTGATCAGGGTGCCTTCACCGTCGACGTGAATCGAACCGCCTTCGAGCACGAAACCCTCGGTGCGGTAGCGCGGGCTGCGTTCGATCTCAAGGATCTTGCCGCCGACTTGCGAATCGCGATTCCAAGGCGAATACAAGCCGCCGTCAAAACCGCCCCACGAATTGAAGTCCCAGTTCACGCCACGGACTTCGCCACTGTTATTGATGACGAAGGTCGGGCCGGTGTCACGAACCCAGGCATCGTCGCTGGACATTTCGACCACGCGAATATTCGGCACGTCGAGACGGGCGCGAGCGTTTTCGTACTGACCGGCGGAAACCGCCACGGTCACCGGCTCGAAACGCGCGATGGCCTTGGCTACCGCCACGTGAGCGGCTTGCGCGGGTTTGCCACCCAGGCGCCAGTTGTCCGGGCGCTCGGGCCAGATCATCCAGGTCTGTGTTTGCGCTGCCCATTCGGCGGGCATGTAGAAGCCGTCGGCGCGAGGGGTGCTGTTTAAAGTGGTCATGCGGTCAGGACTCCAGGGAACCGTCGAGGGTCTTTAGTGTGCCATACAGGTTCGGGCGACGATCACGGAACGAACCCCACGCGCTGCGAATGTGTTCCAGTTCGTCGAGGTCGAAGCTATGAACCAGCACGCCCTCTTCGATCTTGTCGAGCTCCTGGACCTTCTCGCCGAACTGGTTGGCGATGAACGACGAGCCGTAGAACGTGATGTCGTAGCCGTCCTGCTCTTCGTTGCCGATGCGATTGCTGGCGATCAGCGGCATCAGGTTGGCGCCAGCATGGCCTTGTTGTACGCGCTGCCAGTGGTCACGGGACGAAATGGTCTTGTCGTGCGGCTCGCTGCCGATGGCGGTCGGGTAGAACAGGATTTCCGCGCCGAGCAACGCCATGCTGCGGGCGCACTCAGGGAACCACTGGTCCCAGCAGATGCCCACGCCGATTTTCGCGTAACGGGTGTTCCAGACTTTGAAGCCGGTATCGCCCGGATTGAAATAATACTTCTCGTGATAGCCAGGGCCGTCAGGGATGTGGCTTTTACGATAAATCCCGAGGTTGCTGCCATCGGCATCGATGATCGCGATGCTGTTGAAACGGGCACGACCGGCCAGTTCGTAAAAGCTGATCGGCAGCACGACTTGCAGTTCTTTGGCGACTTTCTGGAAATGCTTGATGGCGACGTTGTCTGCAACCGTGGTGGCCAACTGCAGATAATCCGGGTTCGGCTTCTGGCAGAAGTACGGGGCCTCGAACAGCTCCTGGATCAGGATGATCTGCGCGCCTTTGGCTGCAGCCTCACGGACCAGTCTTTCGGCGGTCTCGATGTTGGCTTCAAGGTCCCAGGAACAGGCCATCTGGGTGGCGGCAACGGTAACGATACGACTCATGAATCATCTCCGGGCAAGTGCTTAACGTTGGCAGTGACGACTTTATAGCCGATAAATATCGGCTTTAAAAGCGATCAATCTTCCATCTGTCTATTTTTAAGCACTTAACACCGATAACAATCGAATTAACACAGAGCCCTTGTGGGAGTGAGCCTGCTCGCGATAGCGGTGGGTCAGTCGATACACATGTTGAATGTACAACCGCCATCGTGAGCAGGCTCGCTCCGACAGGGATAGTGTTTACAGGCCTTCGGCGAGCACCTTCGACAAGGTGTCGACAAAGAAATCCACGCTCTGGCGAGAGGTCACCATCGGTGGCTTGATCTTCAGCACGTTCAGGTAATCCCCCGTCGGCTGCATGAAAATCCCCAACTCGCGCAGGCGATCACACAGCGCGGTGGTTTCTTCGGTCGCCGGCTCCAGGGTTTCGCGATTGCGGATCAGCTCCACGCCCAGATAAAAACCAGAACCATGCACCGCACCCACCAGCGGATGAATATCGATTAACGCCTCAAGCCGCTCCTTGAAATACCCGCCCACCACCTGGGCGTTTTCCCAGAGCTTTTCTTCTTCCATCACGTCAAGCACTGCCATACCGATCTGGCAACTGACCGGACTGCCGCCGGCCGACGAGAAGAAGTAGCCCTCGGCCTCCAGCGCCTCGGCGATTTCCCGGCGGGTGATCACCGCGCCCAATGGCTGACCGTTGCCCATGCCTTTGGCCATGGTGATGATGTCCGGCACCACGCCTTGCTCTTCGAAACCCCAGAAGAAATGGCCCATGCGGCCGTAACCGACCTGCACTTCGTCCGCAATACACACGCCGCCCTGGGCGCGCACCATTGCATAGACCTGTTTCAGATAACCCGGCGGCAGCGAGATCCCGCCGGCATTGCCGTACACCGGTTCGCAGATGAAACCGGCCAACTGGCGTTTCTGCTCGGCGATTTTCGCCAGGTTGTGTTCGACGCTGCGCACGTAGTCCGGGGCGCTGTCCGGCCCACGGAATTCACCGCGATAGGTGTTCGGTGCGGTCACCGGATGCACCCAATCGGGACGGCTGCTCAAGGCTTTGGGGTTATCGGCAATCGAGGTCGAGACGGCGTCCGCGCCCACGGTCCAGCCGTGATAGGCCTCCAGCACGCTGAGCATGTCGCGACCGCCGCTGTAGGCCCACGCCAGGCGGATCGCCAGGTCATTGGCCTCGCTGCCGCTGTTGACCAGGAACACCCGGTCCATGCCGTCCGGCGACAATTTCAGCAGGCGCTCGGAAAACTCGGCCACTGCGGCGTAATTAAAGCGCGAGTTGGTGTTGAGCAGCGACCACTGACGACTGGCCACCGCGGCCATGCGCGGATGACCGTGACCCAGCACCGCGACGTTGTTGAGCATGTCGAGGTAGGAGCGCCCCTGCATATCGATCAGGTGATTGCGCCAGCCGCGCTCGATGCGTGGCGGGTCGACGTAATAGTGCTTCTGGGTGCGGGCGAAACTGGCATCGCGGCGGGCCAGCAACGTTTGCGAATCAAGTTCCTCTTCGGCGTCACAAGCCAACCCAAGCAGCGCCGCCGGTGATGGGCACAACGCTTGCCAGGCCAAGGCGCGAGATGGCGTGCAAAACAGCGGCGCATTCAACGACGCGCCTCGACTCAATTGCACGATCAACGGTCCGCTGACCGAACCCAGCACCTGGCCTTTGACCAGCGCCGCACCGGTGTGCAGCGAAGGGGTCACACCCCACAAGCGCACGCTCAATTGCGGACCGTCGAGTTGCAGCACACCTGCCGCCGACTGATGGACCACGCCGGCAAACGGCGATTCGACAGCCGTACCATGCGGCACTCGCAACTCCACGTGCAGCGGACAAGTGTCGGGCTCGGTCGAGCTATCGGGCCGTGTACGGGACAGTCGATACTGACCATAACGACTGGCCGCCAGGCCGTGAGCCACCGCTGCCTCGGTCAACAGACGCTGATCAATCCCTTCCTGCTCCCAGTTACCGGCCTCGAAGTGCGGGCTGAGGACACCGAGATCGATCAAGGCAAACTCGCGCCCTACCAGGCTTGGCAGCAACGGCGCAAAACCTTCGCTGCCGATTCCCGGCAGTGTCTGGCCAACGCACGTCAGAATCGCCGCTTCCATCAATTCCAGCGGCACCGATGTGGCCACGCGGAAGATCTCCCACTCGTGGGTCAGGTTGTCGCGGCTGTAATCATTGCCCGGATCAATGCTGACCTGCTGCTCGCCGCTGAGCACCAGCACCGCTGCACGCGCAACGATCAGCGGCCAGAGCGCCTGCAATTCTCCACGAGTGAGCGGATTGACCACGTGATAAGCCTGAACCGCTGGCAAGATATAAAACGGGTCGCCATCGGCGTGGTGCAGCAACGCCGCGCACGTCACCGACAAATCGGTAATGCGCCAGGTGCGGATCAAGTCGCCGAAATCGATTACGCCCTGCAATTGCCACTGGCGTTGTGCGTCCCGCTGCCAGACCACGTTGTCATCGGTGATGTCCATGTGAATGGCCTGCACTGGCAGCGTGTTCACCAGCGGCTGCAAATGGCGCTCGGCCAACTCGGCCGCATCGGCAATCAACCGGCGTTGCGCGTCATCCTTGATCACCGGTAACAAATGACCGATTAACGCATTGGCGTGGCGGGCATCCCATTGAAGGGTGCGCTCAAGGCCCGGATGCTCGAACGCCGCCAGCGCCAGGTCCATTTCGCCGCAGAGTCGACCAAAACCGGCCACCACCGCACCGGGCAGGTGATCGAGGTGTGTGAGCGACTGGCCTTCGATGTAATCGAGCAGGCGCATGTGCACCGCTTGACCACCGACATCAAGCGTAAGCAGGTCAGCGCCATTTTTCGCGGGGATCACTCGCGGTACGTGCACACTGGATGTTTCAGCCAAGTGCTTGAGCCCGGCATGCTGGGCTTGCAGCTCCAGCGCCGAGTAGTCGCCACGGCAGATCTTCAGAACAAAACGCCCCTGATCGCTGTCAATACGAAAGTTGAGGTCCTGCTGACTGCCCAGGGCCTGCAACCTGCCGCTCAACCCGTAATGCCCCTCCAGCAGCTCTAGCGCTTGCTCCGCAGTCACTTGCGGGCTGGGCAAACTGGCGCGGTGAATCAACGTGGCGAGCGGCATACAACGACCCCTTAAATTTTATTAGGCGCTTATATCGCCACTGCTTGAGGCGTTACGCAACCCCCTTTAAATGCAGTGCCCTCTCGCGCTGGTTTACACTTTGCGGGAGAATGCCGCCATCAACGCCATTGCTGGAGAGACACCATGAATGTAGTCACCACCGACCTCCCCGGTGTTCTGATCATCGAACCCAAGGTATTTGGTGACGATCGCGGCTTCTTCTATGAAAGCTTCAACGCCAAAGCGTTCGAAGACGCCACTGGCCTGAACCCCACCTTCGTTCAGGACAACCACTCCCGTTCGCAGAAAGGCGTACTTCGCGGTCTGCATTACCAACTGGAAAACACCCAGGGCAAACTGGTCCGCGTTACGGCCGGTGAAGTGCTGGATGTGGCGGTGGATATTCGTCGCAGCTCGCCGCATTTTGGCAAATGGGTTGCCGTGCGATTGTCCGCTGACAACCATCGCCAACTTTGGATCCCGGAAGGTTTCGCCCACGGCTTTGTGGTGCTGAGCGATTTTGCCGAATTCCTCTACAAAACCACCGACTACTACACCCCATCGGCCGAGCGCAGCATCCGTTGGGACGACCCGGACCTGGCCATTGATTGGCAACTGGACGAAGCCCCGCAGTTGTCCGGCAAGGATCAGAACGCCGCTTTCTTCAAGGACGCCGACGTCTTTTCCTGAAATCCGGTCTGAACGTTCGCCACAAGAGCGACTTGACCCAAGGTGCGCAGACTGCGCCGTCAAGCCTAGGCATAATGCGCCTGTAACCACAGGCGCCCGATGCTCATGACTCCGACCCTCCCCCGCAGACCCCGCTGGCGTAGCCTCGCACTGCTTGCGCTGTGCCTGGCGCCGTTGCTGTGGCCGCTGGAACATCTGGCCGAGCGTTATTACCGCAGCGAACTGGCCGGACAGAACCGTCAGACCCTCGACCTGTACGTCGCCAACCTGTTGGGCACGCTGCACCGTTATGAAGTGTTGCCACAGATTCTCGGTGATCTGCCGGCCCTGCGCGCGGTGCTCGGGGCGCCGGACGACAGCGTCACCCAAGGCAATGCCAATCGCCTGCTGAAAAATATCAGCGCCCAGACCGGCGCTGAAGTCATGTACCTGATGGACACCACCGGCAAGACCCTCGCAGCGTCCAACTGGGACAAGCACGACAGCTTCGTCGGGCGTAATTTTGCCTTTCGACCGTATTTCAGCGAGGCCATGGCCGGGCGGCTAGGACGCTTTTTCGGCTTGGGCACAACATCGGCCAAACGCGGCTATTTTTTCGCCGCCGCCGTGCGTAACGGTGAAAAAATCGTCGGCGTTCTAGTGGTCAAGGTCGACCTGGACCACACCGAAAGCCTGTGGGGCAAAACCCCGGAACAACTGCTGCTGACCGACCAAAATGGCGTGGTCATTCTCACGTCGCGGCCTGAATGGCGGTTCCGCTCGACCCGCCCCTTGAACGAAACAGAAAGCAAAGCGATCACCGCGATTCAACCGTATCCCACCCGCGACCCGAAACCCTTGACGCTCAACCCCAACGCCTGGCTGACACAGACGCAACAGATCGCCGAAACCGGCTGGAACGTCAGCATCCTCGCCCCGCGCACCCTGATCGACCGCCCGGTTCGAACGGTTGTCGCCATTGGCGGTGCGACGCTGTTGGTGTTGATGTTGCTGCTCGGCCTGATGATGCAACGGCGCCGTCACTACCTTGACCGCATCGCTTTCGAAGCCAAGGCCCGGCGGGAGCTCGAAGGCCGGGTCGCCGAACGGACCAGCGACCTGGAAGGCCTCAACCGTCGCCTGAAACAGGAAGTGCTGGAACGCGAGCACGCCCAGCAAGAACTGGTGCGTGCTCAGGATGATCTGGTCCAGGCCGGCAAGCTGTCGGCGCTGGGGACGATGTCGGCGAGCATCAGCCACGAATTGAACCAGCCGCTGGCAGCCATCCGCAGCTACGCGGAAAACGCCGAAGTGCTGCTCGACCATCAACGCACCGACGACGCGCGCGGCAACCTCAAGTTGATCAGTGAACTGACCGGTCGCATGGCCTCGATCATTGCTCATCTGCGCGCCTTCGCCCGGCGCGATCGTCATGCGCCGGAAAGCGTGGCGCTGCAGCCGGCGCTGGACGATGCCCTGGCGTTACTGGCCAAGCGCCGGCGCAGCATGGAAGTCGAGCTGATCCGCGATTTGCCGGCCGCCACGTTGTGGGTCGAGGCCGGGGAAACCCGTCTGCGTCAGGTGCTCGGCAACTTGCTGGCCAACGCACTGGACGCGCTGACCGAAAAAGGCCCGCCGCGTAAACTCTGGTTGAGTGCCCAATCCACCGCGGACGGCGTCACTCTGTACATTCGCGACAACGGCCCCGGCTTTTGCATGGAAGCCCTTGGCCGCGCCAGCGAGCCGTTTTACACCACCAAGACCCGCACGCAGGGCCTCGGCCTGGGGCTGGCGATTTGCGAAACCCTGATGCGCGCCTTCGGTGGTGAACTGTCGTTCGCCAATCACAAGGAAGGTGGCGCCCTGATTACCCTGAAGCTGCGCGCCGGCGCACCGGGCGTGAGCCTGCAACCGTCCGAGGACCGAAGTGCATGACCATCGATAACCGCGTCCAGGTCGTGTTGATCGACGACGATCCCCATCTGCGTCAGGCCTTGAGCCAGACGCTGGATCTGGCGGGCTTGAAAATCCTCCCGCTCGCCGAAGCCAAAGGCCTGGCTGCACAACTGGAGCGCGACTGGCCGGGCGTAGTGGTCAGTGACATCCGCATGCCCGGCATGGACGGTCTCGAATTGCTGAGCGAACTGCATGCCCAGGACCCGGAGCTGCCGGTGCTGCTGATCACCGGCCACGGCGATGTGCCGCTGGCGGTGCAAGCGATGCGCGCCGGGGCTTATGACTTCCTCGAAAAACCCTTCGCCAGCGATGCCCTGCTCGACAGCGTGCGCCGCGCATTGGCCCTGCGCCGACTGGTGCTGGATAACCGCAGCCTGCGTCTGGCCCTCAGCGACCGCAATGAACTGAGCACCCGACTGGTCGGGCAATCGGCGCCGATGCTGCGTCTTCGCGAACAGATCGGGGCGCTCGCGGCAACCAAGGCTGACGTACTGATCCTCGGTGAAACCGGTGCCGGTAAAGAAGTCGTCGCCCGGGCGCTGCACGATTTGTCGAGCCGCCGTAGCGGTCCGTTTGTGGCGATCAATGCCGGGGCACTGGCCGAATCGGTGGTGGAAAGCGAACTGTTCGGGCATGAGCCTGGCGCATTCACCGGCGCGCAGAAGCGCCGCATCGGCAAGTTCGAATTCGCCAATGGCGGCACGCTGTTTCTCGATGAAATCGAAAGCATGAGCCTGGACGTGCAGGTGAAGTTGCTGCGCTTGCTGCAAGAGCGGGTGGTCGAACGTCTGGGCGGCAATCAGTTGATCCCGCTGGACATCCGCATCATCGCCGCGACCAAGGAAGACCTGCGTCAGTCTGCCGACCAGGGACGCTTCCGCGCCGACTTGTATTACCGCCTGAACGTCGCGCCGCTGCGTATTCCGCCGTTGCGCGAGCGCGGTGAAGATGCGCTGATGCTGTTCCAGCACTTTGCCGACGAAGCCAGCGCCCGCCACGGTTTGCCACCCCACGAACTGCAACCGGGGCAGCGCGCCCTGCTGCTGCGCCATAGCTGGCCAGGTAACGTACGCGAACTGCAAAACGCCGCCGAACGCTTTGCCCTGGGCCTGGAGCTGGCGCTGGACAACAACGCACCGCAGGGTGCGGCCGGCATGACGGTCGACGTGGTCAGTGGCGGTCTGAGCGAGCAAGTGGAAAACTTCGAGAAGAGCCTGATCGCCGCCGAACTGGCGCGCTCTCACAGCTCGGTGCGCAGCCTTGCTGAAGCACTCGGCATTCCGCGCAAAACCTTGCACGACAAACTACGCAAGCATGGCCTGAATTTCGCCGACGGCGGCGCCAGCAGCCACACCGACGACCTCGATTGAGCTACCGTCCAATCATCATTTTCAAACAAGAGATCAATGCATGAGCCGCGACAGTCGTCACCTGGAATCAGTTCTCCATCACGACATTCCCCTGACGCGGGCCATGGGCATTAAAGTGCTCGACTGGCACGATCAGCAATTGCGCCTGTACATGCCGCTGGACGCCAACGTCAATCACAAGAGCACCATGTTTGGCGGCAGCCTGTATTGCGGCGCGGTGTTGGCGGGTTGGGGCTGGCTGCACTTACGCTTGCGTGAGGAAGGGGTTGAAGGCGGGCATATCGTGATTCAGGAAGGGCAGATCAGCTATCCCTTGCCGGTGACCATGGACGCAACGGCGATTTGCCAGGCACCAAGCGCGGCGGTGTGGAAGAAGTTTCTGGCAATGTATCAGCGCTATGGGCGGGCCCGATTGACGCTGCATTCGCGGATCGTCAATGCGGACAGTGATGACGATGCCGTGACATTTACCGGGCAGTACGTCCTCCACAAATGATCGTTCCCACGCTCTGCGTGGTAACGCCTCTAGGGACGCTCCGCGTCCAGTGACGCGGAGCGTCACGGGCTGCATTCCCACGCAGAGCGTGGGAATGATCTCAGGTACGGGCGAGCTCCAGCAGTTTTTCGCGCCAGGCAGCCTTGGCCGGCAGTGCCAAAAAGAACTCATTCAGCAACGATTCCCGCGCCGGGTAACAGAACGGCGCGCCGCTTAAATCCAGCACCTCACCGCCCGCCCCTTCCAATACCCCTTGAGCGGCAGCCGTGTCCCACTGCGAAGTCGGCGCCAGTCGCGGATAACAATCCGCCGCCCCTTCCGCCAACAGGCAAAACTTCAGCGAACTGCCGATATTGGCCAGTTGCAACTCACCCAGACTGTCGCTCAACCCGGCCAGCAAGCGCTCTTGCTCCGGACTTGAATGACGGCGGCTGGCGACCACGGTAAAGGCTTCACCCGCCGCCAGCACTTCGCGAACCTGAATCGGCAGCGGCTCAGCATTTCTATCTCCACGCCAGGCGCCCAAACCGGCGCCACCGACGTAAAAGCGCCCGTTGGTCGGCATCGACACCACGCCGAACACCACCCGACCTTGTTCGATCAGGGCAATGTTGACGGTGAACTCTTCACTGCCGGAAATGAACTCCTTGGTGCCGTCCAGCGGATCGACCAGCCACCAGCGCTGCCATCCGGCACGCACGCTCTGGGGAATGTTGGCGTCTTCTTCGGACAGAACGGGAATGCTTGGGTCCAGCGCGGTCAGCCCGGCGAGGATCAAATGATGAGCCGCCAGGTCCGCGGCAGTCACCGGCGAATCGTCGGACTTGGCCGTCACAGCAGTCCCCGTGCGCCAGAACGGCAGGATCGCTTCGCCAGCCTTCAATGCCAGTTCAACGACCGGCGCCATCAATGGATGCGGAAAATTCATGGCAGGAACACCCCGCGCTGGGTCAAAAGATCACGGGTCAGGTACAGCGCCGCCAAGGCACGGCCCTCGGTGAATCGTGGGTTCTGCGCCAGGGACGACAATTCACGCAGGTTGATCTTGTCCACACCCATCGGCTCGGGCTCG
Source organism: Pseudomonas sp. fls2-241-R2A-110 (assembly GCF_030209165.1). Classification (NCBI taxonomy): domain Bacteria; kingdom Pseudomonadati; phylum Pseudomonadota; class Gammaproteobacteria; order Pseudomonadales; family Pseudomonadaceae; genus Pseudomonas; species Pseudomonas sp. fls2-241-R2A-110. Next base: position 142,685 of record NZ_JARVSN010000021.1, on the reverse strand, counting down.
TCGCCCTCAAGGCGCTCTTCGTACAGATCGGTGGCGAGCACCACCTGAATCTTCTGGCTCATGTAACCGGGCGACAGTGAAAGCTCGGTCAGATGCTCCAGCTGCCGCGCGCCATACCCGGCCTCTTCCTTGAGCTCGCGCTCGGCCGCCGCCAGCACGTCTTCGCCCGGCTCGATCAAGCCTTTAGGCAAGGACAGCTCGTATTCATCGGTGCCACCGCAATACTCTTCAACCAATACCGCGTGATCGGCGTCGAGCATGGCCACGATCATCACCGCGCCATAGCCTGCGCCCTTGCCGACCAAACGCTCGTAGGTGCGCTCCACGCCATTGGAAAAGCGCAGCTTGAGCTCCTCGACGCAGAATAAACGGCTGGTGGCGACGATCTCGCGAGCGAGTACGGTGGGTTTCTGGCGCATGAAAGGCTCCTTGGCGTAAGCGGGTTACTATACCCGGCCTATCCTGATTGTTGACCTCGGATATCTTTTTTACCGTCTGGAGAAGTTTTTTATGTCCCTGCTGCCCTGGCGCGACATCGACACCGTTCTGCTGGATATGGACGGCACGCTGCTGGACCTGCACTACGACAACCATTTCTGGATGGAACACCTGCCACAGCGCTACGCCGAGTTGCACGGGGTGAGCCGGGCCATGGCCGAGATGGAATTACAGCCACTGTTCGAACGCAATGCTGGCCAGTTGCAGTGGTACTGCCTGGATTTCTGGAGCGCGGAACTGAAGTTGCCGGTGCGTGAATTGAAACTGGAGACCGCGCATCTCATTGCCTTGCGCCCGGATGCGGATACGTTTCTGGCGGCAATCAAAAAGGCCGGCAAGCGTGTGGTGATGATCACCAATGCGCACCGGGACTCGCTGTCATTGAAGCTGGAACGGATTGAACTGGCGCCGTACTTCGAACGGTTGATCAGCTCGCATGACTACGGTTTTCCCAAGGAACATCCGCAGTTCTGGGAAGCGTTGCAGGCCGATATCGACTTCGATCCGTCGCGCAGTCTGTTTATCGACGATACGTTGCCGATCCTGCGCAGCGCACGCGGTTTTGGCGTGGCGCATCTGTTGGCGGTGAGTGAGCCGGACAGCCGCAAAGGGCCGAAGGACACGGCGGAGTTTGCGGCGGTCGGGGATTATCGTGAGCTGATTGCGGGGCTCTAGACCGAGTCGCCTGCATCGCGAGCGAGCTCGCTCCCACAAGGGATTTTCGTCGTACACATATTTTGTGTTCACTGAAGATCAAATGTGGGAGCGAGCTTGCTCGCGATAGCAGTTGTGGACTACTCAGGAATCCGCAACGACTGCCCCGGATAGATCTTGTTCACATCCTTGAGCATCGGCTTGTTGGCCTCGAAGATTTTTTGATACTTGTTGGCATCGCCATACACGCGCAAGGAAATAGCGCTGAGGGTGTCGCCCTTCACGACGGTGACAAATTTTGCGGCCACGACCACCGGCCCGGTCACGGTAATCTGATCGTCCACGCTGCCAACACCGGCAATATTACCCACCGCCAGCAGAATTTTTTCCTTCTCTTCCTGACTGCCAACTTCACCGGTGACAGTGACTTTGTCGCCGTCCACCGTAGCCTGCACATTCGGGTTACCCAGGCCGACCTTGCTGATGTGTTCCTTCAACTGCTCACTGGCATTGGCGTTGCCCGGCGTCAGTAGATCGATAAGTTTTTCGCCTGCTTCTTTCACAAAGCTAAAAATACTCATGGTGCACTCTCCTTGGGTTTTAAGTTCCAGACGCAAAAGCCTAGACCAAGGTTTCAACATACGGTTCCCACCCGACCAATGACGCCGGTTGCACCCAGGCGCTAGAATCCAGACCTTCCCGTGCCCTGGAGCGAAGATGGACATCAAGCAGCTGAAATTCCTCATCGCCCTCGACGAAACCCGCCACTTCGGCCAGGCCGCCGCGCGCTGCCACATCACTCAGCCGACCCTGTCCATGCGCCTGCGCAGCCTCGAAGAAGAGCTCGACTTGCCGTTGGTCAATCGCGGCCAGCGCTTCGAAGGTTTCACCGCGCCGGGCGAGCGAGTGCTGGCGTGGGCCCGCACCGTGCTGGCGGCTTACGACGGGTTGCAGGCCGAGGCCGCTGCGTGTCGCGGCAATCTGGTGGGTACGTTGCGGCTGGGCGTGGTGCCGTTGTCGAGCTTCGATCCGCTGGCGTTAATGCAACGGCTACACACCCAACACCCGAACCTGCGCTTTGAACTCTCGTCCCTGAGTTCCGAGCAGATCCTCGAACAACTGTCGAACAACCGCATCGACCTTGCCGTCTCGTACCTGGAACGCCTGGACGGTGAGCGTTTCGACTCAGTGGCCTTCAGCGAAACCCACATGGGCCTGCTCTACGATCAGCGCTTTTTCAGCTTCGGTGAGGCACCGCTGAGTTGGGAGTCGTTGATTGAACTGCCCTTGGGCATGCTCACCAGCGGCATGCATTTTCGCCAGTCCATCGACCATAACTTCCACAGCCGTGGCCTGATGCCGCAACCTTTATTGCAAACCGATGCTGTCCACCAATTGTTACAAGCGGTACACGGCGGCTTCTGTTGCGCGGTGATGCCGTTGGACGCCGGCCTCGAAAACCTCACCGATCATTTGCGTCTGCAACCCATCGAAAAGGCGCAAACCCTTGCCCGGCTTGGGCTGATCATGCGTCGCAGTGCCCCGCGTTCGGCGTTGGCAGAGGCCTGTTTTGCGCTGTATCAGAAATCGCCGAAGAGCTCTTGATCGACGCCATCTATCGGTACATCAGTAATAGCGATTAGACGCGACCTATTGACGCGCCTAGGCTTAAAGCTGACCAAACCGTCGGTGATGCCCCATGAACGCCAAGCGCCCTGTCTGCGCGGCGCCCGCCCTTGAAACGCCCGCGCCCGCCGCTAGCCAGACATACACCTACAGCGACCTTCAATACACCGAATCCGCCAGCACCGCGCTGGCCGAGGAAGTGGCGTTGGCGATCGCCTATAACGGCATCAGCCAGGCTGTGATGCTGGTGACACCGACCGACCTGGAAGACTTCATCGTCGGCTTCAGCCTCGGTAGCGGCATCATCGAAGACGCCACCGACATCTACGACTTGCAACTCAGCGGCTCGGGCTCGGGCTCGGGCTCGGCGCAATACGCGCAAGTGACCATCGCCAATCGTGCGTTCTGGAACCTCAAGCAACAGCGTCGGCAACTGGCCGGCACCAGCGGCTGCGGGCTCTGCGGAGTGGAAGCGGTCGAGCAGGCATTGCCGGACCTCAAAGTGTTGCCTGGGGCGCCGTTGCCGCCCGCCGAATGGCTCGATGGCTTGCGCCAACGTATCGGTGCCTTTCAGCCGTTGGGCCAGCATTGCGGCGCGGTGCATGCGGCGGTGTTCATGAACGGTCAGGGCGAATTGCTGCTGGGCCGTGAAGACATCGGCCGGCACAACGCCCTCGACAAACTGATTGGCGGACTGATCCGTCAAAAGATCCCGACCACGGGCGGCCTGGCGATTGTCACCAGCCGTTGCAGCCTCGAACTGATCCAGAAAGTTTTACGCGCAGGTATCCAGACCCTGGTCAGCCTGTCGTCGCCTACGGGCCTTGCCGTGCAATGGGCCCGTCGCCACAACCTCAATCTCATCCATTTGCCACAAAAGAATGCGCCACGGGTCTACAGCCCGGCTTCGGAGAATCAAGCGTGAGTCAACACCAACAAGCCGACCAGAAACCCGTCCCACGTTACAAGCCCTATAAAGGCGCGGCCGGTGGCTGGGGCGCGCTGGCCAGCGTTGCCCGGGCCTGGCTGACCAGCGACAACGCGTTGAAAAATCTGCGCATGATGCTCAAGACCAACAAGAACGGCGGGTTCGACTGCCCCGGTTGCGCCTGGGGCGATTCGAAGGAAGCCGGCATGGTGGCGTTCTGCGAGAACGGCGCCAAAGCAGTGAACTGGGAGGCGACCAAACGGCGTGTCGATGGCGCGTTTTTCGCCAGGCACAGCGTGAGTTCGTTGCTCGAGCAAAGTGACTATTGGCTGGAGTACCAGGGCCGTCTGACCGAGCCGTTGAGCTACGACGCTGAAACCGATCGCTACAAGCCAATCAGCTGGGATGCTGCGTTCGCCTTGATCGCCAAACATCTGCAGGGCTTGTCGAGTCCCCATCAGGCCGAGTTCTACACCTCGGGCCGTGCCAGCAACGAAGCGGCGTTCCTCTATCAATTGTTCGTGCGTGCCTACGGCACCAACAATTTCCCCGACTGCTCGAACATGTGCCACGAGGCCAGTGGTGTGGCGTTGGCGCAAAGCGTTGGCGTCGGCAAAGGCACCGTGACCTTCGAAGACTTCGAACATGCGGATGCGATTTTTGTCTGGGGCCAGAACCCAGGCACCAACCACCCGCGTATGCTCGAACCGCTGCGCGAAGCCGTACAACGCGGTGCGCAGGTGGTGTGCATCAACCCGCTGAAAGAGCGCGGCCTGGAACGTTTCCAGCACCCGCAACACCCGATCGAAATGCTCACCAACGGCGACAAGCCAACCAACACTGCCTATTTCCGCCCCGCATTGGGCGGCGACATGGCAATCATGCGCGGCATGGCCAAGTTCCTGCTGCAATGGGAGCGTGACGCGCAGAAGGCCGGTGAGCCTGCGGTGTTCGATCACGACTTCCTCAATGAACACAGCGTCAACGTGCTGGAATACCTGGGCACCATCGACGACACCCCTTGGGAACAGATCGTCGAGCAATCCGGCCTGCCCCTGGTGGAAATCGAGCAAGCGGCGCGCATGTATGCCAAGAGCAAGAACGTCATCATGTGCTGGGCGATGGGCATCACCCAGCATCGCCACTCGGTGGCGACCATCCAGGAAATCGCCAACCTGATGATGCTGCGCGGCAACATCGGCCGGCCGGGCGCCGGTCTGTGCCCGGTGCGTGGTCACAGTAACGTGCAGGGCGATCGGACCATGGGCATCAACGAGCGTCCCCCGGCGGCGTTCCTCGATGCCCTGGAACGACGCTTCCAGTTCAAAGTGCCCCGTGAAAGTGGCCACAACGTGGTCGAGGCAATTCACGCGATGGCCGACGGCCGCGCCAAGGTCTTCATTGGCCTGGGCGGCAATTTCGCCCAAGCCACCCCGGACAGCCCACGGACTTTCCAGGCCCTGAGCAACTGCGACCTGACCGTACAGATCAGCACCAAACTCAACCGCAGTCATTTGACCCACGGTAAAGAGGCGCTGATCCTGCCGTGCCTGGGCCGTACCGACATCGACATCCAGACCGAAGGTCCGCAAGCGGTGACCGTTGAAGACTCGTTCAGCATGGTCCACGCCTCCAACGGCCAGTTGCAGGCACTGTCGAACCAGATGCGTTCGGAGCCAGCGATCATCGCCGGCATCGCCGCCGCGACCCTGGGCAGCCAACCCGTGGACTGGAACTGGCTGGTGGCCGATTACGGCCGCATCCGCGACTTGATCGCCGACACCATTCCGGGCTTTCGCGACTTTAACGAGAAGATCAAGAATCCGGGCGGGTTCTACCTTGGCAACAGTGCCGGTGCACGCAAGTGGACCACCGCGTCGGGGCGAGCCAACTTCCGTGCGAACGCCCTGCCCAAGGACCTGGTTCACGAACGCACGCGCGCCACGGGTGTGTTGCCGGATCTGATCATGCAATCGATGCGCTCCCACGATCAGTACAACACCACGATTTATGGTCTTGATGACCGTTATCGCGGGGTGAAGGGGCAGCGTGATGTGTTGTTTGTGAACGAAGCGGACATCATTCGCCTGGGCTTCAAGCCAGGGCAGAAGGCGGACATCGTTTCGATCTGGGACGATGGTCGTGAGCGTCGCGTGAAGGGCTTCACGCTGCTGGCATTTGATATTCCTGCGGGGCAGGCAGCGGCTTACTATCCGGAAGTGAATCCGCTGGTGCCGCTGGAAAGCACTGGTGATGGCAGCCATACGCCGACGTCGAAGTTTGTCGCGATCAGGCTGGAGGCGGCGAGTGAGACCGGGCTGATCATGGCCAAGTCGGCCTGACGCGGCCCTTGATCTACCGATATCGCGAGCAGGCTCGCTCCCACAGTGGTTTTGTGTCCGACACCGGTCATATGTGGGAGCGAGCCTGCTCGCGATGACTGCAGATGATTCAACAGGCTTTTGGATCAGCCACTTTCCAAACGCCTACAAAAAAGGCCGTTTCTGCATAGAAACGGCCTGTCCGAAGTAGCTAAAGACCGGCGAAAAACACTTAAGTTCCGCTCAAAAAACAGTAACTTATACAAATGTGCTGAAGTCGTGTTATTCGTCGGAATTCGATTGTCACAACTATGACACAGCCTCAGGATCGCGCCGTCATCCCCTTGAGGTTCCTCTATGAAGTTCTCCTCGATTCTCTTGTTGTCCCTTGGCCTGGTCAGTGGCTTCGCTTCTGCCGGAGGCACCACCGAAGCAGGTGTGGGCGGCGCATTGGGCGGGGTTCTTGGCTCGGTCGTCGGTCAGTCCTTAGGCGGCAATACAGGTTCAACCATTGGCGCGGCCTTGGGCGGCGCGGGCGGTAGCGCCGTCGGCGCCGACAAACGCAGCCGTGGCCAAGCCGCCATTGGCGGTGCGCTGGGCGCAGCGGGCGGTAACGTGGTCGGCCGCAGCATGGGCGGCACCACCGGCAGCCTGATCGGCTCCGCGGCAGGCGGCGGCGCCGGTGGCGCGCTGGGTAACTACATGGGCAACCAGAGCAATGACGAAGATGATCGTCGCTCCTATCGTGGCCATGATGATCGCCGCTATTACCGCGATGACCATCCAGGTCGCGGCCATGCTTATGGCCACCGCAAGCATCACCATCGCTATCACGACTGAGGCTTGATCGCCTCGCTTACGGTAGATGAAAAAATCGCAGCCCAAGGGCTGCGATTTTTTTTGCCGGTCAAACCACCAAACGTTCCAGCGCATCGCGCAACCCGGCAGGAATCGCCAAGGGTTGATTCGACGCACGATCCACAAACACGTGCACGAAGCGTCCGACCGCGCAGGCTTCATCTTCCCCCGCCTTGAACACCGCCAGTTCGTACTGCACCGAGCTGTTGCCCAGCTTGCCCACCCGCAGGCCGATCTCGATGCGATCCGGAAAGGCGATGGAAGCAAAGTAATCGCAAGACGAACTCACCACAAAACCCACCACCGCGCCGTCGTGGATATCCAGGCCACCGACTTCGATCAGGTAGGTATTCACCGCCGTGTCGAAAAAACTGTAGTAGGTGACGTTGTTGATGTGGCCGTAGGCGTCGTTGTCATGCCAGCGAGTGGTGATGGGCTGGAAGTGCGGGTAGTCGGTGCGTTGATTCATGGGTTCTCGCCTTAAGGATCATTCCCACGCTCTGCGTGGGAATGCAGCCTGGGACGCTCCGCGTCCCGACAGCGGACGCAAAGCGTCCATGGAGGCGTTCCCACGCAGAGTGTGGGGACGATCAGTATTCGTGGAGTCTACCGATCAGCAAACCCTTTACCCACCGCCTCCAACTCGCCGATCAAGCGAGCGGGATTCCAGTGATCGCCCTGTCGGGTCTCCAGCGCCCTCAAGCGCTGATGAATATCCGTCAGCCCTTGCTGGTCCGCCCAAGCCATCGGCCCACCTTTGTCTGCCGGAAAACCATAACCGTTGAGGTACACCAGGTCGATGTCGTGGGCCGAGCCGGCGATGCCTTCTTCAAGGATCTTGGCGCCTTCATTGACCAGTGCCAGCAGACAGCGCTCCAGAATCTCCTCAGGTGTTATTTCCCGACGCTGAAACCCGAGCCTTTCGCTGACCTCCAGCACCAGCGCATCGACTTGCGGATCGTGCTCAGCCTGGCGACTGCCAGGTTCGTAGTGGTAATAGCCGTCGCCGCTCTTCTGCCCAAAACGCCCCAGTTCGCACAAGCGGTTATCCACCTGAACCTCCGGCGCATCCTGGCCTTGACCCGCCAGTTCCCGTGCACGCCATCCCAGATCGATGCCGACGACGTCGAACATGCGAAACGGCCCCATGGCAAAACCGAAACCTTGCAGCGCCGCATCCACCTGATAAGGGTAGGCGCCTTCAAGCAGCATCTTGCGCGCTTCAAGGACGTAGGTATTGAGCATCCGATTGCCGATGAAACCCTCGCAATTACCCGCCACCACACTCACCTTGCCAATGCGCTTGCCCAACGCCAGCGCCGCGTCCAGCACCGCTGGCGAAGTCTGGGCACCTCGGACAATTTCCAGCAATTTCATGATGTGCGCCGGGCTGAAGAAATGCAGGCCCAGGACCTGGGGCGCACGACGTGTAGCCGCGGCGATGGCGTCGATGTCCAGCGCCGACGTGTTGCTGGCCAGGATGGCTTCGGGCTTGAGCAGGCCGTCCAGCTCTCGGAAAATTTTTTGCTTGAGCTCCAGATTTTCGTAGACCGCTTCGATAACCAGGTCGACATCGCGGATCGCCGCATAATCAGCCGCCGCCGTGACCCGGGCAATGCGGGCGTCGGCTTCGGCCTGATCGATCCGTCCCTGACGCACATTGTGAGCGTAGGTATCCGCTACGGCGGACAGCGCCTGTTCCAGCATCTGTGGATTGTTATCGACCCACTGCACCGGCACCCCGGCGTTGGCCAGGCACATCACGATGCCACGGCCCATGGTGCCAGCGCCGATCACGGCGGCGCGCTGAATATTGAACGATGTCTGGCTCATTGTTGTTCTCTTGTTGGCGATCCGAAGACAGCCCTCACCATAGTCAGCCACCGCGTGTTTTTGAAATTTATTCCTGTGATGAGCGACATTCAGCGGATGGATCTACACCGGCAAATGCGCCTGGGCCCACCCGCGCACCTCGGCATACGGGTAATTTTCCAGCGCTGCAAAACCTGGAATCGATCGTGCCTTGAGCTTGGTAAATAGCGGCACGCTGATCCCACACAGGAAACGCGTTACCCGTTCCGCCGAAGGCACATTGCCGGTGTGCTGTTCGTGCCTGTGGATAAAATCACCACACAGCGCTTCAAAGTTTTTATCCACAAGCGCCGGCAGCTCAGGCGGTGCTGGCAACCGCGCGACCTGACCATGACAGACCGAACAGTGCCCACATTGCCGAGGCGCATTGTCGTCGCCAAAGTACTCGGCCAAGCGAAAACCCAGGCAATGATCGGTGGCGAACAAATCCAGCATGGCGTGAATCCGCGCAATCTCTGTGCGTTCGTGATGGGTGAAAGTGGCATGCAGTTCGGCGCTCAGTGCCTGACTGTCGACATTTGTATCAAGCAGGCTGTAGACCTCGGTCATCTGCTTGCTTTCCAGCTCGACCCAACCTTTCTCCTGAAAATAATCCAGTGCCTTGACCACCCGGCTTCGCTCGGCCTGATGCTGCTCGTACAGCGCATCGAAATTCACCGTGGCCCAGGTCCGCGCGCGAGTGGAGGTCTGGATGATCGCTGCGACAAAGTCTTTGCGCTCTCCCTCAAAACGGGCCAGCAAGTCCTCGGGCTCCTGTAAATACTTGAACCGGTATTCAGCGTAATAGGCATAACGCGGGGCAATGATCCGGCGCAGCTCAAGCTGTACCAGCAAGGTTTTAAGCGGCAGTTGCCGGATATTGCTCTGATCCCCCAGCGGCCCCAGCAAAAACTCCCATTGCCCTTCGGGCGCAGCAGCTTTCAACTCATCCAGCACGCAGCGGATGCCGTCCAGCTCAGGCGTATCACCGTAGACGAAGTTTTCCAGCACGTTGAGGCTGTCGCGGTTGGCCAAGACCAGACAGTCGGACGGCAGGCCATCACGCCCGGCGCGACCAATTTCCTGGCTGTAGTTTTCGATGGATTTGGGCAGGTCGAAATGCACCACGTTGCGAATGTCGCTCTTGTCGATGCCCATGCCGAAGGCAATGGTGGCAACGATGCAATTGGACTGCCCGCCCATGAATCGCTTTTGGATGGCTTCGCGTTGCTCGTGGGGCAATCCAGCATGATAGGCCTCGGCCTGTATGCCGTTGCGGTTCAGGTGTTCGGCGATGTGTTCGGCGGTTTTCTGCAGGGTGACGTAGACGATGCTGGGCTGGTCAGGGCGCTCGCCCATCCATTCGACCAGACGTCGGCGTTTGTCCTGGCCGCGGACAGGTTCGACCAACAGGTTGAGGTTCGGCCGATAGAACCCGGTGGTCACCACGTCTTCCGGCGCGATGGAAAATTTGGCCTCCATGTCCGCGATCACCTTGGGCGTCGCGGTGGCCGTCAGCAGCAATGCCTGGGGAATATTGAACTGACGCTGATAGTCCGGAAGTTTCAGGTAGTCAGGGCGGAAGTTATGGCCCCACTCCGAGATGCAGTGCGCCTCGTCGACGACCAGCAACGAGATCGGCACCTGCTGCAAGAAATGGCGGAAGCGCTCGTTCTTCAGGCGCTCCACGGAAATCATCAGAATCTTCAGCTCGCCGGACTTTGCCCGCGCCATCACATCGCTGGCGTCATCGCGGCTCTGGGCCGAATCAATACTGCCGGCCGCAATGCCGTGGCGCTTCAGGAAGGCCAACTGATCCTGCATCAACGCCAGCAACGGCGACACCACCAGCGTCAAGTGCGGCAGCAACAGGGCGGGCAGTTGATAGCAAAGGGATTTGCCGGAGCCTGTAGGGAAAATGGCCGCCGCCGAACGCCCGGCCAACACCGCGCTGACCGCCGCTTCCTGGCCGGGTCGAAACTGTGAAAAACCGAAAACCTGTTCCAGGGTGTTGTGCATAAGCTGTCACTCCGTTGACCGCTGCGAAGCCCAAAGCGTAGCCGGCAGACGCAGCGAGTCGAGAAAAGGTCGGGGACCAAAACGATACGGGATGATACAGCCTCGCCCCAATGTCCTTCGCCACAGGATGAAACAAACGAAACACTTTGTAGCTCGCGGCATTGCTCAATCTGGCGTTAAGGTCTCCCCGCACAACCACCGTCCGCGCACCTCACATCACGGCAGGACGCCTGATGAGCGCGGCATTTGAAGAAGGAACGACCATGCCTCAAAAAACATTTTTTGCCTTCGCCCTGATCCTGACAACCCTGCTGTCGAGCGGCTGCAACAGGATTCCCGAAGAGCCACCGTTGCTCGCGACGTGCGACACCCTGGAGTGTTCGGCGCAACAGGCTTGGCGCACATCCTGACGGCGGCGGGATAAGTGGCTACGGCACCCTCGCAGGCACCCGTCCACGCCAACAAAATCGAGGCCATACGTTGCCATTGCAAATCTGGCTCCCTTTAGGACGGCAACGAACTGCTCGACATCGCCCGGCAACGCCAGCCGAAAACCAACACCGGCTAACGCCCGAACGAAAATCCCTGTGGGAGCCGGGCTTGCCCGCGATAAACGATAACGCGGTGCACCTGACAACAAACGAGAGAATTTGCGTCTGGGGATAAGTCCGTAGGCAACGCCCTATCAAAGCTTCGTCCCTGTCCTACAAGAGACGAGGCTTTGTCGCCTATCGCGACGTGGCGGCTCACACCTATAGTCGTGACTGTCGCTGCCAAATCAGCGACTCGGGCTTGGTCACCCGAATTAGATCCACGCACGCACCCGTTGTATGCTGCCGGCGCTTTTTTGCGTCAGCACGCTTTATGGCGGCTGTGTTTGGGACGTCCTCGGACGTGCCGGGTTTACGTGTGATCTCACCGGTTGACCAACCTGAACACAGTCCGCCTCCCATCGCTTGGTCACGATGGCGGCGATTACTTCTGATGCATTTGAGATTACATAAAATGAAGACATGGAACGCTTTCACTGATCGCTACTGCCCACTCCAAACCAACCTAACCGATTCCCGGCCCCTAATCATCGACACAGAGGCCAACCCTCAGGACATCCTCGAAGCCGCCCTCCAGCGCATCCGAGCCTCCAGTGACCTCCTCAAAACCCTGCACTGCGTTTGCTTCAAACACGGCGACGTCGAAGACATCCCCCACATCACTCACGCGCTCTTCCTCCTAGCTCAGGACGGTTGCGACCTGCTGCAAGTCGCACAGCAACGCATGATGGGCTGGAAAGCACCCGCCTGACCCCAATGAAGATCGTTCCCACGCTCTGCGTGGGAATGCCTCTACGGACGCTCCGCGTTCGGCTCCTGGAACGTCGAACATCAAACACCGGAGATAACCATGAGCAAATTTTTCGATGAGTTACTGAAAAGTGATCTACAGATCCTCCCTTCCCCCCAAGCCTGACGCCCAATAAGATCCGCGCAAACCCGACCGGACACCTGCACCATGAACCTCGCCCCCAATTTCCCCGACGACCACACCATGCACCTGCTCATGCAGCTGCTGCACGAAGAACTGGGCCTGCCCGAACGCAAAACCATCAGCCTCACCACCTCGATCAATTTCGACCTGGGCTGTAACGGCGCTGATGCGCGGCATTTGATGGAAGCGCTGGAAGAGCAATTCGGGATCGACTTCGTGGACTACGACGCCTATCGCTATTTTCAGCCGGAAGGATTTGATGTGCATCTCAAGCGCCGGGCAAAGGGTCGCGGCGACAAAGTCCCGCTGACCATCGGCATGCTTTATCAAGCGGTGAAGGTGCAACGGTGGGATACACAGCGTTTGGAAGGCATGGAGCTCAACGCATAAGTGCCATTATTCTGGTCGTTTAGCGGCAATTCAGCTGGAATATTGGCAGTTGCGCACTCGATGGTTAAAAGCGAACACCCACAAAAAAGCCGCCCCAAAGGGCGGCTTTCTCATTACATCAAACCAAATCTTACAACTTAGGCCCAGCAGCCTTGATCGCGTCGCTCACTTCGAACTTCTTGAAGTTCTCAACAAACAACCCGGCCAATGCTTTAGCAGCTTCATCGTAAGCAGCCTTGTCAGCCCAGGTATTACGTGGGTTCAACAGGCCAGTCTCAACGCCCGGCACGCTCAACGGCACGTCGAGGTTGATGGTGTCGAGGTGTTCGGTTTCAGCACCGATCAACGCGCCGCTCTGGATCGCTGCGATCACGCCACGAGTGGTCGGGATGTTGAAGCGCTTGCCAACGCCGTAGCCGCCGCCGGTCCAGCCGGTGTTGACCAGGTAGACCTTGGAGCCGAAGCCGCGGATGCGTTTGATCAGCAGTTCTGCGTATTCGCCAGCCGGACGCGGGAAGAATGGTGCGCCGAAGCAGGTGGAGAAAGTCGACTTGATGCCGCTGCCGGAACCCATTTCGGTCGAGCCCACCAGTGCGGTGTAGCCGGACAGGAAGTGGTAGGCCGCTTGTTCTTCGCTGAGGATCGAGACTGGCGGCAGAACGCCGGTCAGGTCGCAGGTCAGGAAGATCACAGCGTTTGGCTCGCCACCGAGGTTTTTCTCGGAACGCTTGGCAACGTGCTCCAGCGGGTAGGCTGCACGGCTGTTCTGGGTCAGGCTGACATCGGCGTAGTCGGCGTGCTTGGCGTCATCGATAACGACGTTTTCCAGGACAGCGCCGTGCTTGATGGCTTTCCAGATAACCGGCTCGTTCTTCTCGGAGAGGTCGATGCACTTGGCATAGCAACCGCCTTCGATGTTGAACACCACGCCTTCGCCCCAGCCGTGCTCGTCGTCACCGATCAGGTAACGGCTTTCGTCGGCGGACAGGGTGGTTTTACCGGTGCCCGACAGACCGAAGAACAGGGTCACGTCGCCCGCTTCACCGATGTTGGCAGCGCAGTGCATTGGCAGCACGTCGGCCGCCGGCAGCAGGAAGTTCTGTACCGAGAACATGGCTTTCTTCATTTCACCGGCGTAGCGCATGCCGGCGATCAGCACTTTCTTCTGTGCGAAGTTGAGGATCACGCAACCATCGGAGTTGGTGCCGTCACGCTCAGGAACGCATTCGAAGTTGGCGACGTTGAGAACTTGCCACTCTTCACGGCCAGCCGGGTTGTACTTTTCCGGGTTGATGAACAGGCAACGACCGAACAGGTTCTGCCAGGCAGTCTGCGTGGTCATTTTCACGGCCAGGTAGTGATCAGCAGACGCACCTACATGAACGTGGGAAACGAAATGCTCTTGTGCGTTGTTGAACGCTTCTACGCGGTCCCACAGGGCATCGAACTTGTCGGCCGGGAACTTGCGGTTGATCGGGCCCCAAGCAATGGAAGCCGAAGTGGATGGCTCGTCAACAATGAAACGATCGACTGGCGAGCGGCCGGTACGGTGACCGGTACGAACAACCAGCGCGCCGGTATCGGCAAGCTCGCCCTCACCGCGACTCAGAGCTTCTTTTACCAGATCATCAACACTCAGATCGGTGTACACGGCGTTATTGGCTTGCGTCATGAGATTCCCCGTCGGCCAGTGGCCGAGTGTGCTCCAAACGTTTTGTAGTAGAAAGTCGTGCACTACTACCGCGACAAAAAGTGGGCCGGATTATGCCAGAAAAGCCCAAAAATAGTAGAGCCCTCCGGTCAGAACGGCGTTATTCCGGCGCTATCCAGTGAATTTACCTACGCTGAACCGTTTTAGTGACGGGTATCTGACGGCGTATCAACCCCCGCTCCCGCGAACAATTGGGTGATATCCGCGGCATCAAACAGGTAGCGATGGTTGCAGAACTGGCAATCGATCTCGATGTGCCCACCATGTTCGATGACCAGCGCCTGGGCATCTTCCATGCCCAAGCTGACCAGGGCATTGCCCGAACGTTCGCGTGAGCAACTGCAATGAAAGCGCAGTTTCTGCACGTCGAACAGGCGCACCTGTTCTTCGTGGTAGAGGCGATGAAGCACGGTTTCGTTGTCCAGGCTCAGCAATTCATCGGCGGTCAGGGTGCTGGCCAGCGCGGTGATGTGCTGCCAACTGGCGGCGCGTTCTTCTTCGTCTTTCAAGCGGTCGGCGGGCAGTTGCTGCAGCAACAGGCCACGGGCACGACGGCCATCGGCGTACAACCAGAAACGCGTACCGACCTGCTGGGACATCACGAAGTAATTAGTGAAGCACTCCGACAGGGTTTCGCCATCCAGATCAACAATGCCTTGATAACGCTGGCCCTGGGTCGGATCAACAGTGAGCGCCAAGACACCATTGGGCATCAGGTCGGCGAGGGTCGCGCCGGGGGCGATCTGGTCGGCCTCGTAACGGGCCAGGCCACGGATTTCGCGCTCGCTGGAGCACTCGATCATCAGCAGCGGAATGGGGCCATCGGAACGGGCCTGGAGAATCAGCAAGCCATCGAACTTCAATGTGCCGACCAGCAATGAGGCGGCCGCCATCAACTCGCCGAGCAGTTGTGCCACCGGTTCCGGATAGGCATGTTTGGCGAGCACTTCGGCATAGCTGCGCTCCAGCCCGACCAGTTCGCCGCGAGTGTCGCTGTCATCGAAGATGAAGCGCTGGGTGTAGTCGGTATCCGGTAGATCGGTCATAGGTCTGGGTATCTGAAGTAATGACAATAGGGTTACAAAACATGAAAATCGCGCCTATGCGGCGCCGTTTTGTGCGCAATGTTCAGCCATGGGAGGCATTTTATGAACAATCAGGGTTTGTTCCAAGCAAGGTGGAACCTCCGCCGACTGGTTCTGTGCAATTTTTTGCCCTTGGCGCTGCTGGCCTTCTGGTTATGGCCTACCGGCCGGATGCTGTGTGTGATTTTCGACGAGTGGCTTTTTCATCGATTGAATGCACCGCTGGCCAGTCACCCGATATGGCTACACAGTTGGGCGATTACAAGTCTGCGCCCATTCGATACGCTGGTCGGCGTGATTCTGCTGGCGCTAACAATCAAAGGCGACTGGGTGTTCGAAAGGGTTGAGGTGCGCCAGGCATTTTTTGGCTTTCTCTCGATTCTGCTGGTGCTGGTGTTTATCCGCCTGCTGTTTTCAAAGCTTGTCGGGTACATGGACTGGCAGCACAACAGCCCATCGATGGTGATCAAGGGAGCCGTGCGCATGAGCGACTACTTCCCGGACCTTGAGAACCGCTGGGAATTGAAGGATCGGTCGACGCAAAGCTTTCCCGCCGATCACGCTTCAGTTCTGTTGATCTGGGCGCTGTTCATGACCGTGTTCAGCCGAAACTCATGGCAGACCTTGCTGATCTGGTCCTTGACGCTGCTGTTCATGATGCCGCGACTGGTTGCCGGCGCAAATTGGGGCCAGGACGATTACATCGGCGGCGTGCTGCTGGCGGTGTGGGCGCTGGGCTGGGGTTACTACACGCCGTTTGCGTATCACGCTTCGGCGTTTTTCCTGAAGGTGACTGCGCCGGTATTTAGGTTGTTGGAGAAGTTGCCGGTGGTGTCGCAGATGAGTGTGGTGCGTGGCGCCTGATCGAGCCCGCTGGCGAAAGCGTCAGCCCGCACGACACAAAAACACCTGATTCACTCGTCGTTGCTGCTACCACGAAACTTGAACAAATCCCGTCGCTGCTTCTTGCTTGGCTTGCCATCCGTGCTCACGCCCAGGGCGCCAGCCTTGCGCATCGCCGCGGCGGCTTCGCGCTTGGCAATACTGGCTTCGGTTTCCGCGTACAAGGTCTGAGCCTCTGGGGCGCCACGGCGCACTATCGACAGCGCCTGAACCACCACCGTACGTTCCTCGAACCCCGCACGAATCTGAAACTCGTCGCCGATCCGCGGCTCCTTGCCCGGTTTGCAGCGCTCGCCCCGGCAATGCACCTTGCCGCTTTCAATCGCTGCCTTGGCCAAAGCACGTGTTTTATAAAAACGTGCCGCCCACAACCACTTATCGAGACGGACCTTGTCGTCCTCTTCCTGTTTTTGTCCCACTTGAATTCCTCGCTCGGTGAATAGTCGGAACTGTACTACCGTTTCTGTCGGGCGCAAGAACCCGGCCCCCAGATAGAATGTGATCTTGGCCGGCCCCCGGCATGGAGTGATCAAATGACTATATTCCCTTCTTCGTTGACTTCGCCTCAGACTGGCTGCCAGGGCTGCCGGCAAAGCGAGCCTTTGGGTTTTGATTTTGCCTTTGCCTACCAACCGATCGTCGATCTGCGCGATCAATCGATTTTCGCTAACGAAGCATTGGTGCGCGGAGTCAACGGTGAAGGAGCATTGTCGATTCTGGCGCATGTCAATGACGACAATCGCTATCGTTTCGACCAGCTATGCCGCACGCGCGCCATTGAAGGCGCGGCAAATTTAAATATGCAGACACACTTGTCGATCAACTTCATGCCCAACGCTGTGTACCGTCCCGAGCTGTGTATTCGCAGCACCCTGGAGGCGGCGAAAAAGTACAACTTCCCGATCAATCGTCTGATTTTCGAAACACTCGAAAGTCAGCCTGTAGATAACTATCGCCATTTGACCAATATTCTGCGTGAATACCGCGAATTCGGCTTCAAGACCGCCATCGACGATTTCGGCGCGGGCTACTCGGGGCTCAATCTGCTGGCTGATTTCCAACCGGACCTGATCAAACTCGACATGGCGCTGATCCGCGATGTCGACCGCGATCGCGTTCGTCAGGCTATCGTTCGAGGGATTGTCACAATCTGTGCGGAGTTGAACGTTACAGTCATTGCCGAAGGCATCGAAAGCGCCGGAGAACGGGATTTCCTGGCGGACTGTGGAATATTTCTGATGCAGGGTTATTGGTTCGCCAAACCTGCATTCAAAGCGTTGGCCCAGGTCACACCTGAAGCCTGGTCGCGTTAATCGCCGGTTTTTTCCTATTGAAGACATTTGACCATTTGACCGTTGTCGGTCTGCGCGAGTGGGTGGCGCTCCCGGATTTGGGAGTGGCGGGCCTGCGGGCAAAAATCGACACCGGTGCCAGCACCTCCAGCCTGCACGCCACGGACATTGAACCGTTCGAGCGCGATGGTGAACGCTGGGTGCGTTTTACCGCGCACCTGGGGACGGTGGTGCAACTGCGTCACCGACGTTGTGAAGCGCCACTGGTGACGATGAAAACCATCAAAAGCTCCAACGGTCACGCGCAGATGCGCTACGTGGTCAGCACCACGCTGGCCTTGGGTGATCGGGTCTGGCGGGTCGAGTTCACCCTCGCCTGCCGCAAATCCATGCGTTATCGCCTGCTACTCGGTTCCAAAGCCCTGATCGACGGCCAACTGGTGGTCAATCCGGGTATCAAGTACGTACAAGACAAGCCGGTGTTCCCGGTATCTACCTCCTCCACAGGTGTTGCATGAAGATCGCTGTGCTGTCGCGGAACCCGCGTCTGTATTCCACTCGTCGTCTGGTCGAAGCCGGTACCGAGCGTGGCCATGAAATGGTGGTGATCGACACCCTGCGCGCCTATATGAACATTGCCAGCCACAAGCCGCAGATCCACTACCGTGGAAAGCCGCTGGAGGGCTTCGATGCGGTGATCCCGCGGATCGGTGCGTCGGTGACGTTTTATGGCTGCGCGGTGTTGCGTCAGTTCGAAATGATGGGGGTTTTTCCCCTTAACGAATCGGTGGCCATCGCCCGGTCACGCGACAAACTGCGTTCGCTGCAATTGCTCTCGCGCCGCGGTATCGGTTTGCCGGTCACCGGTTTTGCGCACTCCCCGGATGACATTCCCGACTTGATCGACATGGTCAACGGCGCACCCCTGGTGATCAAGGTGCTGGAAGGTACCCAAGGCATTGGCGTGGTGCTGTGTGAAACGGCAACAGCGGCAGAGTCGGTGATTGAAGCGTTCATGGGCCTGAAGCAGAACATCATGGTTCAGGAATACATCAAGGAAGCCGGTGGCGCAGACATTCGCTGCTTCGTGGTCGGCGACAAGGTGATTGCGGCAATGAAGCGCCAGGCCAAGCCTGGGGAGTTTCGCTCCAACCTGCATCGGGGCGGCAGCGCCAGCCTGATCAAGATCACCCCGGAAGAACGCATGACGGCATTGCGCGCGGCGAAAGTGATGGGGTTGGCGGTGGCGGGGGTGGATATCCTGCGCTCCAATCACGGACCGCTGGTGATGGAAGTGAACTCCTCGCCGGGTCTGGAAGGGATTGAGACCACCACCGGGAAGAACGTGGCGGGGATCATCATTGAGCACCTTGAGAAGAATGGTGGGCCGAATATGACGCGCACCAAAGGTAAGGGCTAGACGCCCAGCCTTGAGCGGCAAGCTACAAGCCTCAAGTGAAAAGCAACGGCAGTTCCGCGCAGGATTTGCTGATCGTTCCCACGTCGAGGCGTCGAACCGTCTGCGTGGGAATGCAGCCCGGGACGCTCCGCGTCCCATTCAAAGCCGAACGCGGAGCGCCCGTTGAGGCATTCCCACGCAGACGGTTCGACGCCTCGACGTGGGAACGATCAGGTCAGACAGCATCCCGCGGCAGCATCAACCCAAGCGGCAACCGCACCCGCGCTTCCAGCCCGCCTCCCGAGCGATTGCGCAACTCGACATTGCCGCCATGCATCGAAGCAATCCGCTTCACGATCGCCAGGCCCAACCCGGTGCCCTTCCCACCCCGGGCACGATCGCCCCGAGTGAACGGGTTAAAGATCGCCTCCAGCTCTGACGGATCAATCCCCGCGCCACGGTCCATGACACTCAGCACTACGTATGGCGCGCTGGTATCCCCGGAGACATACGCCGCCACCTCCACCCCGCTGCCCGCGTGGTGAAGGGCGTTGCCAATCAGGTTGTTCAACAACCGCTTCATTGACACCCGACGCAATGGGAACGGCTGGATCGGTTCCAGGCGCAGACGCACCTTCTCTTCGTTCTGGTTATACGGCGCAGCGACTTCGCGAACCAGATCACTCAGATCCACTTCCTCAACCGACTCGTCGCGACCATCGCGGATAAACGCCAGGAACTGATCGAGAATCGCGTCCATGTCTTCGATGTCGCGCACCATCGCGTCGGTCAGGTCGTTGTGGTCACCCATCAACTCCAGGGACAGCCGCAAACGGGTCAACGGCGTACGCAAGTCGTGCGACACCCCCGCCAACATCAGCTCCCGCTCGCGTCCGGCCTGTTCGACGTCCTCGGCCATCTGGTTGAAGGCGCGGTAAACCTCGGTCATCTCACTCGGCGTGTCGCTGATCGGCAGGCGCACGCTGCGCCCCTGGCCAAGCTGCCTCGCGGCGTAGACCAGACGTTTGAGCGGCTGGTTGAGCTGGCTGACGAAGATCCACGCCGAGGCAGTGGAGAGCAGACCGATCGCGAGGAACCAGCCAAGCACGTTCCAGATTTTCTGGCCGCGCAGCGGGTGAGGATAGAGCGGCACTTTCAGCCAGCCATCGCCCAGGCTAGGCGCCCGAACCCAGAGGGCCGGTGGCGAGTGCATGCGTAAGCGCACTTCTGTGTCGGCCCCCAGCTCTGCTTGCATCTGCCGCTGATAAATCTCGCTGTAAGGCCAATGCTGCTCACCTTCCGGCACGCCGGCGCCCACCACCCGGATCAGGGTCGCGGCATCGGCAATCTTTGCGCGGTTTTCTTCATCGGCGGCCCAATAGGCGCGCAGTGTCAGGGCGACGCCGTGGCTGTATTGGCGGTCCACCAGCACGTCTTCGTTCATCAACAGATAAACCAGGGTCAGTGCCTTGGAGAACAGGACGACGATCAGCACCAGCCACAGGGTGCGGGAGAAGAAGCTCTGGGGGAACCAAACGGGGGTTTTCATGGATAACCGCTACACACTTGCAGGAGCGAGCGATGCTCGCATATTGCGGATCGCGAGTCTGCGGACACAGTCATCTGACCCGTTGCCCGCAAGACCCGCTCCTACAAATCGCCGATCACTTGGTGGCGGCGCCATCCGGAACGAACACGTAACCCACGCCCCAGACCGTCTGGATGTAGCGCGGCTTGGAAGGATCGGGCTCGATCATGCGGCGCAGTCGGGATATCTGCACGTCGATCGAACGCTCCAGCGCATCCCATTCACGACCACGGGCCAGGTTCATCAGTTTGTCGCGGGTCAGTGGCTGACGCGCGTTCATGACCAGGGCCTTGAGGACCGCAAACTCGCCGGTGGTGAGCATGTGCACTTCGTCACCGCGCTTCAATTCACGGGTGGCCAGGGACAACTCGTAATCACCAAACGTCACGCTTTCGTCTTCGCTGCCCGGTGCGCCCGGCACAGGCGTCGACTGACGGCGCAGAACCGCTTTGACGCGGGCCATCAGCTCATCCGGGTTGAAAGGCTTGGCCAGATAATCGTCGGCACCCAGCTCCAGGCCCTTGATACGACTCAGCTCATCGCCCTTGGCGGTCAGCATGATGATCGGAATCTGATTGTTCGCCGTGCGCAGGCGGCGGCAGGCGGTCAGGCCGTCTTCGCCGGGCAGCATCAGGTCGAGGACGACCAGGTTGAACACTTCGCGCGCCAGCAGGCGATCCATTTGCTCGGTGTTCGGTACGGCACGTGCGCGGTAGCCCTTGCTGACGAAAAAACGCTCCAGCAGGCTGCTTAGCCCTGGATCGTCATCAACAATAAGAATTTTTTCGCCTTCAGCAATGTTTGCAGTGCTGCTCATTAGATGCTCCTTTTAGCTCGGCGCGCATTATGGCGTAGCTGCCGTTATACGCACCGTGTGCATTGTTAGCAGATTTTTCCTTCACCGTTAGAAATCCGCCCTTGGCGCGACAGCCTGCGATGTCCCTGAATGATAGAACGCTGGTTATAATGCGCGGCCTTTTGTGTCAGGCAACGTCTGATCATTACTGCAGATGGCCGTTTTTTATTTTCATGCCGACGGCAGTAATTGTTCGATTTCACGGGTCAACGGGATACCTGTTGATCCAGGTAGCGGCGCACGCCAGGCCGCTCAACCAGACTCGCCGAGCCTTTATTTCTGCGCCTGCGAGCCTGCTTTCACAATTTGTCAGGTGGTTTTATGGACAGCATCAACAGCCGCATCGCCGAGGAACTCGGTGTACGCCCACAACAGGTCGAAGCGGCCGTCGCGCTACTCGATGAAGGCTCTACCGTTCCCTTCATCGCCCGTTACCGGAAAGAAGTGACCGGCAGCCTCGATGACATCCAGTTGCGTCATCTGGAAGAGCGTCTGCGCTACCTGCGAGAACTCGACGAACGGCGCATCAGCATCCTCGCCAGCATCGAAGAGCAAGGCAAGCTGACCCCTGCACTCGAGCGCGACATCAAACTCGCCGACACCAAGACCCGCCTCGAAGACTTGTACCTGCCGTACAAGCAGAAGCGCCGCACCAAGGGCCAGATTGCCCTGGAAGCCGGCCTCGGTGAGCTGGCCGACGGCCTGTTCAACGACCCGACACTGACGCCAGACGTTGAAGCCGCACGCTTCATCAACGCCGAAAAAGGCGTGGCCGACGTGAAGGCAGCCCTCGAAGGCGCCAAATACATCCTCATGGAGCGCTTCGCCGAAGACGCCGGCCTGCTGGACAAGCTGCGCAGCTACCTCAAGCAGGAAGCCACCCTCAGTGCCCGCGTGATCGCCGGCAAGGAAGAGGAAGGCGCCAAGTTCCGCGACTACTTCGAACATGACGAACCGCTCAAAAGCATGCCGTCGCACCGCGCCCTGGCGATTTTCCGTGGCCGCAACGAAGGCATTCTCAGCTCCGCGCTGAAAGTCGGCGACGAGCTGCCGGGCACCATGCACCCGTGCGAAGGCATGATCGGCCAGCAATTCGGCATCCAGAACCAGAACCGCGCCGCCGACAAATGGCTGGGCGAAGTGGTGCGCTGGACCTGGAAGGTCAAGCTCTATACCCACCTCGAAACCGACCTGTTGGGCGAGCTGCGCGATGGCGCGGAAACCGAAGCGATCAACGTGTTCGCCCACAACCTGCACGACTTGCTGCTGTCGGCCCCGGCCGGCCCGCGCGCCACGCTGGGTCTCGACCCGGGCCTGCGCACCGGTTGCAAGGTCGCCGTGGTCGATGCCACCGGCAAGCTGCTGGATCACGCCACGGTTTACCCGCACGTGCCGCATAACAAGTGGGACCAGACCCTCGCGATTCTGGCGGCACTGTGCGCCAAGCACTCGGTGGACCTGATCGCTATCGGCAACGGCACCGCCAGCCGCGAAACCGACAAGCTGGCCGCAGAGCTGATCAAAAAATACCCAGCGATGAAAATGACCAAGGTCATGGTCTCCGAAGCCGGCGCATCGGTTTACTCGGCGTCGGAACTGGCTTCCAAGGAATTCCCGGACCTCGACGTGTCGATCCGTGGCGCGGTGTCGATTGCCCGCCGCCTGCAGGATCCACTGGCAGAACTGGTGAAGATCGATCCGAAATCCATCGGTGTCGGCCAGTATCAGCACGACGTGTCGCAGCTGAAACTGGCGCGCGGCCTGGACGCGGTGGTCGAGGACTGCGTAAACGCCGTGGGCGTGGACGTGAACACCGCTTCGGTGGCGCTGCTGGCCCGCATCTCCGGCCTCAACGCGACCCTGGCGCAGAACATCGTCAGCCACCGCGACGAGCACGGCGCGTTCAAAACCCGTGCTGCACTGAAGAAAGTCGCGCGTCTGGGCGAGAAAACCTTCGAACAGGCTGCCGGTTTCCTGCGCGTGATGAACGGCGACAACCCGCTCGACTCGTCCGCGGTTCACCCGGAAGCCTATCCGCTGGTGCAACGCATCGCCGCTGAAACCGACCGCGACATTCGTTCGCTGATCGGCGACGCCGCGTTCCTCAAGCGCCTCGATCCGAAGAAGTACACCGACGAGACGTTCGGTCTGCCGACGGTCACCGACATTCTGCAAGAGCTGGAAAAACCGGGCCGCGACCCACGTCCCGAGTTCAAGACCGCCGAGTTCCAGGAAGGCGTCGAAGACCTCAAGGACCTGCAACTGGGGATGATCCTCGAAGGCGTCGTGACCAACGTGACCAACTTCGGTGCATTCGTCGATATCGGCGTGCATCAGGACGGTTTGGTGCACATCTCCGCGCTTTCGGAGAAGTTCATCAAAGATCCGCGCGAAGCGGTGAAGGCCGGTGATGTGGTGAAAGTGAAGGTCATGGAAGTAGACATCCCGCGTAAACGTGTGGGCTTGTCGATGCGAATGAGCGACACGCCGGGCGAGAAAATCGACGGTGCTCGCGGTGCACGTCCGGGTTCGGCGCCACGCCAATCCCAGAACAATGCGCCACGTAAAGAAACCACGGCAGCGGCTCCGGCCAACAACGCCATGGCTTCGCTGTTCGCCAACGCCAAGCAATTGAAAAAACGTTGATGGACATTCCTGCCGGGCTGACCGAAAGCGCGTTTTTCAAGCTGCTGGGGTGTCGCTTGCACAGCCTGGAAACCGGGGTGGCGCAAGTCGCCCTGGGGCTGGAACCGCAACTGCGCAATCGAGGCGGCAAGCTGCACGGCGGGGCCTTGTTCAGTCTGGTGGACATTGCCATGGGGCTGGCCTGTTCCAGCACCCACGGCTTTGACCAGCAGAGCGCGACCATCGAGTGCAAGATCAATTACATTCGCGCCGTTTCAGACGGTGAGGTGATGTGCACGGCGCGAGTGATTCACCCGGGCCGGCGCACGCTGGTGGTCGAAGCTGATGTGATGCAGGGCGACAAACTCGTCGCAAAAGCACAAGGCACGTTCGCTGTCCTGTAGCTAGATGTCATCGATTTGAGTTAATTTCGGCGCAATGCAACCTGTGGGAGTGAGCTTGCTCGCAATGGCGGTGTGTCAGATGACGTAAATGTTGACTGATACACCCTCATCGCGAGCAAGCTCGCTCCCACAGGGATTTGCGGTGATCGATTCTTAACTGACCGGCATGAGGTCTGTGCCGCTCAAAAACCAGGCGAAAACGCCAGTTTCAACTTCACCCTTGTAGACCGTCTTGCCCACCCCCATATTGGGGCGACTGACGCGTGAAGGAATCCAACTTGAGCGAACTTCTCAACCGCCGCCTGGCTCTGCTCGGCGAGCGCGCTAACCTCTCTCTGCTCGAACAGTGCCTTCACGGCATCGAACGTGAATGCCTGCGCGTGACCGGCGAAGGTCGCCTGGCGCAAACGCCGCACCCGGAAGAATTGGGTTCCGCGCTGACCAACGAACAAATCACCACCGACTATTCCGAGTCGCTGCTGGAGTTCATCACGCCCGCCCTGCCCGACCCGGCGGATACGCTGGCGAGCCTGGACAAGATTCACCGCTTCGCCTACAGCAAGCTCGGCAACGAGTTTCTGTGGAGTCCATCGATGCCGTGCCCGCTGCCGGCCGAGGAAGACATCCCGATCGCCTATTACGGCACGTCCAACATCGGTCAGCTCAAGTACGTCTACCGCAAGGGCCTGGCCCTGCGTTACGGCAAGACCATGCAATGCATCGCCGGGATCCACTACAACTTTTCCCTGCCGGAAAAGCTCTGGCCGTTGCTCAAGGAAGCCGAAGGCTTTGTCGGCACCGACCGCGACTATCAGTCCTCGGCCTATATCGCGCTGATCCGCAACTTCCGGCGCTACAGCTGGCTGCTGATGTACCTGTTCGGTGCCTCGCCTGCCCTGGACGCCGGTTTCCTGCGCGGTCGCTCGCACCAGCTGGAACAACTGGACCCGGACACGTTGTATCTGCCTTACGCCACCAGCCTGCGCATGAGCGATCTGGGTTACCAGAGCAACGCCCAGGCCGGTCTGACGCCGTGCTACAACGACCTGGCCAGCTACACCGACAGTTTGCGCAAAGCGGTGGCCACGCCGTATGCACCGTACGTAGAAGTCGGCACGCACAAGGACGGTGAGTGGGTTCAGCTCAACACCAACATCCTGCAGATCGAAAACGAGTACTACTCCAACATCCGCCCAAAACGCGTGACCTACACCGGCGAACGGCCGATTCAGGCGTTGGTGGCCCGTGGCATTCAGTACGTTGAAGTGCGCTGCCTGGACATCAACCCGTTCCTGCCGATGGGCATCGACCTGCCGGAGTCGCGTTTCCTCGACGCGTTCCTGCTGTATTGCGCGCTGAACGACAGCCCGCTGCTGACCAACACCTCATGCAGCAACGCTACCTCCAACTTCCTCAGCGTGGTCAAGGAAGGTCGTCGTCCGGGTCTGCAACTGCAGCGTGACGGTCAACCGGTGGACATGAAGGAATGGGCCACTGAGCTGCTGGAGAAGATTGCTCCGCTCGCCGCGCTGCTCGATCAGAGCCATGGCGGCGATGCGCACAGCAACGCGCTGGACGTGCAAATGGAGAAGGTCAAGGATTCGTCCCGCACACCTTCAGCCCAGGTACTGGCGGCGATGGCCGAGCATAAGGAAAGCTTTGCTCAGTTCTCCCTGCGTCAGAGTCGGGTGCATGCGGAGTACTTCCGCAGTGAGCCGCTTTCTGGCGAAGACCAGGCGAAATTTGAAGAGCGGGCGCGTTCCTCTCTGGCTGAGCAAGCGGAGCTGGAACAGAACGAAGTCGGCGATTTCGATGTGTTTGTCGGCTCGTATCAGGCGAGCATTCTGTCGATCAGCAACTAATCTCCCTGGCAATGATCGTTCCCATGTCGAGGCGTCGAACCGTCTGCGTGGGAACGATCAACGCGACCCCCTTAGAATTTTCCGCTCATAAGCTCATTCGAAAAAGTTATTTATTTTCGGATTCTTAGATCATTTAGTCTCCTTTCACGCCGACTCTCGGTCGCCTGACAAGGAGCTTTTCCATGAAACTGACTTTCCCTCTTCGCCTCCTGGCGGCCGCATCGCTGGCTGCGGCGAGTTTCTTTGCCCAGGCGGCTGACGTCACTGTCGCCTACCAGACCACCGTTGACCCGGCAAAAGTTGCCCAGGCCGACGGCGCGTACGAGAAGGCCACCAACGCCAAGATCGACTGGCGCAAATTCGATAACGGTGCCGACATCATCGCGGCCATTGCCTCCGGTGACGTGCAGATCGGCTACCTCGGTTCCAGCCCGCTGACGGCTGCGATCACCCGCAAGGTTCCGGTAGAAACATTCCTCATCGCCACACAGATCGGCGCTGCTGAAGCCCTGGTCGCCCGTGACGGATCCGGGATCAAAACGCCTCAAGACCTGATCGGCAAGAAAATCGCCGTGCCATTCGTGTCCACCGGTCACTACAGCCTGCTGGCTGCGCTGAAGCACTGGAACATCGACCCGTCGAAAGTCACCGTACTCAACCTTGCCCCGCCCGCCATCATTGCCGCCTGGAAACGCGGTGACATCGACGCCACTTACGTCTGGGATCCGGCGCTCGGCGTGGCCAAGGAAAACGGCAAAGTGCTGATCACCTCCGGCGAACTGGCCAAGTTTGGCGCACCGACCTTCGATGCCTGGATCGTGCGTAAGGATTTCGCCGAGAAGCACCCGGAAATCGTCACCGCCTTCGCCAAAGTGACCCTGGATGCGTACGCCGATTACCGCAAAGACCCGAAAGCCTGGCTCGCCAATCAATCCAATGTCGACAAACTGGTGAAACTCTCCGGCGCCAAGGCCAGCGATATTCCGTTGCTGCTGCAAGGCAACGTCTACCCGTTGGCGGCTGACCAGGTGATCACCCTCGGCGCACCGACCACCAAGGCCATCACCGACACCGCCGCGTTCCTGAAAGAACAAGGCAAGGTCGAGGCCGTGCTGCCGGACTACGCCCCGTACGTCAGCGCCAAGTACATTACCAACTGATCGGGAGTTAACCGCAATGGCTTTGCTACAGCTGGAGCGCATCAGCGCACAGTACCCCGGCAGTCCGGAACCGGTACTGGCGGATATTTCCCTGAGCCTTGGGCCCCAGCAATTGCTGGTCGCCCTTGGCCCGTCCGGCAGTGGCAAGACTTCGCTGTTGAACCTGATCGCCGGTTTCGTCGAGCCCAGTGCCGGGCGCATCACCCTTGACGGCGTGCCGGTCAAAGGCCCGAGCGCCGAGCGCGGCGTCGTGTTTCAGGACGATGCCCTGCTGCCTTGGCAGGACGTGTTGGCCAATGTCGGCTTCGGCCTGGAACTGGCCGGCGTGTCCCGGGACATACGCGAAATCCGTGCAAGGGAAATGCTCGCGCTGGTGGACCTTTCCGGTTTCGAAAATCGCCGCATCTGGCAGCTCTCAGGCGGTCAGAAGCAACGTGTCGGCCTCGCTCGCGCGCTCGCCGCCGACCCTCGGGTCTTGCTCATGGACGAGCCCTTCGGCGCCCTCGACGCCTTTACCCGCGAACAAATGCAGGAGCTGCTGCTGCAAGTCTGGCAGCGCACCGCCAAACCGGTGTTCCTGATTACTCACGACATTGAAGAAGCGGTGTTTCTCGCCACGGACCTGATTCTGCTGGCACCGAATCCTGGGCAAATCGTCGAACGCCTGAGCCTGGATTTCGGTCAGCGTTACGCAGCCGGCGAGTCGGCACGGGCAATCAAATCCGACCCGCGCTTTATCGAAACCCGCGAACACGTGCTCGCCAAAGTGTTCTCCCAACGCAGCGCCGCCCAGCGGCAGGAGCGCGCATGAGCAGCTACGAAATTCCGGCCGTGACGGTGAAACCGGGTTCGACAGTGATTCCGGTTCGTCGCAGCTTGAGCACGCGCTGGATCAGCGTATTGACGCTGGTCGCACTCGTGACCCTGTGGTGGGCGGTTACCGCTACCGGCATGATCGAACCGCTGTTCCTGCCGCCACCGTCCGCAGTGCTGCAAAAAGGCTGGCTGCTGGTAACCACCGGCTACATGGATTCGACCCTGTGGCAGCACTTGGGCGCGAGTCTCAGCCGCATCGGCCTGGGCCTGGGCTTTGCCGTGCTGACCGCCGTGCCTGTCGGCATCGCCATCGGCCACAACCGCATTGCTCGCGGCATTCTCGATCCGCTGATCGAGTTCTACCGACCGATTCCGCCATTGGCTTATCTGCCGCTGATCGTGATTTGGTGCGGCATAGGTGAGCTGTCAAAGGTCTTGCTGATCTACCTGGCGATCTTTGCGCCGATTGCCATCGCGACCGCGACCGGCGTACGCACCGTCGACCCGGCGAAACTGCGTGCAGCGCAGTCGCTGGGCGCAACTCGGGCGCAGCTGATTCGTCATGTGATTCTGCCGAGCGCCTTGCCGGACATTTTGACCGGCGTGCGTATTGGTCTGGGCGTAGGTTGGTCGACCTTGGTCGCCGCCGAGCTGATCGCCGCCACCAGCGGTTTGGGCTTCATGGTGCAGTCGGCCGCGCAGTTCCTGGTCACCGATGTGGTGGTGCTGGGGATTCTGGTCATCGCCCTGATCGCCTTCGCCATGGAAATGGGCCTGCGCGCGCTGCAACGCAAACTGGTGCCGTGGCACGGCCAGGCTCACTAAATAACCTGTGGGAGCGGGCTTGCTCGCGAAGAGGTCGTGTCAGTCGACTTAGATGTTGAATGCTTGACCGCCTTCGCGAGCAAGCCCGCTCCCACAATAAACGCTCGGCCCCCCGAATTCGAAGAGAAAGACCATGAGCAACCTGACCATCGTCCCCCTCAGCACGGCTCTCGGCGCGCAAATCAGTGGCGTCGACGTCAGCCAGCCACTGAACCTGGAGCAGCGCGACGCCATCGAGCAGGCCCTGCTCAAACATCAAGTGCTGTTCTTCCGTGACCAGCCGATCAAGCCGCAGCAACAGGCGCGATTCGCTGCCTATTTCGGCGACCTGCACATCCATCCGATCTACCCCAACGTGCCGGAACAGCCCGAAGTGCTGATCCTCGACACCGCCGTCACCGATGTGCGCGACAACGCGATCTGGCACACCGACGTGACCTTCCTGCCCACCCCGGCCATGGGCGCAGTGCTCAGCGCCAAGCTGCTGCCGGAGTTTGGTGGCGACACACTGTGGGCCAGCGGGATTGCGGCGTATGAAGCGTTGTCGGCGCCGATGAAGCGCTTGCTTGAAGGCCTGACCGCGACCCACGATTTCACCCGCTCGTTCCCGCTGGAGCGTTATGGCAATACGCCTGAAGCCTTGGCCCAATGGGAAGAAGCACGCCGCAAGAATCCGCCGCTGTCGCACCCGGTGATTCGCACGCACCCGGTGAGCGGACGTCGGTCATTGTTCGTCAATGAAGGTTTCACAGCGAAGATCAACGAGCTGTCGGAGACCGAAAGCGAGGCGATTTTGAAATTTTTGTTTGCCCACACTACACGTCCAGAATTCACCGTTCGCTGGCGCTGGCAGAAGGACGACATCGCGTTCTGGGATAACCGCGTGACACAGCATTACGCCGTGGATGATTACCGGCCGGCACGGCGGGTGATGCAGCGGGCGACGGTGCTGGGGGATGCGCCGTTTTTCCGATAAGTTGATCACCAGATCGTTCCGACGCTCCGCGTGGGAATGCGGCCATGGACGCTCCGCGTCCACTGTGACGCGGAGCGTCACGGGAGGCATTCCCACGCGGAGCGTCGGAACGATCAGTGAGGGGGTTATTCAGCCGTCGAAGGCTTTTCCCAAAGATTGATCCCGCCTTCTTGGGCAAACCGGTCAATCTCCGCCAGTTCCTCTGCGCTAAAGCTCAAATTCTTCAACGCCCCGACGTTCTCGATAATCTGCTCCGGCCGGCTCGCCCCGATCAGCGCCGAGGTCACGCGCGGATCGCGCAGGGTCCACGCCAACGCCAGTTGCGCCAGGCTCTGACCGCGACGCTTGGCGATTTCATTGAGCCCACGCACATGGGCAATGTTGGCTTCGGACAGATGAGATTCCTGCAGCGAACCACCGCCCGGACGATTGACCCGCGCATCCTTAGGAATGCCATTGAGGTATTTATCGGTCAACAGCCCCTGCGCCAATGGCGTGAAAGCAATCACACCAGCGCCCACTTCGTCGGTGACTTCCAGCAGATCCTTCTCAATCCAGCGATTGAGCAGGTTGTACGCCGGCTGGTGAATCAGCAACGGCACTTTCCACTCTTTCAACAGTGCCGCCATCTCACGGGTTTTCACCCCGGAATACGACGAGATACCGATGTACAGCGCCTTGCCCTGCTGCACCGCAGTCGCCAGTGCGCTGGCGGTTTCTTCCAGCGGAGTGTCCGGGTCGAAACGGTGCGAATAGAAAATATCCACGTAGTCCAGGCCCAGGCGCTGCAGGCTCTGATCCAGGCTGGCCAGCACGTATTTACGTGAGCCGCCGCCCTGCCCGTAAGGACCGGGCCACATGTCCCAACCGGCCTTGCTGGAGATGATCAACTCGTCGCGATACTGCTTGAAATCCTCACGCAGCAAACGACCAAAATTGATCTCGGCGCTGCCGTACGGAGGACCGTAATTGTTGGCCAGGTCAAAATGGTTGATGCCCAGATCGAACGCCGTGCGCAACAGCGAGCGCTGAGTATCGATCGGCGTGCTGTCGCCGAAGTTGTGCCACAAGCCCAGCGACAGCGCCGGCAGCACCAGACCGCTGCGGCCTACGCGGCGGTATGGGATGGAGTCATAGCGGTTTTCGGCAGCGGTGTAAGTCATCGAATCCTCTCTTGTCTGTCTTGAAATAGGTATCGGCTGCTTCGCAAGTTGCCCAGCATACGCCCAGACAAACGCCGATAAACCTCGGACTCGAGAAAATGCTGAAACGTTTCACAGATTTAAATCTGACCCGTTGATAACACTGCCATCCATTGCGCGCTTACGCTGACAACTCACGCAACGCGGCAGCCGCCAAAAAGCCGGACCTTGAGCTGTATCGCTGATCTCGTCTGACCGTCTGGTCGATACGCTCGAGCAACTGCTCAGGAAGCGTGGCATTGAAGCGTACTGACTTGCCGAAATAAGGCGTGATATCAAACTCGACAACACCCCATACTCCTCCGGCGTAATCAGGATTGTCCAGATGAGCATCTATCTCTCGCACTTGGGGCAGCGGATCACCATCGGCGACCAGGCCTTCGTAATGCAAAGCCAACGCTTCTTTTACGTTTTCAAATGCCTGAGCCACAGTAGCGCCCGCAGAGAAGCATCCCGGCACGTCCGGGATAATCACTCCATACTCTGAGTCGGCATCCTTGTGCAGAACGACCGGGAATTTCATTTCAGTGAGCCCTTTCTGTTACTAGGTTCGTGCGCCGCACTATAGGCAAAAACACGACATCAATATCCCCAATACACATCCTGAAACTGATCGAACAACCATGTTTAGCTTGCCCCCACAAACACCTCCCCCAACCAATCCACAAACACCCGAACCCGTGGCGACATGTGTCGGTTGTGGGGGTACAGCACTGATACCGGCATCGTCGGTGGCGGTGTGTCGGTGAGGATTTCCTGCACCAGCCCTTGGGCAATTTGCGTCTCCATTCGGTAATGCGGGCACTGGATCAAGCCAAGCCCGGCAATGGCCGATGCGGCGTAAATTTCCGCGCCGAACACTGAAAGCGCACCTTCGATGGCGACTTCTTTCAGCTGGCCGTCGACCATGAACTCAAACGGAAACTGCTTGGCGGTGGTGCGCGAGACGTAGTTCACGGCGCGGTGATGCTTCAGGTCGTCGAGGCATTTCGGTTCGCCATATTTGCGCAGATAGGCAGGGCTGGCGCAGGTGATTTGGCGCAGGTTGGCGATGCGTTTGCCGATCAGCGCCGAATCACTCAGCGTGCCGGCGCGCAGTACACAATCAACGCCTTCGGCGATCAGGTCGACGAAACGGTCGGTCTCACTGATGGACAGTTCGATGTCCGGGTAACGCGCCATGAACTGCGGTAATGCCGGAATCACGAAATGCCTGGCCAGCGTGCCGTGCAGGTCGACACGTAACCGGCCTTTGGGGGCGCAGCCACGAAACGCCAACTCAGCCTCTTCCAGCTCCGCCAGCAACTGCACGCAACGCAGGTAGTACGCCTCGCCATCCAACGTCGGGCGCACCTTGCGCGTACTACGCTCCAGCAACCGAGTGCCGAGCCAGGCTTCGAATTGATTGAGCGTGTGGGTCAGGGTCGCCCGTGGCAGGTTCAGGTCTTCGGCCGCCAGGGTGAAGCTGCTGCGCTCATAGATCCGCACAAAAACTTTCATCGCTTTGACTTGATCCACGTTCGGCTCCTGGCGCGCGATTGTTGGCGATTATTGAACAGTCAAGGCAACTCTCGTGCATTTATCGGCTTGAGTAAACATGTGAATCTGGCTTCACACCGAACATCTCCCTCATCAGGAATCAACGCCATGACTACTCAGAAAGTTGCCATCGTGACCGGCGCCTCCCGCGGCATCGGCGCGGTGATCGCCAGACAACTGGCCAGCGAAGGCTTCGCCGTCGCCATCAACTATGCAAGCAGCGCCAGCGAAGCCTCCAAGCTCGTGGTGGAGTTGCGGCAGGCCGGGCATCAAGCCATAGCGGTCAAGGCTGACGTGGCCAATGCCGATGACGTGCGCCGGATGTTCGACGAGACCGAAACACAACTGGGCAAGGTCGATGTGCTGATCAACAACGCCGGCATTCTCAAAGTGATGCCCTTGGCGCAGCACACCGATGAACTGTTCGACCAGACCTTCAACATCCACGCTCGGGGTACTTTCAATACCTTGCGTGAAGCGGCGACGCGGTTGAACAGCGGTGGGCGGATCGTCAATTTTTCCAGCAGCACGGTCGGCATGAACCTGCCGGGTTACGCGGTGTACATCGCCAGCAAAGCGGCGGTGGAATCGCTGACCCAGGTGTTCGCCAAGGAAATGCGCGGGCGCAACATCACCGTCAACGCCGTCGCGCCCGGGCCGGTGGCGACCGAGTTGTTTTTGCACGGCAAGAGCGAAGAGCAGATCCAGAATTTCGCCAAGATGCCTCCGCTGGAGCGTCTGGGTCAGCCAGAGGATATTGCTCGCGTGGTGTCCTTTTTGGTTGGGCCGGATTCGGCTTGGGTCAATGGACAGATTCTGCGGGCTAATGGTGGATTGGTTTAAGCTGATTTGCAGTCGGGCCAGACGCCTTCGCGGGCAAGCCCGCTCCCACAGGGGTCGCCGGTGAACACAAACATTATGTTCACTGACGATCACTGTGGGAGCGGGCTTGCCCGCGAAGGCGGTCTTGAGGGCAGCACACATCTAAAGGACGGAATGCATCATGCACACCACGATCATCATCACTTTCGGCCTGATTCTCCTGGCGCTGATGCTGTTCATCGGCGAGAAAATCGGCTTCAGCCGCCAGACCCTGGCCTACAGCTTTGTGGCGCTGTGGCTGGCGCTGACGCTGATCAACGGCGCGGTCGGCATGGTCCATACCGGCCAACCGTTGAGTACGGAACTGGTGGTCGGCAGCGCCGTGTTCGGTGTACCGGTGGCGGCGCTGGTGCTGTTCATGGTCCTCAGCACTGAGGCGTGAGTGCCACCGGCACTCGATCAACGTACCAAGTGCAAGAACTGCAAATGCCGTTCGTACTGGTCAAGGATGTCGTTGATGATCTGCTCCTTGGTGTAGCCCACCAGATCGTAATCCTGACTGCCCTCGCTCAAATGCACTTCAGCCCGGTAATAACGACGGTTGTTGAGCTCCTTGGAGCCCATGCCGGCACGGGCAAACGACGGTGTGAAGTAACCACGCATCTGCGCCTGATAGATAAACGGATGCTCCTCGCCGTGACCGATTTCCAGGCTGACGTTGTCGTTGGCCGCGTCCGGTTGAGTGACCACGTTCAAACCCTTCTCGACGAACACCGCCGAGACTTCTTCAATGGCCGGACGCACCGTCGTATCGAGGAAGCGATAGACCTCATCGCGAGACGGGAAATGCACCGCCTGAGTCAAGCGCTGGCGCCAGCCGCCACGCCGCGAGCCGGACACCGGCGCCAGGGAATGCAGTTGCGCGATCTGCTTCTGCGATTCCAGGTAAAACGCCTTGTGCAGCCCCCACATCATCAGCAGCAAAATCAACGAGAACGGCAACGACGTCAGCACCACCGCTGACTTCAGCGCATCGATGCTGCCGGAAAACAGCAGCGCACTGGTCACCAGCGCGGTCATCACGCCCCAGAACACCCGCAACCATTTCGGCCCGTCTTCGTCAGGATTTCCACCTTTGGCGGACAGCGTCGACAGCACCACTGTGCCGGAGTCGGCGGAGGTGACGAAGAACACGAAGCTGATGAACACCGTGACCGCGATGACGGTTTTGCTCCACGGGTAGGTTTCCAGCAGCAGGTAAAGCGTCATCGACGGGTTATCGATGGCCGACATACCGAGCGCAGTCATGCCGTGGTTGAGCACCTGGTCGATGGCGCTGTTGCCGAAGATCGACATCCACGCCAGGGTGAAACCGAGCGGAATCAACAGCACGCCAAAGACGAATTCGCGGATGGTCCGGCCACGGGAAATCCGTGCGATGAACAGGCCCACGAACGGCGACCACGCAATCCACCAGGCCCAATAAAACACCGTCCAACCGCCGAGCCAATCACTCGGTTTGTCGTAGGCGTAAAGATCGAAACTCTTCATCGGCAAAGCGCCGAGGTAGTCGCCGATGTTCTGGATCAAGGTGTTGAGCAGGTGCTGAGTCGGGCCGGCGAACAACACGAACAGCAGCAGCGCGCAGGCCAGCAGCATGTTGATGTCGGACATCACCCGCACGCCTTTGTCGACGCCGGATACCGCGACGATGATCGCCGCGCCCATCATCAGCGTAATCAGGCCGACCTGAATCCAGTGGGTGTGAGCAATGCCGAACAGGTAGTCCAGCCCTGAGTTGAGGTGCAACACGCCAAAGCCCATGTCGGCACCGAGGCCGAACACAGTGGCGATGATGCCGAAGCCGTCCACCGCGTAACCAATGGGGCCGTTGATGCGTTTGCCAATCAGGGGATAGAGCGCCGAGCGCAGGGCCAGCGGCAAGTTGTGACGGTAGGCGAAGTAGGCCAGCGCCATGCCGACGAAGGCGAACACGCCCCAGCCATGCAGGCCCCAGTGCAGAAACAGAATCTGCATCGCCTGACGCGCCGCATCCGCTGTGCCGGCCTCGCCTTGCGGCGGTTGAGCCAAGTGCGTCAGCGGTTCGGACACACAAAAGAAGAACAGCGTGATGCTGATCCCGGCGGCGAACAGCATGCCGGCCCAGGACAGGTAGCTGAACTCGGGCTCGTCGTGGTCGGCACCGAGCTTGATCTTGCCGTAGCCGGACAAGGCGGTGACCACCACGAAGACCAGATACAGCGTCATCGCGAGCATGTAATACCAGCCGACCGTATTGGCCGCCCAGTTTTGCGCTTGCAGAAGCCAGGCGCCGGCCTGTTCAGGCATGGCGATTACAACGATGCCAAACAGCAGGATGAACGTTGCCGCGAAGTAAAATACCGGCGGATTCATGCGGACCTGGCCGCTGGCGGGGGTGGGCGATGCACTCATGAAAGGTGCACCTCAAGGGGGTGAATCAGGGCAATCAATAACGGACTCGGCAAAAGCAAGCCTCCTGTTGTGAGCGGGCAGCAAACCGGCGGTTTAACTTGAATGAGCGTTCAAGTTAAACATGAATAGGGTGCTAAGGACTAATCGCAAGGCTCGGCGGTACGTTTTGTACGCTAGCCCAAGGAGGGGTTTGAGGCAGGGTTATCGCGATCGTTCCCTCGCTCTGCGTGGGAATGCAGCCCGTGACGCTCTGCGTCACATCGGCGCCTGACAAGGCATCGGCGGCGGCTCTGGAACGCGGAGCGTCCCTTGAGGCGTTCCCACGCGGGAGCGTGGGAACGATCAGTCAGGTGAAAGGCCTACTTCTGCGTCCCGTCATCATGCTGCAGATTCGCCTGCGTCAGGTTGCACCCCGGCGGCACGCTACGGGTCAGCCAGACGTTGCCGCCAATGGTCGAGCCCTTGCCGATGGTGATGCGCCCCAGAATCGTCGCACCGGCATAAATCACCACGTCATCTTCGACAATCGGATGCCGCGGGTGGCCCTTCTGCAACTGCCCGTCTTCATCCGATGGGAAACGCTTGGCGCCCAGCGTCACGGCCTGATAAATCCGCACCCGCTCACCAATGATCGCCGTCTCGCCGATCACCACGCCCGTCCCGTGATCGATGAAGAAGCTGCGGCCGATCTGCGCACCCGGGTGGATGTCGATCCCCGTGGCCGAGTGCGCGATTTCTGCACTGATCCGCGCCAGCAACGGCAACCCCGCGCGGTACAAATGGTGGGCCAGGCGATGGTGAATCACCGCCAGAATCCCGGGATAGCACAGCAGCACTTCATCGACGCTACGAGCTGCCGGGTCGCCGTGATAGGCCGCCAGCACGTCGGTGTCCAGCAAACTGCGCAAGCCAGGAAGCGCGAGGGCGAAGTCCTGAATGATCTGAATGGTCTTGGCCTCGACCTCAGTGTCGACCTGGGCACTGTGGCGCGCCGCGTAACGCAGTTCGAGCCGTGCCTGGGCCAGCAACACATTCAATGCGACGTCCAACGTGTGCCCGACGTAGAAGTCTTCACTCTCCTCACGCAAATCCACCGGACCAAGACGCATCGGAAATAGCGCACCGCACAATGCTTCGAGAATTTCAGCCATGGCCGCTCGGGAAGGCAATTCGCGACCGCCCTGCTCGCCGCTGGCGCGGCCGTTTTGTGCGCGCCACTGGTCGCGCGCTGTGCGCAGTTGGCTGACGATGGTCTGCAATTGCCAATGGCTGGAACGCTCGCTCACGGTTGAAACTCCTCATGGGCGGCCGGACTGTCTGGCCGCGCTGACGGCGATTACTTTACGGCAAGGTCCGGAAGCCGAATTAAGAACCGATTATGCTGTGGTCAGCACTTTTGGATATAAGTGATTGGCAGTTGCCCACGCTTGGGGGCGTGCCTATAGTCCTGAGACCTTTCTCCGCCAGTATGGAACCATGATCAAACAACAGCTCGACCGTTTTGACCGCCTCGATTTGCTCGGCCACCCGACCCCTCTGGAAAAACTCGAACGCCTCTCGACCTGGCTGGGCCGCGACGTGTACGTCAAACGCGACGACCTGACGCCGCTGGCAATGGGCGGCAACAAGCTGCGCAAACTCGAATACCTGGCGGCCGATGCCCTGGCCCAGGGCGCCGACACCTTGATCACCGCCGGCGCGCTGCAGTCCAATCATGTACGCCAGACCGCCGCCATTGCCGCCAAGCTCGGCCTGGGTTGTGTAGCGCTGCTGGAAAACCCGTTGGGCACCGACGACTCCAACTATGTCGGCAACGGCAATCGGCTGTTGCTGGACCTGTTCGATACGAAGGTCGAGCTGGTGGAAAACCTCGACAACGCCGACGAGCAATTGCAGGCCCTGGCCGACCGTCTGCGCAACAACGGCAAGAAGCCGTACCTGGTGCCGATTGGTGGCTCCAACGCATTGGGCGCTTTGGGTTATGTGCGCGCCGGGCTGGAACTGGCCGAACAGATCAAGGACACCGGCCTGTCATTCGCGGCCGTAGTGCTGGCTTCAGGCAGCGCCGGCACACACAGTGGCCTGGCGCTGGCGTTGAGTGAAGCACTGCCGGATTTGCCAGTGATTGGCGTCACGGTTTCTCGTAGCGATGAAGATCAGCGGCCGAAAGTCCAAGGCTTGGCTGAACGCACGGCTGAGCTTTTGGGTGTGAGCTTGCCGACCCGTTTCAAAATTGAATTGTGGGATGAGTATTTCGGCCCGCGCTACGGCGAACCGAATGCCGGGACGTTGTCAGCGGTGAAACTGTTGGCAAGTCAGGAAGGTCTGTTGCTGGACCCGGTGTATACCGGCAAGGCCATGGCTGGGTTGCTCGACGGTATCGGTCGTCAGCGCTTCAACGAAGGCCCGATCATCTTCTTGCACACCGGTGGCGCGCCGGCGTTGTTTGCCTACAAGGATTTTCTATAGTGATCGTTCCCACGCTCTGCGTGGAAATGCCTCTAGGACGCTCCGCGTCCAGTGACGCGGAGCGTCACGGGCTGCATTCCCACGCAGGAGCGTGGGAATGATCGCTTAGCTCCAAAAAGAATAACAAATACAATATTTATTATTTTCCTATCTAAAAGCGCCATCATATAGTCACGCCGCAGACGAATTTGCAGCGAGACGCATACGTTGCTTTAGGGCAGGATATTGCAGTCGTCCAAATCCCGATTTTGCCAACATTCCTAAAAGCGTCTTCATAAGAAAACACAGGGGCTTGTCATGAATTTTTCCGCACTACGTCGAAATCTGCTGGTCGGTTCGCTGGGCCTGGCGCTGAGCGCCGGCCTGCTGGGTCAAGCGGTTGCCGGTGAGCAGCTGCAAAAAATCAAGGACGCAGGCGTGATCAACGTCGGTCTGGAAGGCACTTATCCACCGTTCAGTTTCGTCGACGCCGACGGCAAACTGGCCGGCTTCGAAGTCGAGCTCTCCGAAGCCCTGGCCAAAAAGTTGGGCGTTAAAGCCAAGATTCAGCCAACCAAGTGGGACGGCATCCTCGCCGCTCTGGAATCCAAGCGCCTGGACGTAGTGATCAACCAGGTCACCATCTCCGAAGAGCGCAAGAAGAAGTATGACTTCTCCGAGCCGTACACCATCTCCGGGATTCAGGCGCTGGTGCTGAAGGACAAGGAAGCCGCGCTGAATATCAAGACCGCCGCTGACCTGTCTGGCAAGAAAGTCGGTGTGGGCCTTGGCACCAACTACGAACAGTGGGTTCGAGCCAATGTGCCGGGTGCTGACGTGCGCACCTACGATGATGATCCGACCAAGTTCGCTGACCTGAACAATGGCCGTACCGACGCAATCCTGATCGACCGCCTGGCTGCGCTTGAGTACGCCAAGAAAGCACCGAAAACCGTTGCTGCCGGTCAAGCGTTCTCCCGTCAGGAGTCCGGCATTGCTCTGCGCAAAGGTGAGCCGGAACTACTGGCCGCCGTGAACAAGGCCCTCGACGAGCTGCGTGCCGACGGCACACTGGCCAAGATCTCGGAAAAATACTTCCAAGCTGACGTCACCAAATAATGGAAGCAGCTTTCCAACTCGCACTGGATTCCGCGCCCTTCTTGCTCAAGGGCGCGTACTACACAGTGATCCTCAGCCTCGGCGGGATGTTCTTCGGCCTGGTGATGGGTTTCGGCCTGGCGCTGATGCGCCTGTCGCGCTTCAAGCTCGTGAGCTGGATCGCCCGGATCTACGTGTCGTTCTTTCGCGGCACGCCGTTG
The DNA here is from genome assembly GCF_030209165.1 of Pseudomonas sp. fls2-241-R2A-110. Classification (NCBI taxonomy): domain Bacteria; kingdom Pseudomonadati; phylum Pseudomonadota; class Gammaproteobacteria; order Pseudomonadales; family Pseudomonadaceae; genus Pseudomonas; species Pseudomonas sp. fls2-241-R2A-110. Next base: position 102,769 of record NZ_JARVSN010000021.1, on the reverse strand, counting down.
CTGGTGCAACTGTTCGTGATCTATTACGGCTTGCCGCAATTGGGTATCGAACTTGATCCGCTGCCGGCGGCCCTGATCGGCTTCTCGCTGAACATGGCTGCCTACGCCTGCGAAATCCTGCGTGCCGCAATCAGCTCCATCGAGCGTGGCCAGTGGGAAGCCGCCGCCAGTATCGGCATGACCCGCGCGCAGACCCTGCGCCGGGCCATCATCCCGCAAGCGATGCGCACGGCATTGCCGCCGCTGGGCAACAGCTTCATTTCGCTGGTCAAGGACACGGCGCTGGCCGCCACCATTCAGGTGCCGGAACTGTTCCGTCAGGCGCAGTTGATTACCGCCCGCACCTTTGAAGTGTTCACCATGTATCTTGCCGCCGCGCTGATCTACTGGATTCTGGCTACAGTGCTGTCGCACTTGCAGAACACCTTGGAAGCGCGGGTCAATCGGCACGACCAGGAGTCCTGACCCATGATTGTCGTGGAAAAACTGACAAAGCAGTTCAAGGGTCAAGTCGTGCTTAACGGCATCGATTTGCAGGTGAAGGAAGGCGAGGTCGTGGCGATCATCGGGCCTAGCGGCTCGGGCAAAACCACCTTCCTGCGCTGCCTGAATTTTCTGGAAGAGCCCACGAGCGGCCGGATCAAGGTCGGTGACATCGAGATCGATGGCAGCCGTCCACTGAATCAGCAGCAGGGCCTGGTGCGACGCTTGCGTCAGCACGTGGGCTTCGTGTTCCAGAACTTCAACCTGTTCCCGCATCGCACCGCCCTGGAAAACGTCATCGAAGGCCCGATCATCGTGAAGAAGATCCCGCACGCCGAAGCCGTTGCCCTCGGTAAAAAGCTCCTGGCCCGAGTGGGTCTGGCGGGCAAGGAAGACGCTTACCCGCGACGCCTTTCCGGTGGCCAGCAACAGCGTGTGGCGATTGCCCGCGCACTGGCGATGGAACCGGAAGTGATTCTGTTCGACGAACCCACTTCTGCGCTCGATCCCGAGCTGGTAGGGGAAGTGCTGTCGACCATTCGCAGTCTGGCCGAAGAGAAACGCACCATGGTCATTGTCACCCACGAAATGGGCTTTGCCCGGGACGTGGCGAACCGTGTGGTGTTTTTCGACAAAGGTGTGATCGTCGAGCAAGGCGAAGCCAAGGCGCTGTTTGCCAATCCGAAAGAAGAGCGCACGAAGCAGTTCCTCAGCAAGTTTCTGAATAACGCTCACTCTTGAACAACTGCCTCACTACTTGTTAACTTCCATGGATGGAAGTGACAACTACCCCCTCCGCCAACTCCCCTCTTTCGTACTCCCCCACTGGCACTTTAAATAACCCTTCAACTCTTTGTGCGGTACATATATATGTCCTGCAACAAAATCACTTCGCCTAAAATCTGCCAGAACCCACGCAATTCAACGGACGACCGTTGGCGAGCAACAGCGCGACAACCCTCACAAACACAAGGTATGTTCGACAGAACGGTGCAGCTTATTAACTTCAACACGTAGGAAACTTCTGAATAACAGTTAATCAACAACTTAACTAGCCAGCTCTATTGACACCTCTTCAAGCGCACTCTTATCTAGTTGCCAGCAGGCGCCAACCTTTGCACTCAATCATTATTTAACTTGAAAATAATGAGCTGTTTTGTTGCTGGGTAATGCTCGCCTTTTGATCTTTCAGAAACGGAACTTCGCTGCAAGGCTTCAAGGAGAAACCCATGACAAGCACCTCGAATACATCCGGACTTGCGGCCCCTACCCTGGCGCAATCACACAAGGCCGGCATCAATGTCACCTCGGCCGCCTATCTGCTGGTCGACGTGGCGCCCTACCCCGGCATGGACGACGGAGACCTGATCGAACTGTTCTGGGACCGCTGCTACGTGGCCTCCCGGGTACTCACCGCCGAGGATGTCGGCAAAGCCATCAGTCTGCGTGTACCGCAGAGCTTCATCGCCAATGGCGTCTCACGCATCCACTACCGCGTCATGCAGGTCGGCCAAGGGCCGGCGGTGTCGCTTGCCGCTCAGGTAGAGATCAAGCTCGATTGCCCGGGCGGTCAGTCGCTCACCCTGTGTGGTCACGAAAACCAGCATTTGGCGCCTGTGGGCCTTCCCGAAACCATTCGCCGCCAGGGGGTCAACCCGAACCAGATCAAGCGCGGCGTTCCACTGACCATCGAGCCTTACCTGAACATGGCCACCGACGACGAAATCACCCTGCGCTGGGGCGATGCGCGCATGGATTTGCCACGGATCAAGGCTGGCGATGTGGGCCAGCCCATTCAGGTCTGGGTGCCGCCGGCGATCATTCTCGAAGCCGGCGAAGACCTTCGGCTGGAAGTGACGTATTGCATCCTCGATCGGGTCGGCAACAACTCCGGTTGGGCGCCGCCGCGCAGGCTGAGGATCGGCTGCGCCAATCCCTATTTGAAGGTTCGGCCCAAGGAAATATTCATGGCCGCCGAACCTCGCAAGAAGTGAAAACACTGCCCACCCTGTGGGAGCGAGCTTGCTCGCGATGAGACCGTGTCAGTCAGCATCAATGTTGCCTGACACACCGCTTTCGCGAGCAAGCTCGCTCCCACAGTGTTCGCGCTCAGCCTATTGAAGCCCCTTCTATACATATTCCAAAAAGTTAGTTTATTTAATTTTTATACACGCCTAGGGTATATACACCGGACCACCGGACATTCTTGTTTTTCGTTCGCCGCACAGAGAGCGGCGACCCCATGAGATGTGAGGTAGGTATGGTCCGGAACACAATCACCCCAGTGCAGATCGCCAGGGCATTGCGTGCAGCCAAGGAGCGGCACTGATGTCCAGTCTGGCAGATGCAATCGTTCAGAGTGATCTGGACATCGCCCCGTTGTTGTTACCAGCGCAGGTTTTGCGCAACGACGCACAAGCCATCAAGGCCGCCCATGAGCTGGCGCAAGTCGCCCGCCTGCAAGCCGCCAAACGTGACCGCCAGCGCAAGTTGCCGTGGTCGGAAATCGAACAATTCACCCGCAGCGGATTAGGCAGCATCGCCATCCCGCGCGAGTACGGTGGCCCGCAGGTTTCATTCGTCACACTGGCCGAAGTCTTCGCGATCATTTCTGCGGCGGACCCGGCGCTGGGACAGATCCCGCAGAACCAGTTCGGCATTCTCAATCTGGTGCTGGGCAGTGCCACCGAGGCGCAGAAAAAACAGCTGTTCAAAAGCGTGCTCGAAGGCTGGCGCATTGGCAATGCCGGGCCGGAACGGGGCACCAAAAACACCCTGGAGCTCAAGGCACGCATCACCGCTGACGGTGATGGATTCGTGATCAACGGCCAGAAGTTTTACTCCACTGGCGCCCTGTTCGCCCACTGGGTGGCGGTCAAGGCACTGAACGATGACGGCAAGCAAGTGCTAGCCTTTGTCCGTCGCGGCACGCCGGGACTGCGCATCGTTGATGACTGGTCGGGCTTCGGTCAGCGCACCACCGCCAGCGGCACGATTCTACTCAACAACGTGCGCGTCGATGCCGAGTTGGTGGTGGATAACTGGAAGATCAACGATCAACCAAACACTCAAGGTGCCGTGTCACAGCTGATCCAAGCGGCCATCGACGCCGGCATCGCCCGCGGCGCCATCGACGACGCCATCGAATTCGTGAAAACCCGCGCCCGGCCGTGGATCGACGCCAATGTCGAACGGGCCAGCGATGACCTGTATGTGATCGCTGATATCGGCAAACTGAAAATCGAACTGCACGCCGCCGAAGCGCTGTTGCGCAAGGCCGGGCAAGTACTCGATCAGATCAACGCAGTGCCTCTCACCGCCGAGTCCGCGGCTCGCGCCTCGATTGCCGTGGCCGAGGCCAAAGTGCTGAGCACCGAGATCTCGCTGCTGGCCAGTGAAAAACTCTTCGAATTGGCCGGCAGCCGCGCCACCCTCGCCGAATTCAACCTCGACCGTCACTGGCGCAACGCCCGCGTGCACACGCTGCACGACCCCGTTCGCTGGAAATATCACGCGGTCGGCACTTACCGCTTGAACGGCACGCTCCCGGCTCGTCATTCCTGGATTTAACGACCAGATCTCTGGAGAAACACATGACTTTTTCTCACCACGTCGCGGTCATAACCAGCGATGAGCAAGCCCTGATTGTCGCCAGCGACCTGGCCGAAGACTTCAAGCGTGACAGCGCTCTGCGTGACCGCGAACGCCGTTTGCCGCACCCGGAGCTCGACGTGTTTTCCCGTTCGGGTCTTTGGGGCATCAGCGTGCCCAAGGCGTACGGCGGTGCCGGAGTATCCAACGTCACGCTGGCCAAAGTGATCGCCCTGATCGCCCAGGCTGACGGCTCGCTTGGGCAAATCCCGCAGAACCATTTCTACGCCCTCGAAGTGCTGCGTGTGAACGGCAGCGAAGAGCAGAAAAAACGGCTCTACGCCGAAGTCTTGGCCGGTCAGCGCTTCGGCAATGCCTTGGCTGAACTGGACACCAAAACCGCCCACGACCGGATCACCCGCCTGACCCCTGATTTGCATGGAGAGAGTGCTGGCTACCGCATCAACGGCCGCAAGTTCTACGCCACCGGCGCGATTTACGCGCAACGCATCCCGACTTCGGTGGTGGATGAAAACGGCGTGCAGCAACTGGCGTTCGTGCCTCGCGACAGCAAAGGCCTGACGGTCATCGACGACTGGAGCGGTTTTGGCCAGCGCACCACCGGCAGCGGTTCGGTGGTGTTCGAAGACGTCTACGTCGCCGCCGAAGACGTGATCCCGTTTCAAACCGCCTTCGAGCGTCCGACCCCGGTCGGCCCGTTGGCGCAGATCCTTCATGCCGCCATCGACACCGGCATCGCCCGCGCCGCTTATGAAGATGCGCTGCATTTCGTGCGCACCAAAACCCGGCCGTGGATCGACGCTACGCACGAAAAAGCCACCGACGACCCGCTGACCCTCAAGAGCTTCGGCCACTTGAGCATTCGCCTGCACGCCGCTGAAGCCTTGCTGGAACGCTCCGGCGAATTCCTCGACAAGGCTCAGGCCGAGACCAACGCCGAGACGGTCGCCGCCGCCTCGATTGCCGTCGCCGAAGCCCGTGCCCTGAGCACCGAAATCTCCCTCGCCGCCGGCAGCACGCTGTTTGAACTGGCCGGCAGCCAGGCAACGTTGATCGAACACGGCCTGGATCGCCACTGGCGCAACGCACGGGTGCACACGCTGCATGACCCGGTGCGCTGGAAGTATCACGCCGTCGGCAATTACTACCTTAACGATGAAAACCCTCCGTTGCGAGGCACCATCTGATGGCCGCGAAAAAGAAGATCCTGCTCAACGCGTTCAACATGAACTGCATCGGGCACATCAACCATGGCCTGTGGACGCATCCAAGGGACACCTCCACTCAATACAAGACAATTGAATACTGGACCGAACTGGCGCAGTTGCTGGAGCGCGGGCTGTTCGACGGTTTGTTTATCGCCGACATCGTCGGCGTGTACGACGTCTACCAGAACTCTGTGGATGTGCCGCTCAAAGAATCGATCCAGCTGCCGGTCAACGATCCACTGCTGCTCGTTTCCGCGATGGCCGCGGTCACCAAAAACCTTGGTTTCGGCTTGACCGCCAACCTGACCTACGAACCGCCGTATCTGTTCGCCCGGCGCATGTCGACGCTCGATCATTTGAGCCGTGGTCGGGTCGGCTGGAACATCGTCACCGGCTACCTCGACAGCGCCGCCAAGGCCATGGGCCTGAGTGAACAAGTCGAGCACGACCGGCGTTACGACCAGGCCGATGAATACCTGGAGGTGCTCTACAAACTCTGGGAAGGCAGTTGGGAAAACGGCGCGGTACTCAATGACCCGCAGCAACGGATCTACGCCCAACCCGAGAAAGTGCACAAGGTCGAACACAAGGGCGAGTTCTATCAGGTCGAGGGTTATCACCTCTGCGAACCGTCGCCGCAACGCACGCCGGTGCTGTTCCAGGCCGGCAGTTCGGATCGCGGTTTACTGTTCGCCGGGCGTCATGCCGAATGCGTGTTCATCAGTGGCCAGAACAAACCATCGACCAAGGTTCAGGTGGACAAGGTTCGCGCCAGCGCCGTCGAGGCCGGGCGCAATCCTGAGGACATCAAGGTCTTCATGGGGCTGAACGTGATTGTCGGCGCCACTGAAGAGCTGGCCTGGGCCAAGCATGCCGAGTACCTGAGCTATGCCAGCGCCGAGGCCGGCGTCGCGCATTTTTCGGCGTCGACCGGTATCGATTTTTCCGAATACGAGATCGACGAACCGATCCAGTACGTGAAGAGCAACGCGATCCAGTCAGCCACCAAGAACCTGCAAAACAACGACTGGACCCGGCGCAAATTGCTTGAGCAACACGCCCTCGGTGGCCGCTACATCACCGTCGTCGGTTCGCCTGAGCAAGTGGCTGACGAACTCGAATCATGGATCGCTGAAACCGGGCTCGATGGCTTCAACCTGACACGGATTGTCACGCCGGAAAGCTATGTGGATTTCATTGAGCTGGTGATTCCGGAGTTGCAGCGTCGTGGCTCGTACAAGACGGCTTATGACACGGGCAGCCTGCGGGAAAAGCTGTTTCATGCAGAGGCGCATTTGCCTGAGCAACATACTGGATCAGCGTTTCGACGCTAAAAGCATCGCGAGCAAGCTCGCTCCCACATTGGATCTCGGGTGTTCACACTTCACCCTGTGGGAGCGAGCTTGCTCGCGATGAGGCCCGACCAAACACCACACAACTATGCACTGACTGGAAGCCTCATCATGACCAAGAACTACTTCTCTCACCCAGTCAAAGCACTGGCCCTGGCCCTCGGCCTCTTCAGCTCCGTCACCTTCGCCGCCGACGCGCCGCTGAAAGTGGGCACCACCGCCGCTTTCGCCATCCCGCTGGAAGCCGCCGTCGAAGAAGCCAAGAAACAAGGCCTGCAAGTTGACCTGGTGGAATTCAGCGACTGGATCGCCCCCAACGTCAGCCTTGCGGCCGGCGACATCGACGTGAATTACTTCCAACACGTCCCGTTCCTGGAAAACGCCAAAGCCGCCGCCGGTTTTGACCTGGTGCCGTTCGCCCCCGGGATCATCAACAACGTCGGCCTCTACTCGAAGAAATACAAAAGCTTCGACGAACTGCCAGAAGGTGCCAGCGTCGCCATCGCCAACGACCCGATCAACAGCGGGCGCGGCCTTCAACTGTTGGCCAAGGCGGGCCTGATCACCCTCAAACCGGGTGTCGGCTACAAAGCCACCGAAGAAGACATCATCGCCAACCCGAAGAAAATCAAAATCCTTCAGGTTGAAGCCGTGCAACTGGTGCGCGCCTATGACGACGCCGATCTGGTCCAGGGTTACCCGGCCTACATTCGTCTATCGAAGACCTTCGATGCCGGTTCTGCCCTGCTGTTCGACGGCCTCGATCACAAGGAATACGTCATCCAGTTCGTGATACAGCCGAAGAGCAAAACCGACCCGCGCCTGATCAAGTTCGTTGATATCTACCAGCACTCGCCTGCCGTTCGTGCAGCGCTGGACAAGGCCCACGGCAAGCTCTACCAAGCCGGTTGGGAAAGCTGAGGATGACGGCAGCCACCCAACGGCGACTGGAGATTCCAGAGCCTCATAAAGCTGCACAGACCGAACTGCACCCGGACCTCAATCGCGCCCACGTGCGCTTTATCGGCCTGGGTAAAACCTACAATGGCCAGCAAGGTCCGGTGGCGGCACTGCACGGCATCGACCTGGCGATCCAGCGCGGTGAAGTGTTCGGCATCATCGGCCGCAGTGGCGCCGGCAAGTCGTCGCTGATCCGCACCATCAACCGCCTCGAACAGCCGAGCACCGGTCGGGTGCTGATCGATCAAGTGGACATCGGCGAGTTCGATGAGGATCGCCTGGTGGCGCTGCGCCGACGGATCGGCATGATCTTCCAGCACTTCAATTTGATGTCGGCCAAGACGGTTTGGCAGAACGTCGAGTTGCCGCTGAAAGTCGCCGGCGTGCCCAAGGAAAAACGCGAGCAAAAGGTCCGTGAATTGCTCGAACTGGTCGGGCTGCAAGGCAAGCACAAGGCCTATCCGGCGCAGCTCTCCGGTGGGCAGAAACAACGTGTCGGCATCGCCCGCGCGTTGGTGCACGACCCGGCGATTCTGTTGTGCGACGAAGCCACTTCCGCGCTGGACCCGGAGACCACGCAATCGATCCTCGGCCTGCTGCGCGAGATCAATCAGCGCCTGGGGTTGACCATCGTGTTGATCACTCACGAGATGGCCGTGATTCGCGATATCTGCGACCGCGTCGTGGTGCTGGAACATGGTCGAATCGTCGAGCAAGGGCCGGTCTGGGAGGTCTTCGGCAATCCGCAACATGAGGTCAGCAAGACCTTGCTCGCGCCGTTGCAACATGGCTTGCCGGAAGAACTGCAAAGCCGCTTGCGCCCTCAGCCACAGTCCTCGGACGCCGCCGTGGTGCTGCGCCTGCAGTTCACCGGCAGCGCGAGTGATGAACCGGATCTGGCGGCGCTGTTTTCCGCACTCGGCGGTCGTGTGCGCTTGCTGCAAGGTGGCGTGGAACGGATTCAGGGCCATGCACTGGGGCAACTGCTGCTGGCAGTGACCGGCTCGTCCCACGGCGCAGAGGAACTGCGCCAGCGCGCCAGCGATTGGGCGCAACAGGTGGAGGTGCTCGGTTATGTGGTTTGATCGCTTGCTGCAAGGTTTCATCGACACGTTTTTGATGGTCGGTGTGTCGTCGCTGATTGCGCTGCTGGCGGGCATACCGTTGGCGGTGATCCTGGTCACCAGCTCCAAGGGCGGGATCTATGAAGCACCGGGGCTGAACCGTGCATTGGGCGCGTTCGTGAACCTGTTTCGCTCGATTCCGTTTTTGATCCTGATGGTGGCGCTGATTCCGTTCACCCGACTGATCGTCGGCACCACGTATGGCGTCTGGGCCGCCGTGGTGCCACTGACGATCGCGGCGACGCCATTCTTTGCGCGCATTGCCGAAGTCAGTTTGCGCGAGGTCGATCACGGGTTGATCGAAGCGGCGCAGGCAATGGGTTGCCGGCGCTGGCACATTGTCTGGCATGTGTTGTTGCCAGAGGCACTGCCGGGGATTGTCGGCGGCTTCACTATCACGTTGGTGACGATGATCAACTCGTCGGCCATGGCTGGGGCGATTGGGGCCGGTGGGCTTGGGGACATCGCGTACCGGTATGGTTATCAGCGATTTGATAGCCAGATCATGCTGACGGTGATTGTGCTGCTGGTGGTGTTGGTGGCGGTGATTCAGTTGGGCGGGGATCGCTTGGCGCGGGGGTTGAACAAGCGCTAAGTGGGGTGTCTGCCTTCAGGAGCGGGGAACATTTCCCACAGGAAAATCAGCGCGCCTACAGGCTTGATCCCTTCCACTTGCAGGACATTTCCTAGATCATTCCGCTCGCTTGCGCCTGCCAATTTCGGTGGCTAGTCTCGGTCCGTCACTGCTCATCAGTGATCGGGTTTAGTCGCTCGGAACACACCAGGCGCACAGCGCCACCTCTTGTCAGGTGTTTTATCACCTGAAATTTATGGTGGCTGTGCGCAGGGCACCCTCGGGTGCGCCGGTATTTCCTGGTGACCGGTCGACTAACCTGCGTGCAGCCGCCACCCCTGTTCGTTTAGTCGCGATATCGGTTGGCTCCAACTAATACCAGGAGTTTTACCAATGAAAAGATCCGTCCCCGATCCGCCTCCCGAAACATCCACCCAAGGCAATCCCACCGACGATCCGCCAAGAGACCGTTCTGCCCTTTATCGTGCAATCGATTTCTACCTCACCGGAGAACAGCCATCAGCGCCCGACGAGCTGCGGTTCTACAACGTCAGTGAAGACGTGAGTTTTGAAGACACCCAACTCTATGTTGCGGATCTACTGCGTTGTGCCTCGGTCACCGCGTATCAGTGTGGCGATCACCTCAAAGGGGCGGATCGGGCCATGGTGTTCTCGGTTTGGCATTTGCTGGAGATCGCCAAGGCCATGGTTGATCGATCCATTGATTGTTTGGGGATGAAGCGGGCCTGAGTCTGGCCTGAGTCTTCAGTCGCCAGTGTTACCGCTTTCGCGAGCAAGCTCGCTCCCACATTGGATCTGTACCGTACACAAGATTTGTGTTCGCTGGAGATCAACTGTGGGAGCGGGCTTGCTCGCGAATGGCTGCGAAGCAGACCCATGTGTGATGGCGTATATTCGGCAAATCCCCATTGCCTGCGCAGCCGACCATGAAACAGACACCCGCCGACCTCGAGCAGATCACCTCCACCACCCTGGGCCATTACAACTCGGTGGCCGAAGGTTTTCGCGAAGGGACTCGCGATCATGATGTCAGCCAGAACATCGATGCCCTGCTGCGGAATATTCAGGGCGAGCCGCCATTCGACATTCTCGATTTTGGCTGTGGCCCGGGCCGTGATTTGAAAACGTTCACACGCATGGGCCACACCGCCGTCGGGCTGGATGGTTCAGAGAAGTTTGCGCAAATGGCGCGTGAAGACAGCGGTTGCGAGGTGTGGCAGCAGGACTTTCTGAAACTGGATCTACCGGCTGAGCGCTTCGACGGGATATTTGCCAATGCGGTGCTGTTTCACATCCCGCGCCAGGAATTGCCTCGGGTGTTGAAGGAGTTGCGCGGGGCGTTGAAACCCGGTGGCGTGTTGTTCAGTTCCAATCCGCGTGGCGAGAATCAGGAAGGCTGGAACGGGCCGCGGTATGGGGCGTATCACGACTTGGCGGCATGGCAGCAATTGCTGACCGAAGCCGGGTTTGTCGAGCTGGAACATTACTACCGGCCGGCAGGACTGCCGCGCGAGCAGCAGCCTTGGCTGGCTAGCGTCTGGCGCAAGCCCTAGACATGATCGTTCCCACGCTCTGCGTGGGAATGCCTCAAGGGACGCTCCGCGTCCAGTGACGCGGAGCATCACGGGCTACATTCCCACGCAGAGCGTGGGAACGATCATTAGCGCTCGCTTTACCGCAGCTCTTTCTTCGGTTCGCGGATTTTGTACCAGGCCACATAAAGCGCCGGCAAAAACAGCAGCGTCAGCAAGGTGGCGATGATGATCCCGCCGATCATCGCGTACGCCATCGGCCCCCAGAACACTTCCCGGGCAATCGGGATCATCCCCAGGCTCGCCGCCGCAGCGGTCAACAGGATCGGTCGACGACGATGTTCCGTGGCCTTCGCCACGGCATCCCACGGTAAATAGCCTTCCTTCTCCAGCGCGTCGATCTGAGTCACCAGAATCACCGAGTTGCGGATGATGATGCCGATCAGCGCCAGAATCCCCAGGATCGCCACGAAGCCCATCGGCGTTCCCGTCGGAACCAACGCCAGCACCACGCCGATCAACCCGAGGGGCGCGACACTCGCCACCAGGAACAGCTTCTGCACGCTGTGCAACTGGATCATCAGGAAGGTCGCCATCAGGAACAACATCAACGGCACCACCTTGGCAATCGGCCCTTGAGCCTTGCCGCTTTCCTCTACCGTACCGCCGGTGGCAACCGAGTAACCCACCGGCAAACTGGCGGCGAATTTGTCGATGTCCGGCTTGAGCTGTTTCACCAGGTCGGTCGGCTGTATCTCGTCGCGCATCGCGGCCTTGACCGTGATGGTCGGCTTGCGGTCGCGGCGCCAGACCAGCGGCTGCTCCAGGTCATAGCGCACGGTGGCAAACGCCAGTAGCGGTATGGAGGTGCCGCCCGGTGTCACGATCTGCAAGTTCTGCAGGGTTTCCGGTGTGCCGCGTTCCGCGTCTTCAGCACGGCCCACGACGTTGATCAGGTAGATATCATCATCAACCTGGGTGATCGGCGCCCCGACAACGATGCTGTTCATCAGGTTGGCCACGTCTTCCGACGACAGCCCCAACTGCCGCGCCTTGTCTTGGGCGATGTCGATACGCAGGACTTTGCCCGGCTCGTTCCAGTCGTAAATGATCTCGCCAATGTGCGGGTTTTTGTCCAGTACGGTGGCCAGGGCGATCGCCTGCTTGCGCACCTGATCGATGTCCTTGCCGCTGACCCGGTATTGAATCGGACGGCCGACCGGCGGGCCCATTTCCAGCGCCTGGACGTAGCTGCCGATGCCGACGAAATCTTTGCGCAATCGTTCACGCAAGCGCTGACTGAGCGCGATGCGCGACTCCAGGTCTTTGCTGACGATGACCAGTTGCGCGTAGTACGGGTTCTGCAGTTGCTGGTCGAGCGGCAGGTAGAAACGAATCGCACCCTCGCCGATGTACGTGCTCCAGCGCACGATGTCCGGATCGTCCTTGAGCGTTGCTTCAAGTTTGTCCACCGCCTTGCGGGTTTCGCCGATGGAGGCGTTTTGCGGCAGGTTCAAGTCGACGAGGATTTCCGGGCGGTCCGAGGACGGGAAGAACTGGTTTTGCACGAACTGCATGCAAAATACCGACGCCAGGAACAGCGCAATGGTGATGCCGATGGCCCACCAGCGATTGCGCATCGCCCACAGCATGCCGTAATTGAACGCACGACCGATGCGCCCAGGCTCGGCGTCATGGGGTTTCACATTGGCGCTGAGGATGTGCACGCCGATCACCGGGGCGAACAGCACCGCGACAATCCACGACACCAGCATCGCCACGGCAATCACCGCGAACAGGGTGAAGGTGTACTCACCGGCCGAACTGGCATTGAGGCCAATCGGCACGAAACCGGCGACGGTCACCAGCGTGCCGGTGAGCATCGGGAACGCGGTCGAGGTGTAGGCGAACGTCGCCGCCTGCTCCTTGGTCTCGCCCATTTCCAGGCGCGTGACCATCATCTCCACCGTGATCATCGCATCGTCCACCAGCAAGCCGAGGGCGATGATCAGCGCACCCAGGGAAATCCGTTGCATGGTGATGCCGCTGTATTCCATGAAGACGAATACCATCGCCAGCACCAGCGGGATCGAGCACGCCACCACCAGTCCGGCGCGCACGCCGAGGCTGACGAAACTGACGATCAGCACGATCACTACCGCTTCGAACAACGCACTGGTAAAACCGCCGACGGCTTTTTCCACCACTTCGGCCTGGTCGGACACGGTGTGTACGCCGACGCCCACGGGCAAGTCTGCGGTCAGGTCGGTCATGCGCTGGTGCAATGCCTTGCCGAACACCTGGATGTTACCGCCCTTCTTCATCGCAATGGCGAGGCCGATGGCCGGGTGACCGTTGAAGCGAAACTCCGGTGTCGCCGGGTCAACGTAACCACGGCTGATGTCAGCGATGTCGGCCAAACGGTAGAAGCGATCATTGAGGCGCAAGTTGACGTTGGCCAAGTCCTTCTCGGATTCGAACTGCCCCGAGGTGCGCACCGAAATACGCTCCGGCCCCGCTTCGATCACCCCGGCCGGCGTCACCGCGTTCTGGCCTTGCAGGCTCTGCACCACCTGGCGCTGATCGATGCCCAGCGCCGCCAGTTTGCGGGTGGAGAAATTCAGGTAGAGGACTTCGTCCTGCTCACCAATCATCTCGACCTTGCCCAACCCCGGCACTTCACGAATTTCAGCGCGCACTTGTTCCACGTAATCGCGCAACTGACGCATCGACAAGCCGTCAGCGGTAAAGGCGTACACCGAACCAAACACGTCACCGAACTCGTCGTTGAACCCCGGCCCTTGCAGGCCTTGAGGGAAGTCGCCGCGAATGTCGTTGATCTTCTTGCGCACCTGATACCAGATCTCCGGAATGTCCTTGGCACTGGTGGTGTCGCGCAGGTTGACGAACACTGTGGATTCGCCGGGACGGGTGTAGCTTTTCACGTAGTCGAGAGAGTCGAGTTCTTCGAGTTTTTTCTCGATGCGGTCAGTGACCTGCTTGAGTGTTTCTTCCTGGGTCGCGCCAGGCCAGCGGGTCTGGATCACCATGGTTTTGATGGTGAAGGACGGGTCTTCCTCGCGCCCCAGGTTCATGTAGGAGAACACGCCCATCAACAGCGCGACGAACATCAAATACCAGACAAACGACTGATGCTTGAGGGCCCATTCGGATAAGTTGAAACTCCCTTTCATTGCGGGCTGTCCTCGTCGATTTTCACTTTTTGCCCGGATTTCAGGCTGTTCACACCGGCACTGACGACCCGCTCGCCGGACTTCACACCATCGGCCAGGATCATCGTCGAGTCAGTGCGGCTGATCAGGTTGACGTCACGTGGGGCCACGGTCTGAGCCTGCGCATCGATGACCCAGATGCGGGTTTTGCCATCCACTTCCTGCAGCGCGCTCAAGGGCAGCTCGATCCGCGGTTTGATCGCCGAGCTGAGGGTCACGCTGATCGCGGTGCCCAGGCGAAAGCCCGGTGGTGTTTCAGCCAGGGTCAGGCGGGCGCGACGGGTACGGGTCGCGCTTTGGGCCTGGGGTTCGATTTCGCGAATGGTCGCCGTCGTGGTGATGCTTGGGTCCAGTTGCGCCGCGACCTGGAACACCACGTCAGCCGGTAACTGATCGACCAGGGTATCGGGCAGGTCGATCACGGCTTCCTTGATGTCCGGTTGCGCCAGGGTCACCACTTGTTGGCCTGCGCTGACAACTTGCCCGGCTTCGGCATTCCACGCGGTGACGATAGCTTTGTGGTCGGCGTGCAGTTCGACGTAGTTGAGTTGATCCTTGGCCTGATCGACCGCAGCTTTCGCCTGATCGAGAGAAGCCTGGGTGGTCTTCAAGTCAGTCTGTGCGACGTCGAGTTGCGCCTGGGCGCCCACGCCGCGATCGAACAACTCTTGCTGCCGGCGGGCATTGGCCTGGGCGTTGATAAATTGGGCCTGGACACTGGCCAGATTGCCTTGCGCGGAACGCAGCTGGTTCTGCTGATCGGTAGGGTCGAGGGTAGCGAGCAATGCTCCCCTGTCGACTTCGGCACCGACATCGACCTGACGGCTGGCAATGCGTCCCGGCACACGGAAGCCGACGTTGCTTTCATAACGAGCCTGGATGCTGCCGGCGAAGCGGCCGAGATTTTCTTCGTCCAGCGCCTCGACCTTGATCGACAACACCGGGCGCACAGGTTCCGGCGGGGGTTCTTTTTTCGAGCAGGCGACCAGCATCACCGCGGTGCAGACCAATAACAGGCGCTTCATGGCTGGGCTTCCACGGCTAAATCCTTATAAGTATTTTCGGCGATCTCAACTTTCACGCCGGGGTGCAGCAACTGGCCGCCCGCGATAATGACTTTCTCGCCGCCGTCCAGGCCGGCGCTGATGATCACTTTGCCGGTCAGGTAGCGTCCGACCGTGACGGTGTGCAATTGCGCCTTGCCCTCACCGTCGACCAGCCAGACAGCCGGTTCGCTGATATTTTTGGTCAGCGCCGACCAGGGCAGTTCAACCGCCGCCTTGCCCGGCAACTTGGCCGTGGCGCTGACCACCGAGCCCAGTTGCATGCCTTCGGGCAGGCTGCTCAGGCTGACTTTGACCTGCACCGTGCCGGTCTGGGCCGAGACGGCCGGAGTCACTTCGCGCACGGTGCCGGTGGTTTGGATCGCCGGGTTGTCGAGCAGGCTGACCGCCAGGGTTTTGCCTTCAGGCCGTTCCGTCAGCAGTGACTCGTAGACGTTGAACACCGCGTCGCGCTCGCCATCGCGCGCCAGGCTGAAAATCGGCACCGTCGCCTGCACCACCTGACCGACCTCGGCCTGACGCGCTGTAATCACGCCCGGCGCGTCGGCAATCAGCGCGGTGTAGCTGAGTTGTTCGCGCGCGTTGGCCAGTTGCGCCTGCGCGGCCGTGAGCGCGCTCTGACTGCTGCGCAATGCCGCTTGCGCGGAGTCGTATTCGCTTTGGCTGGTGTAGCCCTTGGGCAGGAGCTTTTGCTGGCGAACGAAGGCGGCGGAGGTCTGTGTGACCCGCGCTTGCTCGGCGACCACCTGAGCCTGGGCTGAGTTGACGTTGGTCTGCAGGTCTTTGGGATCGAGTTTGGCCAGCACTTGTCTGGCCGAAACCCGGTCACCGACATCGACCATGCGCTGCACGATCTTGCCGCCCACGCGGAACGACAGTTCGGTCTGGACGCGGGCTTGAACATCACCGGTGAGTGTCACCGAGGCGGCGTAATCTGCTGCTTTAACCTGTTGGACGAAGACCCTTGGGCGCTCCTTCTCAACGGGCTTTTTATCGCCGCACGCAGTCAGCAAGACCAGAAGGCTCAGGCCAACCACTGTTTTCAATCCGGGACCAGCCATGCAAACTCCTTTGCGTTGTACGGACGTGCCAATGGCGATACGACTGTGAGCTTAGAACAGGGTTCCACGGGCGCACTTGCGATCTTTATACTCCCTCTCGATCGTTCCCATGCTCTCGTGGTAACGATCAGAGACAGGAAGCTCTTATGCTCAAAACCCTCGCGGTGGCCAATTACCGCTCGATCAACAAATTGGTGATTCCGCTGGGCCGGTTGAACCTGATCACCGGCCCCAACGGCAGCGGCAAATCCAACCTCTACCGCGCGTTGCGCCTGCTGGCGGAAACCGCCCAGGGTGGAGTGGTCAATGCCTTGGCGCGCGAGGGTGGGCTGGACTCGACGTTCTGGGCCGGACCGGCAAACATCACCCGGCGCATGCGAAACGGCGAGGTGCCGATCGAAGCGACCGTGCGTCACGGTGCCAAACGCCTGCGCCTGGGCTTTGCCGGTGAAGACTTCGGTTACTCGATCAGCCTCGGGTTACCCGAATCCAATGGCCATTTCATGTTACCCGGACACAGTTCGCCCATTGCGTCGCGTTTCAGCCTCGACCCGCAAATCAAGCGTGAATGCCTTTGGGCCGGAGCATTCTATCGTCCAGCGAGCCTGCTGGTGGATCGCGACGGCCCGATGATTCGCACCCGAGCCAGCCGCAACTGGGAAGTGCAGGCGCAACACACGCCGAATTTCGACAGCCTGTTCGATCAGGTCGGCAGCCTGCGGACCTCGCCGGAGGTTCTGGAGATGCGCGAGTTCATCCGCCGCTGGCGCTTCTACGATCACTTTCGCAGCGACGCCGATGCACCGGTGCGTCAACCACAACTGGGCACCCGCACGCCGGTTTTGCATCACGACGGCAGGGATCTGGCGGCGGCGTTACAGACCATTATCGAAATTGGCGACCCCGAAGCACTGTGGGCCGCCATCAGCGACGCCTTTCCCGGTGCGCGATTGAACATCGCGCCATTGCCGGGCGGACGATTTGCGATTGAGTTTTTTCAGGAAGGATTATTGCGGCCATTGTCCGCGGCCGAGTTGTCAGACGGAACACTGCGATATTTGTTGCTGGTGGCGGCACTGCTGACGCCTCGGCCACCGACGCTGATGGTGCTGAACGAGCCGGAAACCAGTTTGCACCCGGACCTGCTGCCCGCGTTGGCGCGATTGATTATCCGCGTCTCTGAGCAATGCCAGGTGTGGGTCGTGTCGCATGCGCGGCGGCTGATTTCAGCGTTGCAGGAAGATCCCGAATGCAATTGCATTGTGCTGGAGAAAACGTTGGGCCAGACCGGGATTGTCGGGCAGCGGATGCTGGATGAACCCGCCTGGTATTGGCCGGATTGATCAGTGCCTGAAATACCGCATTCGCGGGCAAGCCCGCTCCCGCATTCAGACCGCGTCCGCCGAGACAACTCGGTCTACTGTGGGAGCGAGCTTGCTCGCGATGACGGCCGAGAGAGCACCGCAAAGGTCAGTGCATCACCCCTGCCACTTCCCACCCTCGACAATCACGCTTTCAGGCTTGGTGTCATCGCTCAGCTCTTTGCGCACGTATTGGTCATACAGCTTGAGTAAATACTTCTCTTCGCCCAGCTTCGCCAACTCGGTATTCACCCAGTCACGCAATTCGATATTGCCCTTCTTCACCGCCGGCGCAATCGGTGCTTCAGCACCCAGCGTCTGGGTCAGAACGCGGTAGCCCGGGTTCTGCTTGGCCCAGCTGAACAGCACCAGATTGTCCTGCGCATAGGCATCACCTCGACCATTGGCCAAGGCTTGCAGCGACTCTGAGTTTTTTTCGAACTTCAGCAGCTTCCAGTCCGGGTGGTTCTTGGTCAGCCAGATATCCGCCGTGGTGCCTGTGGTCACGATGGTGGTGCGAGTCGCCAGGTCATCGAGGTTTTTCACCGAACTCGATTGAGGCACCAACGCCTGCACCGCCACCTTGAGGTTCGGGTTGGTGAACTCCACGGCTTCCTTGCGCTCCGGGGTGACCGTCATGTTGGCCAGGATCAGATCGACCTTGTCGCTTTGCAGGAATGGAATCCGGCTGGCAGGTTCCACCGCGACGAATTCGACTTTGTTCTCGTCGCCCAGCAGGTCCTTGGCGAATTGACGGCCAATGTCAGTATCGAACCCCACATAACGCCCGGCCTCATTGACGAACCCGAACGGCGGCTTGTCGGTGAAGACGCCGACGATCAGCTTGTCCCGCGCCTTGATTTTTTCCAGGTAGCTGGCGCTGGTGGTCGCAGCTTTGGCAGGCGCTTCGGTTTTGTTGCAGCCGGCCAGCAACGCGAGGCCGAGCAGCGGGAGTAGCAGCAGTGAAGCCTTGGCAGTTTTCATAGCAGTTCCAGTTCCTTTGTTTGAGTCGTTTTGGGTAGTGCGGCGACGTAGGAGAACTTCTCCAGGAACTGCTGCGCTCGTGCGGTTTGCGGGTTCGTAAAGAAAATCTCGGGAGGGTTTTGTTCGAGGATTCGCCCGGCATCCATGAACACAATCCGGTCAGCCACGGCGCGGGCAAACGCCATTTCGTGGGTGACGATCAGCAGGGTCATGCCCTCGCGGGCCAGACCTTGAATGACTTCCAGCACTTCCTTGACCATTTCCGGGTCGAGGGCGGCGGTGACTTCATCGAAGAGCATGACCTTGGGGTTCATGCACAGCGAACGGACGATGGCGATGCGTTGCTGCTGGCCACCGGAGAGCTGACGCGGGAAGGCGTCGCGCTTATCCAGAAGACCCACGCGCGCCAGCAAGGCTTCAGCCTGATCCCGGGCTTCACGGCGGTCGCGCTTTTGCACTTTGACCGGGCCGAGCAACAGGTTGTCGAGCACGCTCATGTGCGGGAACAGGTGATAACTCTGGAACACCATGCCGATCTGTTGTCTCACTTCGCGCCAGTCAGTGCCCTTGTCCAGCAACTCGCGGCCGGCAAAATTCAAGCTGCCGCTGTGGGCGACTTCAAGACCGTTAAGGCAACGCAACAAGGTGCTTTTACCGCAGCCGCTGGGCCCGAGAATAACGATGACTTCACCCGAATTCACCTTAAGGTCGATGCCATCGAGCACCTGCTGCTCGCCGAAAAACTTGTTGAAACCCTTGAACTCGATCAATGCGCTCATGCTTGCGTCCAGCGCCGCTCCAGCACGCGCGAGGCGGCTGACAGCGGGTAGCAGATGAAAAAGAAAAACAGGAACAGTGCGCCGTAGATCAGCACTGATTCGTAGGTGCGTTCGATGATTTGCTGGCCGACCTTGATCACGTCCACTACACCGATCAGCACGGCCAGGGAGCTGGTCTTGATGATCCGCGTGTAGACGTTGATGGTCGGCGGCGTCATGCGCTTCAGCGCCTGAGGCAGCAGCACGTAGCCGTAGAGTTGCGGACCGTTCAGGCCAATCGACAACCCGGCCTCACGCTGCCCGCGTGGCAACGAATGCAACGCGCCGCGCACCACTTCGCCCACCTCGCTGGCGCCCCACAACGACAGCACCAGCACCGCGCACCAGAAACTCGGAATGCTCAGGCCGAAAAAAATCGGCAGGCCAAAAAACAGCAGGTACAACCACACCAGTACCGGGATCGCCCGGAACAATTCCAGGTAGACCCGCAGGATCGCGTTCAGCCATTTCGAATTCAGCGTGCGCAACACGCCGTAGAGCACACCGCCGACGGTACTGATGGCGATGCTCAGGAAAGAGATCGACAGGGTTTGCGCCGCGCCCTTGCCCAGTTGCGGCAACGACACCCACAGCAACTCAAGACCCGAACTGGCCATGCTGGAGCCTCCTTTCCAGGCGGCTGAGCAGCAGCGACAGCGGCAAAAACAGCAGCACGCAAATCAGCGTCAGCACGGCGAGCATTTCGTAGGTTTTGTAATAGAGCGCGATGTAGCTTTTGGTGGTGTAGAGAATCTCTGGCACCGCCACGGCGGAGACCACCGTGGTTTCCTTGAGCAGGAAAATGAAATTGGCAAACAGCGACGGCAAGCTGAGTATCCCGGCTTGCGGCAGGATCACGTAGCGCAGCAATTGTCCGTGCGAGAGGCCGATGGAGCGACCGGATTCGAGTTGTGCCTGGGGCACGGCGTCCACGCCGGCACGCAGCACCTCAGTGAGGTAAGCCCCACCGAGGAAGGTCATGGTGATGATCGCCGCCGCAAAGCCCGAAACCTTGATACCCAGCGCTGGCAAAGCGAAGTAGACGAAGAACAGTTGAATGAGCAGTGGTGTGTTGCGCGCCAGCTCTACATAGAGCCCGACCAGCCGTTGCAAGTAGGGCGTGCGAAACACCAGGATCGTTGCATTGATCAGAGCCACCAGCAGCGAAGTGCCGATGGCGATAAAGCCGACCTGGAGCGTCACGCCCACGGCGCTGAGAAACGCCGGCAGGGTGCTGAGGATAAAAGCGTAATCGAAGTTCATTGAACATCCTGGACGTCGCAGGGTAAGCGACGGTGGTGCAGTCCATGGGCAGTGGATAACGACCCGGCAGACATCGACTTTAAAGGTATAAAAAGAAGAATTTAAATACCGTTAAAGCATATTGATATCACGCAAAAAACTACCTGCGGATTTGCCGAGGTTGGGGAAGACGACTATTTTCCTTTGCGCTGTAGGAGGGATCTTTTTTTCAAAAAGCCCCTCCAAGGACGCACAGCTTTTGGCCAGACTCCCCCGGCCGAACTATCACAAGGAAGAGAACATGGCAGACGTAAAAGTGCCGCAGCGGCTGGATCCGCAGGAAATCGTGAAGTTGTTGGTGGCGTTACGCCGGGCGTTGAAGGCCAGGGCGGCCTAGGAGATGTGGATCGTTCCCACGCTCTGCGTGGGAATGCAGCCCGTGACGCTCCGCGTCACTGGACGCGGAGCGTCCCTTGAGGCATTCCCACGCAGAGCGTGGGAACGATCACGCCGACGCTATACCAGCCATCGGCGTTCGAAACCTTGAAGGGGTTTACCTCGTGAATCAGAACGCCGGCAGTACCGCGCCGCTGTACTTCTTCTCGATGAAGGCTTTCACTTCCGGGCTGGTCAAGGCTTTGGCCAGTTTCTGGATGGCAACGCTGTCCTTGTTGTCCGGACGGGCCACCAGGAAGTTCACGTAAGGCGAATCGGCACCTTCGATCACCAGCGCATCTTTAGCCGGGTTCAGACCGGCTTCCAGCGCGTAGTTGGTGTTGATCATGTCCAGGTCAACCTGGTCCAGAACGCGCGGCAGCATGGCCGATTCGAGTTCCTTGAACTTGAAGTTGTGCGGGTTCTTGGCGATGTCTTTCGGGGTAGCCAAGGCGTTTTTCGGGTCTTTCAACTCGATCAGGCCAGCCTTCTGCAACAGAATCAGGGCACGGCCGCTGTTGCTGCCTTCGTTCGGGATGGCAATGGTCGCGCCGTCCTTCAGCTCAGCCAGGGTTTTGACTTTCTTGGAGTAGCCACCGAACGGTTCGACGTGGACGCCGATCACGGTCACCAGATTAGTGCCTTTGCCTTCGTTGAAGCTTTTCAGGTACGGCAGGGTCTGGAAGTAGTTGGCGTCCAGACGCTTCTGGTCGACCTGTACGTTCGGCTGAACGTAGTCGGTGAACACTTTGATTTCCAGGTCCACGCCTTCTTTGGCGAGGGTTGGCTTGATCAGTTCCAGAATCTCGGCGTGTGGAATCGGGGTCGCCGCAACCACCAGTTTCTCGCCAGCCTGGGCCAGGCCCGCGGTCAGGGCAGCCGCCAGTGCGGTGAACAACAGAACCTTTTTCATGCAGTGTCCTTATCGAAAATCACGGTCGTCATCGACGACGGCTTGTTTAGTACGAGTGCCAGTGAAGTGCTATCGCTGGCGTGAAGCGGACAATACCGGGATTTTTTATTCCCGAACAATATCTTTTATTCACCTTCATATTCCATTTTGTTCATACAGACCGCTATAGCGTCTGCGTCAGGCTTTCCAGCAAACGCTTGAGTTCGGAACGCTCGGCAGCCGTGCCGTTTTTGATCGCATGGGCCACTTGCTGCTCGATCTGCAGCAACGACACAGGCGCCTCTGGCAGATTCAAATGCTCAGGCAAAATCTCATCGCCGGTGCTGACCAGCAGCGCAAAGTGAATGACGTTTTCCAGCTCCCGGGTGTTGCCCGGCCAACTGTGTCGCTCCAGCACAAGCTGCGCCGCTTCGCTGATCAGCGGCACCGGCAGATCAAGGCGCTGGCTGTAGATGCCGAGGAAATATTCGGACAACGAAAGAATATCGCCGACCCGATCACGCAGCGCCGGCAGTTCGAGTTGTCCTTCGCTGAGGTAGTGATAAAGCCGCTCATGAAATTTTCCGGCGGCCACTGCTTGCGCCAGGTCGATGCTGGTGGCGGCCACCAAGCGCACGTCGACCGGGCTCGGTTGATGAGCGCCAACGCGGGTCACCTCGTGGTTTTCCAGCGCAGCCAGCAACTTGATCTGGATCGGCAACGGCAGGTCGCCGATTTCATCCAGGTACAGGGTTCCACCGTTGGCCGAGCCGAACCAGCCTGCGCGGCTACTGGCCGAACCGGTGTAACTGCCGGCGGCGTAACCGAACAGTTCAGCGTCGGCGTAGGTCGGGCTGATCGCGCCGCAATTCACCGAGACAAATAGCCCGCCTCGATCACTGGCGCGATGAATGTGTCGCGCCAGCAATTCTTTACCACTGCCGGTTTCGCCACGGATCAATACCGAAATCGAGCGCGGTGCCAGTTGCTCCAGTTCCTGGCGCAACTGGCGAGAACGTGGATCGACAAACACCAGGGCCTTGGCGCGGATGCTCAGCGGGCTTTTTTCGGCGTCGGGAAAGGTCAGCAATGGCTGGCCGAAGGTTTCAAAACTCATGGCAGACTCCCGCCCAACACCGCCGGGAGACGGGGGCGTTTAACAATAAAAAAGTTTAAGCACGTCGCAGGGCGTGGTGTTCCATTCGGTTTTGCAGGCGATAGAGATAGGCAAATCCCTGCTCCCAGCGCTGATGGCCGGACTTCACATTGATGTGACCAGCACCTGACAAAATTCCCGCCTCGGCGCCCCAGTTGCGGGCAAGCTCAAGGGCTCGGGCGGCACTCACGGCGCTGTCGTTGTCGGAGCTGACGACCTGACTCGGGAAAGGCAGTAAGTGGTTCGGAATCGGTGCGAAGTTACGCAGCGCCGGCGAGCAGGCCGGGCGCTCGACATCCGCCGGCGCGACCAGCAAGGCACCGCGCACCTGACGCAAAAAGTGCAGCGGCGCAGTGGCAGCCCAATGGGCGACGGTAATGCAGCCCAGGCTATGGGCGATCAAGATCACGGGTGTGCTGTCGGCGGCAATCGCCTCGGCCAGCGCGGCGACCCAGTCTTCACGACGCGGCGTCAGCCAATCGGCTTGCTCCACCCGCGCGCTGTTCGGCAGGCTGTTCTGCCAATGGCTTTGCCAATGATCTTCTGGCGATCCTTGCCAGCCCGGCACAATCAGGTAGCGAATTGATTCGTTGCGCATGGGGGAACTCTCCTGCTGCGTGTCTGTTCCTGGTCGAGTATAGGGAGGAGAGTTATATTCGTTAAGGAATAAGAAGCTATTTATTAAGACCCACATCGAATAACAGAATCACTGCCACGACGGTTTGTGTTTGCGTGGAATAAAAAAAGGGGCCGCACCCTGCCAAGGAGACGGCCCCGGAAACTCAAAATGTGTGAGCGCTGTTCAACAGCCCTGAGACCCATGATTGGTGAAACCAGTTATCTAACAAAGGAATATTTAATTACTTTATTAGACCTTAATTGCATATACCAATCATCCTCAACAGACGCCGAACCCTCGCTGCTTGCGTCACAACGTAGCGTCGTTTTGGGTCAATTTGATGACCGACGTTTTCGCCTTTGAGTTTCCGCAGTTCTTGCTCAGACCTGAGCAGCACGAACCTGCCTGGATTCTGTTGCATCCTTACGCACAAATCGGTTCGCCCGTGTAAACGTCCCGAAATCATTAAACCGAACCCCCATCTCGCGCATCACCTTGTGGGCCACTGGCACGGTCATCTGGCGGATGTAAAACGGCTCCTTCACCACAAAATGGTGAATCCCGTGGCTGCTGCCGAAGTTGAAGCAGAACGCCTGCATAGGCCACATCCACCAGGGGTTCAGCACTTGGGTTTGCTGGATCACATTGCCCGGCTCCACATCACCGTAGTAATGCATGTTCGAGCTGACAAAGTGCAGGCAGAACGTGCGCAATACGTTCGGTCCGATAATCACCACCGCCGCGATATCGATCACCTGCATCACCGACAGCGTGGTCGCCGACCATTCAATTGGTGCCCCCAACAAATGGGCGATGCCATTGGCCGCATGGAAACCGAGAAACACGTACCACGCGCCCCAATGCACCAGCGCCAGCGGCGCGTAGACCTTCAACGTGCGCTTGATGATGCTGAATTTATGCGTCCAGGTTTTGGCCCGCAGCATGCGGATAAACGCCGACATCACGTTGTCGCCCACCATCAGCAACCGCGCAAAACCCCAAGGTTCGCCATTGGTGATCGCGCGTTCTTCCATGTCGGTTTCGGTGCCGGAAACCTTGTGATGATTAAGGTGCAGGTGGCGGCGAATCCACGGATTGATCGTGCTCGGCCGCGCCAGCCATACCAGGCCCATCATCAGGTTGTGCGGCACGCGTTGCTTGCGAAAGTACATGCTGTGAATCAGGTCGTGTTCCAGCTCGTGGGTCAGCGAGGCGAAAAACGCGTTGAGCAACAGGCACGCCCACCAAGCCATGTGCCCGGTGATGTAGAGCGCCGCCGAGCCAATCATTGCGATCAGCGCGAAGGCCAGAATGCCGGCGCCCAAGGCGTCCTGATGGTTGAGAATCGGGTAACGCTTGCGCAGCTCGACCCCTCTGGCCAGCACCACTTCGCGAATATGTGCTGATCGTTGAGCTGCATTCAGTCGCTGGGGACTTGCAGAAGTACGGTCCATGCTTCCATCCTCTGGTTATTGATGTTCGCATCCTGCCTTGTGAACCCTCGCAAGGCGGTAGCCGTGAACGCCAACCTGTTGACCGGAAGCGCCAATCAGCATGACTGAACCGACCTCCCTCGCCAGCTGGACCCGCGCCTTGCGCAAGCAACTCGATGCGCTGGGCCTCGACAGCACCGCCCTGTGCCACCAGGCGGGGCTCGACCCGCAATTGATGGACGACCCGAACGCCCGTTACCCGTTGTCCGGCACCACGCGCCTGTGGGAAATCGCCGTGCAGGTCAGCGGCGACCCGGCGATCGGCCTGCGGGTATCTCGCTTTGTCAGTCCGACGACGTTTCACGCACTCGGCTATGCGCTGGTGGCCAGCGGCAGTCTGCGGGAAGTGTTCGAACGCATCGTGCGTTATCACCAGGTGGTCAGTGATGCATTGGAGCTGGAACTGACGCGCGCCGAAGATCGCTACCGCTTCCGCCTGAAAATCCCGGTCGGCAACCCGGCCCCGGCGTTCGAAGCCATCGACGCCTTCACGGCTATCTATGTGCGCACCTGCCGCAATCGCTTGGGGCGCGATTACGCACCACTGGCGGTTTACCTGCGCCGTCCCGAACCTGCCGATCCGCATCAGTGGCACAAAGTGTTCCGCTCCCCGGTGTATTTCGCCGCAGACGAGGACCGACTGGAGTTCTCACTTGTGGACTTCGAGAGCCACCTGGACGATGCCAACCCGGAACTGGCCGAACACAATGAAGCGGTGCTCAAGCGCACCCTGGCGCAACTCAAACCACTGACCTGGGAACGTAAAGTCCGCGACGCCATAGAAGAGCAATTGCCCGAAGGCGAACCCTCGGCGGAACGCATCGCCCAGGCCCTGCACCTGAGTTTGCGCAGCCTGCAACGGCACCTGGCCGACGAAGGTTGTCGCTTCGACACGCTGCTCAATGAGAGTCGCGAAAACCTGGCGCTGCTGCACCTGCGCGATCCGCAATGCTCGTTGAGTGAGATCAGTTATTTACTGGGATTTGCCGATACCAGCAGCTTCAATCGCGCCTTCAAGCGCTGGACCGGGATGACGCCGGGGCAGTTTCGGGATGGGTTGCGGTGATCAGGTTTTGATGAGGCTACGCTCAATACCTGATGTCCACTGTTCCAGCATCGCGTCACCAACCTCGGCAAAGGCACGATGTGCCTTGATGTAATCAGTCATTTCACCCATCGCCACATCCATCCCATGAGCGACCTGTTGCAGCAGTTCATTGCAGCGCCCTTCCGTCAGGTTGCAGGCCGAACGACCAAATCGCATCAGCATTTTGTACTTGGGCCATGCCTTCGACCCACCTAACAGCAATGCCATGCTGTCGGACTTGATGTAAACCGATGTCGTGACGATGTCGTAGGCCGGTGCGAGGCGGATCTGCGCATCAAGAGCGCAATGCTCGTACAGCACGCCGAAGTTCTTGAGGTGTGCGTCGCCATTCTTCAAACCGGATGAAAGTGCGACGATCTTGAAAAAAGATTCAAGCGCCTGGTTGAGCAACGGCGGGGAAACGAATTCCTTGATTTGCTTCGCAGCACCTTCGTACGAGCCATCGTATTTGGCCTTCGATGGCCAGGCATTGAGGACACAAAAATCCTCGAACCCCAGATAACCTTTGTCGTACAGATCGAAACGCTCGACGACCAGAAATTTGCCGTGCTCGCTGAGTTCAAATTTCGGCACTTCAAGTCCGCAATGCAACGCGGCTCGCATGCAGAAATATTCGTTGGCCGCGAGTTCGGGGTATTCCTCCGGACGAAACGATTTGACCAGGTGTGTCGCGCCTCGATGGGTCAACCGGTCGACAGTTGTCGCATTGTCCCGGACAAGCACTTTCGGCTGTACGCCTGAAACACCCGAATACTGGCCATAGGTGTGCAGCAGATCATCGAACAAACCCTGTGCACCGTCATGCACCAGAAGATCCGCGAGGCTGGTTTCCGGGGGCCGGTCATTCGAATCTTCCGCGTTCGCAATGCCTACTCGTCCAAGCTGATATGGGCCGACAATCGCCAGCATCGCGAAATCATCGAAGCCCCTGACTGCTTTACTGAAACGACGAACCAACTCATCGCGCAGAGCGCCTTCCGGCAGGTTCATTTCAAAAATCGGGTGTATGCCGTGGTCCCACGTATAACTCTCAAGTCGCACCGGCATGGTCAACGAGACCGCGTTTTGCTCCTGCGCATTTTCGGCGTAGGCAAAGACCGAATCGCCGCGAGGCTGACCCCGACCGAGGGCGCCGACTGCGATTCCGGAAACACTGATGTGCAGCCTTTCTCTCTCTGGATCAGCCATGGAAGTTGACCTGCTTCAGAGAGTCCAGCGTTGGACGCTTCGACTGACGGGGCACGGCAGTGAGCTCATACCCGAAACCATTGAGGATCGCCTCAATCTTGCGCAAACCGATTTCGGAGATGGTGTTGTTCTCGATGCCTGAAATCGTCGAACGGCTCATACCGTACTGTTTTGCCAATTCCTGTTGAGAAAGCTTTCGCTCTTTACGTAAGGACCGGATGAGTCTGCCAAGGTTTTCCATCGCCCAACCTGCATTGTATGCCGTGCAATTTTCCACAAATCGTGGATATGCATTGTATTTAGTGCAGATCAATGAGTATGTCCAGCTCATTTTTTAACCAGACTTAAGAAACTACCGTCCCCGATCTCGCCGCAACAACTTGCGCACCCGTGCCACCAACTCACTCACGGCAAACGGCTTGAGCAGGTAATCATCCTCATGCAATTCCAACCCGCGCAGGCGATCTTCGATGCCGTCCTTGGTGGTCAGGAACAGCACCGGCGTGTCGCCGAGCTTGCGGATCTGTTGCTGCAGCTGCCAGCCGTTAAGCCCCGGCAGCATCACGTCGAGGATGATCAGTGCGTATTCGCCGGACTCAATGTAGCGGCGGCCGTCCATGCCGTTGAGCGCCACGTCTACCGCATAACTTGCTTCGTTCAGGCCGTTGGCCAAGCGTTTGGCCATTTCGGGTTCGTCTTCCACTAACAGGACACGCATGGCACACCTCGATTATTCAGGAGTACAGGCTAGGCGCGTTCGGGCCGATTGCCCATCACAAACTTCAATACATGCCGCTAGATGGTGACCAGGGCCCGCAAACGCTCAGCGTCCAGAATCTCGATTTCGCCATAGCCCAAACCGATAATCCCCTGCCCCTGCAAGTCCTTGAGGATCTGGTTGGTGGTCTGGCGCGACAGCGAGAGCATCGACGCCAACTGCTCCTGGGGCAGTTGCAGTACACGGCGTGGCGGGTCGATTTCGCCGTATCCTCCGGCGATCATCAGCAAGCGATGCGCCAGTCGGGTCGGGGCAGGCATCAGGCTCAGCTGTTCGAGGTTGATAAAGGTCAGGCGCAGTTTGTGGCTCATCAGCAATGCCAATTGCCGCCAGTACACCGGTTGTTCGTCGAGCAGCTTGAGCAAGGCCGCCTGCGGGATGTGCAGCAGGGTGCATTGGCCAACGGCGAAGGCATCGTGGGTGCGCGGCTGGTTGTCGAACAGACAGATTTCACCGAACCAGTGCGGCGGTTCCACCAGGCTCAGCAGCGCTTCCTTGCCCTGCTCGCTGACGGCACCGATGCGTATGCATCCTTCGAGCACCGCATACAACCCGCACGGCGGATCGCCGCGCTTGAACAACAGTTGCCCCATCGACAGGCGCCGAACCCTGGCCGCTGCCAGCAAACTATCCTGTAAGGAAACAGGGAGATGACTGAACCAATGCCCCGTCATCAGGCGCGAACGCCAGGCCTGCATATCCATGGAATCTCCTAAAGATTGTCGCCTGCCTGACAGAGCGAGAACAGAACACGGGGCATGATCAATCACCCTACAGGAGGAATAACAATGAAAAGCCTCGTTGACCATCTCAGTCAATACGCCGCGTACCATCGCGACCCACGCAACATTGCCAGCCACTTTATCGGCATTCCGCTGATCGTGGTGGCGGTGGCGGTGTTGCTGTCCCGTCCACAATGGGCCGGGGGCTGGCTTTCGCCGGCGGCGCTGACGGCATTGGCGTCAGCCTGGTTTTACCTGCGCCTGGAACTGCGCCTCGGGATATTGATGACCGTTTTGCTCGGCCTGTGCGTTTGGGCGGGACAGGTTCTCGCGCAGCAAAGCACGCTGGTGTGGCTGGCGAGCGGCATCGGGATGTTTGTGGTGGGCTGGGCAATCCAGTTTGTCGGTCACCACTATGAAGGGCGCAAACCGGCGTTCGTCGATGACGTGACCGGGTTGATTGTCGGGCCGTTGTTCGTGGCGGTCGAGCTGGCGTTTTTGCTGGGATTGCGCAGGGATCTGAAAGAGCAGATCGAGGCGCGAGTGGGTGGGGTGCGGGTCAATCCGAATCGCGCTGCAGCGTAGATCGCGATGCTTGATCGTTCCCACGCTCTGCGTGGGAATGCCTCAAGGGACGCTCTGCGTCCAGTGATGCAGAGCGTCACGGTATGCATTCCCACGCAGAGCGTGGGAACGATCAGCCGGAAGGGTCAGATATTGGCGAGTTTTTGCCAGACCTTGGGCTTGAAGAACAGCGTCTCGCCTTTCGCCAGACCGATCAGGCTGTCGTGGTCCTTCACCACTTCAGCTTCGATCAGTTCGCTCTGGCCTTCGACCTTCAATGTCACCCGCGTCGTCGCGCCCAGCGGACGGATATCACGCACTTCGGCCGCATGGTGATCCTCCAGTTCATGGCGCGACAGCGACACTTCGTGCGGGCGGAACAGCACGTGGTTGTCTTCACCCAGATGCAGCCGGTTCGAGTCACCCAGGAAGTGATAAACGAAATCGCTGGCCGGGTTTTCGTAGACATCGCCCGGTGAGCCGATCTGTTCGATCACACCTTTGTTCATCACCACAATCCGGTCGGCCACTTCCATGGCTTCTTCCTGGTCGTGGGTCACGAATACAGAGGTCAGGTTGATGTCTTCGTGCAACCGCGCCAGCCAGCGACGCAGCTCCTTGCGCACCTTGGCATCGAGGGCGCCGAAAGGTTCGTCGAGCAGCAAGACTTTCGGTTCCACCGCCAAGGCACGCGCCAGGGCGATACGCTGGCGCTGACCGCCGGAGAGTTGTTCCGGGTAGCGATCCGACAGCCAATCGAGCTGCACCATGTTGAGCAGTTCATGAACTTTCACCGCGATCTGGCTTTCGCTAGGCCGCTGGTTTTTCGGCTTCATGCGCAGGCCGAATGCGACGTTGTCGAACACCGTCATATGGCGGAACAACGCATAGTGCTGGAACACGAAGCCGACGTTGCGATCACGCACGTCGTGACCAGAAACGTCTTCACCGTGGAAAACGATGCTGCCCTGATCCGGCGTTTCCAGGCCGGCGATGATCCGCAGCAGCGTGGTCTTGCCGCAACCGGACGGGCCGAGCAGCGCCACGAGTTCGCCGCTTTGAATGTCCAGGCTGATGTTGTTTAGCGCCTTGAACGCGTTGAAATTCTTGCTGACGTTACGCACTTCGATCGACATGAATTATTCCTCCGCGGCGCTGGCGCGCAGGCGGTTAATACGGTTTTCGCTCCACTGCTTGAGCAGCAGGATGAAGAGCGCCAGGATCAGCAACAGGCTCGCCACAGCGAACGCGGCCACGTGGTTGTATTCGTTGTAGAGGATCTCGACGTGCAGCGGCAAGGTGTTGGTCACCCCGCGAATGTGCCCGGAAACCACTGACACCGCACCGAACTCACCCATCGCCCGCGCAGTACACAGCACCACGCCATAGATCAGGCCCCATTTGATATTGGGCACGGTAACGTGCCAGAACATCTGCCAACCATTGGCACCCAGCAGGCGCGCGGCCTCTTCTTCCTGCGTGCCTTGTTCCTGCATCAACGGGATCAGCTCGCGGGCCACGAATGGCACGGTGACAAAAATCGTCGCCAGCACGATGCCCGGCAACGCGAAGACAATCTGGATGTCGTGATCCTGCAACCACGGGCCGAACAAGCCCTGGGCGCCGAACATCAGCACGTAGACCAGACCGGCAATAACCGGCGAGACCGAGAACGGCAGGTCGATCAGCGTCACCAGCATGCTTTTGCCACGGAACGAGTACTTGCTCACGCACCACGCCGCGCTGACGCCAAACACCAGGTTGAGCGGCACCGAAATCAGCACGGCGATCACCGTGAGTTTCAGGGCCGACAAAGCGTCCGGCTCAAAGATCGCGGTGAAAAACGCGCCCAAGCCAAGCTTCAGGCCCTGGGACACCACGATGAACAGCGGCAATAACAAAAACAGCGCAAAAATCAGCCAGCCGAGGCCGATCAGGATTCGCCGCGAAGTGGCACTGCCACGGCGGGCGGCGTTGGCCGAGGAAGCGGCCGCAATAGACGATTGGGACATTGTTCGCGCCTCCTTATGGGGTTTCGATGCGGCGTTGCAGCAAGTTGATCAGCAGCAACAGGACGAAGGAAACCACCAGCATCAGTACACCAATGGAGGTGGCGCCGGTGTAATCGTACTGGTCGAGCTTGACCATGATCAGCAGCGGCAGGATCTCGGTTTTCATCGGCATGTTGCCGGCGATGAAAATCACCGAACCGTACTCGCCGACCCCACGGGCAAAGGCCAACGCGAACCCGGTGAGCCAGGCCGGAAGCAGTGCCGGCACCAGGATATGGCGGAAGACCTGCAACGGTTTTGCACCCAGGCACGCGGCCGCTTCTTCCACTTCTCGGGGGATATCGGCCAATACTGGCTGTACGGTACGTACTACGAATGGAAGCGTCACAAAAGTGAGGGCAAGGGTGATGCCGAGGGGGGTATACGCAATCTTGAAACCCAGGTCCGCTGCGAACTGACCGACCAAACCGGTGGGGGTGTACAGCGCGGTCAGCGCGATACCCGCCACGGCAGTGGGCAATGCGAAGGGCAAGTCGATCATCGCGTCGATGATCTTGCGACCGGGGAATGTGTAACGCACCAGCACCCACGCCAGCAGCGTGCCGATGATGCCGTTGATGATCGCGGCATAGAGCGCGGTGCCGAAGCTCAGCTTCAACGCCGCCAGCACCCGTGGTGCCGAGATAATCGCCCAGAACTGTTCCCAGGTGAGTTGAGCGGCATGCACGAACATCGCCGCCAGTGGAATGAGCACAATCAGGCTGAGGTACACCAAGGTGTAGCCCAGCGTCAGCCCGAAGCCGGGTATGACGGGGGAGATACGACGCGACATAAAAGTCCTTGGTTGAGAACGCGCAAAGCCCCGACGGTTGAATCGGGGCTCGTTGATGGCTTATTTCAGGTTACTGAGCCTGATAAATCTGATCGAACACACCACCGTCGTTGAAGAATTTCGGCTGCGCGGTTTTCCACCCGCCAAAGTCCTTGTCGATGGTCACCAGGTCCAGTGTCGGGAACTGCTTGCTGTACTTGGCGGCCACGTCCTTGTCACGTGGACGATAGAAGTTTTTCGCCGCAATTTCCTGGCCTGCCGGGCTGTAGAGGTGCTTGAGGTACGCGTCAGCGATCTCGGTGTTGCCTTTTTTCTCGGCGTTTTTATCGACCAAGGCGACCGGAGGTTCGGCCAGGATCGACAGCGAAGGCACGACGATTTCGAACTTGTCGGCGCCGCCGTCTTCTTTCAACGCCAGGAACGCTTCGTTTTCCCAGGCCAGCAACACGTCGCCCTGACCGTTGTTGACGAAGGTGATGGTCGAGCCGCGAGCGCCGGTGTCCAGCACAGGCACGTGCTTGAACAGGGTTTGCACGTATTCCTTGGCTTTGGCTTCGTTACCGCCGTTGGCTTTCAGGCCATAAGCCCAGGCCGCGAGGAAGTTCCAGCGCGCACCGCCCGAGGTTTTCGGATTTGGGGTGATGACCGACACGTCGTTCTTGACCAGGTCGCCCCAGTCCTTGATGCCTTTAGGGTTGCCCTTGCGCACCAGGAACACGATGGTCGAGGTATAAGGTGTGCTCGCCTCGGGAAGACGCTTCTGCCAGTCGACCGGCAGGGTTTTGCCGAGTTTGGCGATTTCGTCGATGTCACCTGCCAGGGCCAGCGTCACTACGTCGGCGCGCAGGCCGTCGATCACCGCCCGGCCTTGCTTGCCCGAGCCACCGTGGGATTGCTGGACTTTCACCGTGTCGCCGGCGTGATCTTTCTGCCAGAACTTGGCGAATTCGGCGTTGTAATCCTGGTACAGCTCACGGGTCGGGTCATACGACACGTTGAGCAATTCGTAATCCTTGGCAACCGCGGAACCAGCAAAAAGGGCACTGGCCAAGGCGGCCAAAGCGAATTGACGAATCGACGACATGGTGAAAGCTCCTGGAGTTCTGATTGTGTTGGCTTTTTTTATGGTGTGCTGGAATCGGGCTGCCGGTGGTTTAGCTCGGTTTGTTGCTCGGATTCTGCAAGCGGAATTTCTCTTTGCGTTCGATCTGGACTACCTGTGCGTTGTGCACGGTAATTTCCACGGCGCCAAAGCGCAGATCGCGCAGTGCGCTCTGGATCTCACGCAAGATGGTGGCTTCGTCTTGACCGTCAACGCTACGTAGGGATGCGCTCATAGTGCTGCTCCTTCAACTGAGAGATTGCCTGGCAGTGAGGCCACTGCTTGCGGCGTAGGAGCAATAGTAGAGACGCACAGATATTCTTAAAAAGACTATTTAAGAATGTTTATATAACCAAAAACGATTTTCTGGCCGAGCAAGGGCTTGCGAGCGATTAGCTTCTTGAAAATCAAACGGCTTAGCGAATTTGCGGCGCGTGAGCCCAATCCAGTTGTTGGTCCGGCACCGGACGCCCGAACCAGTAGCCCTGCCCCAGATTGCAGTCCTGTTCGAGCAGGAAGCGCGCTTGCTCGATCTGCTCGATCCCCTCGGCATGCACCTGCATCCCCATGCTTCGCGCCAGCGCGATAATCACTCGCACGATAGCCACATCATCCTCATCCCACGGCAAACCGGCTACGAAGCCCTGATCGATCTTGAGCTTCTGCACCGGTAAACGCTTGAGTCGCAGCAACGACGAATAGCCCGTGCCGAAATCATCGATGGCCAACCGCACACCGAGCTCGCGCAAGCGATGCATCTGCTCCAGGGCCACTTCAGGATCGTCCATCACTGCGCTTTCGGTGACTTCCAACTCCAGATACGCCGGATCCAGCCCGGTCTCGCGCAGCACCTGGGCCACCTGTTGATACAACTCACGACGGGCAAACAAACGGGATGAAACATTCACCGCGACAAATGACAAAGCCACACCCTCGGCTTGCCAGCGGCACATCTGCTCACAAGCCTGGCGCATGACCCAGGCATCGATCGCGGCAATCAGTCCCGTGCGCTCGGCAATGGGAATGAACTCTGCCGGCGACACCAGCCCGCGCTGCGGATGTTGCCAGCGAACCAGTGCCTCGACGCCGATCAGGCGACTGGACTTGAGGTCGTGCACAGGCTGGTAGTAAACCCGCAGCTCCTGCTGCTCAAGGGCGCGGCGCAGCTCGAAACCGATTTCCACTCGCTGCTGGGCATGCGCGGTCAACTCTTCGGTGTACAAGGCGTAACCATCGCGGCCCGCGCTCTTGGCCTTGAACAGCGCCGAATCGGCGTTGCGCAGTAGCTGTTCGGCGCTCAAGGCGTCACTGGGAAACAGACTGATGCCAATGCTGGCGTTGATAAAGAGCCGATGACCCTCGATATGAAGCGGCTCACGCAGGTCATCAATGATTCGTTGGGCCAGCGACCCGGCGTGCACCAGCTGCGGACAACTCTCGGCGAGCACGGCGAACTCGTCCCCGCCCAGGCGCGCCAGGGTAATGCCCGGGTCGAGCAGGGCTTTCAAGCGTTCGGCCACAGCCTTGAGTAATTGGTCACCGATCGTGTGCCCGAGGCCGTCGTTGATCATCTTGAAGTGATCCAGATCGATCAGTAGCAACGCACAACCGCGTTTGTGCAGTTGCGCTGACGCCAGCGCCTGCTCGGCGCGGTCGGTGAAAAGCAAACGGTTCGGCAGCGCGGTCAGCGGATCGTGGTTGGCCAGGTGCTTGAGTTCATGTTCGGAATTCTTGATCGCACTGATGTCCGAAAACACCGCAACGTATTGGCTGAGCTGGCGCTGCTCGTCGCGAATGACGCGGATAGTCTGCCATTGCGGGTAGATCTCGCCGCTTTTGCGACGGTTCCAGATTTCCCCGCTCCACTCACCGGTACCGTCCAGGGTGGTAAACATCTCCTGGTAGAACGCTGGCGGATGATGACCGGACTTGAACATGTTCGGGCGCTGGCCCAGCACTTCTTCGCGCTGATAACCGGTAATTTCCATGAACGCCCGGTTCACGTGGACGATCAGGCCTTTGCTGTCAGTGACGAGCACGCCTTCACGGGTGCAATCAAACACCGCGGCGGCCTGACGCAAACGTTCTCGGTCTTCACTGCGCTCGCGCAATTTGGCGCCGATCCCCAGGCACCGGAACAAACGCGCTCGGGCGATGAAGATCAGGCCGGCACTGAACGCCACCCAGAGGTAACCGTTGATCAGTTGCCATCGCAGTAACTCAGTGGAGTTATCGAAGAAACTGTTCAATAGATGGCCGCTAAACTGGAGCCAGATGATGGAAAGCACCAGGTAAAGCAGCGCTGCACGCAAGGCATCGCGATATGTGGCAGACATTCGACTGTCCATGTCCCTACAAAATGGTTGGAATTATAGGTCAAAGAAACATCCAGCCACTCTTATCTGAAAGGGCGACTGGTTTTATCTGTGGGCTTAGTGATAATGCAACGGCTGTTTTTTTCTTTATCGAGGGCCCTACAGCCTATGTGGTACGAAGGTTTTCTTGGCTTGTCGCCCTGGTCACTGGTGGCAGTCACCCTGCTGATGACCCATGTCACGATTGTCGGCGTCACGGTCTATCTGCATCGTTATTCAGCCCATCGCTCGCTTGAGCTCAATGCTGGCCTGAAACATTTCTTCCGCTTCTGGCTGTGGCTGACCACGGCGCAGAACACCCGCGAGTGGACGGCTATCCACCGCAAGCATCACGCCAAATGCGAAACCGTCGATGACCCGCACAGTCCGGTCATCAAGGGCCTGTCCACGGTTCTGCGCAAAGGTGCCGAACTGTACCGCGCCGAAGCGGAAAACCCGGAGACCCTGCGCATCTACGGCAAGAACTGTCCCGAAGACTGGATCGAACGCAAGCTTTACAGCCGCTTCCCGCTGCTGGGCGTGGGGATCATGGCGCTCATCGACCTCATGCTGTTCGGCACCATCGGCATCACCATCTGGGCGATCCA
This sequence comes from Pseudomonas sp. fls2-241-R2A-110, assembly GCF_030209165.1. Classification (NCBI taxonomy): domain Bacteria; kingdom Pseudomonadati; phylum Pseudomonadota; class Gammaproteobacteria; order Pseudomonadales; family Pseudomonadaceae; genus Pseudomonas; species Pseudomonas sp. fls2-241-R2A-110. Next base: position 66,277 of record NZ_JARVSN010000021.1, on the reverse strand, counting down.
GATGATGTGGATCCCGGTGTGGGCCGCCGGTGTGGTCAACGGTCTGGGTCATGCCATCGGCTACCGCAACTTCGAATGCCGCGACGCGGCGACCAATCTGGTGCCATGGGGCATCCTGATCGGCGGCGAAGAACTGCATAACAATCATCACACCTATCCTAATTCGGCAAAATTGTCGGTGAAGAAGTGGGAATTCGACCTCGGCTGGGCCTGGATCCAGGTATTCAGTTTCTTCCGTCTGGCCAAGGTCCAGCGGGTTGCGCCGATTGCCCACCGTGTGGAGGGTAAAGGCAACCTGGACATGGACACTGCCATGGCTATCCTCAACAACCGTTTCCAGATCATGGCCCAGTACCGCAAGCTGGTCATCGCGCCGCTGGTCAAGCAAGAACTGGAAAAGGTCGATCATTCGGTCCGCCACCAGTTCCACCGCGCCAAGCGCCTGCTTTCGCGGGAAACCAGCCTGCTGGATGAAAAACACCACCTGCGCATCCAGACCATGCTCGAGCACAGTCAGGCGCTGAAGGTAATTTACGAGAAACGCCTGGCCTTGCAGCAGATCTGGGTCAAGACCAGCTCAAATGGTCACGACATGCTGGCGGCCATCAAGGACTGGGTTCACGAAGCTGAAGCCAGCGGGATTCAGTCCCTGCGCGACTTCGCCGACCAGTTGAAGACCTACTCCCTGCGCCCCGCCGCTGTCTGACGCCGTTGATCGGTGCGCCCCGTTCGCGGGCGCACCCTCAGGAACTTCGTTCCAAATCCCCTATCTCAAGGACACTTCGCCACCCCCGGCGGGCTTCGTTGTAGCCGCGTTCGAACCTCGAGCGGCCCATGCCCTTTGAGATTTGTCCCAATGGTCCCTAAAAACCTGCACGACTCATCGCTCACACAATCACCCGACACCGCGCAAACCCTGATGGCGCTGATGCATGCCCAGGGCGAAGTCGCCCGACTGAGCGAGCGCGAACAGCTGTTCAGCTCACTGCTGGTGAGCGTCAACGCGGTGCTTTGGGCCTTCAATTGGGAAACTCGCCAGGTGCTCTATGTCAGCCCGGCCTATGAGCGCCTTTTCGGCCGTTCCGCTGGCCTGTTGCTGTCCGATTACAACCAATGGCGAGACAGTATTTACCCCGATGATCTTGAGTACGCCGAGCGCAGCCTGGCCGAAGTGCTGGAGAAAGGGGCTGTTGAAGACCGCGAGTACCGCATCATTGCCGCCGACGGCCAGGTGCGCTGGATCAGCGACAAGTGCTTCATCAATCGCCAGGCCGAACCGGGCCAACCGGTGATCATCGTCGGCATCGCCGAGGACATCACCGAAAAGAAACGAATGGAGGCGGAATTGCAGCGACTGGCCACCACCGATGCGCTGACTGAAAGCAGCAACCGACGCCACTTCTTCGAATGCGCTCAGCGCGAGTTTGCGCAAGCGTGCAAGCAAGGCGCGCCGATGGCGTTCCTGCTGCTCGACATCGATGATTTCAAAGCAGTGAACGACACCTACGGCCATCAAACTGGCGACATCGTGCTGCAACGAATCGCCGAGAGTGGTCGCGCCGCATTACGCCGGGGAGATCTGTTCGGGCGAATCGGTGGGGAAGAGTTCGCCGCTGTCTTCCCAGGCTGCGCCCCCGACATGGCCATGCAAGTGGCCGAACGCCTGCAGCGGATGATTCAACAGTTGAGCTTCAGTCATGACGACAAGACGTTCGGTATCACCGTCAGCCAGGGCCTGACCAGCCTGACCGCGGAAGACCAAAGCCTGGACGGCCTTTACGCCCGTGCGGATGCCGCGATGTATGAAGCCAAGCGCCAGGGCAAGAACCGCATCATCTCAGGCTAATTCCAACCTCAGGCGAAACACAAAACCAATGTGGGAGCGAGCTTGCTCGCGATGAGGGAGTCATATCCAACATTGATGTTGGCTGATAGTCCGCTATCGCGAGCAAGCTCGCTCCCACAGGGTTTTGTGTAGTGCTTATTTGCGCAAGCGCATCAGCTCCGGCAGCCCGATCTTGAGCAGCCGCGCCGTTCGGCTCTTGGCCAAGGCCTCGATGCCCTCATGCTCAGTCAGACGCGCCAATTGCGCCGCCATGTTCATCACCAAGGCTTCGCGGGAGTAAACCCCGCCACCGAGCTGGTAGACCGCTGCAATCAGCTCTCGCAACTCCAGCGGCAGACGCCAGCGCGTGCGCAAGGCCGAACCGTACGCTGCGCCGAACTCGGCCAGGGCGTCTCCAACCTCCTCCCACTCATCCAGCTCACCGCCGGCCTGCTTCCATTCCTGCAAACACCTCAACAGCGCGAGATCGCCGAGGCAGTGCAATATGCCCGCGCAATAACAACGTTCCTGATCCAGATCCAGCAAGCGCGCCAGCGTCCGGGCGTACTCAGCGGTGTGCAGCGACAGGTCCCAATAACGCTCGGCATAGTCGGCCAGCAACGGATCGCTGAGCCGGGCGCTGCGTTTGAGCGCCAGCCCCAGTATCAGGTTCATGCTTTGCGCGGTGCCCAACCGGTGCAACGCCTGGCCCAAGGTCTGGACCGGATCGCCAAGGTGCTGCGCCGCGCTGTTGGCTGCCGCGATCAGCACAGCAGTGATCTGCGGGTCGGTACGGATTTCGCCTTCCAGGCGGTTGAGGTCCAGGCCGCCGGGATTGAGGCTGCGATCGACCGCCACCTGCACGTCGGTCATCAGCGGCGCACCCTCTGCCAGTTCACGACGACGCTCCAGGTACACCGACAAGGTCATGCCTGGCGCCAGCGTTTGCACCTCACAGGCCACCTGTTCTCCAGCATTCACCAGCAAATCCTGCAGGCGATGGGTCAGGCTTTCCATGTTCAGGGGTTTGGTCAGGTACGCCGCGGGCGCCAGGGGCAGTGCTTCACGCACGCTCGCGCTGTCGCTGCGACTGCTCATCAGAATGAAGGGCAGCGGCGGATTGCGCTTGCGCTGGCGCACGTTGCGCAAAACATTCAGGCCATCGATGCCAGGCAGCTCCCAATCGACGATCACCAGGTCGTAGGGATTGTCCGCCAGGAGGCGCAACGCTTCCTGGCCATCGGCGCACAGGTCCAACCGTGCGTCGCAGCGCACATTCAACAACACGTGCTTGAGCAGGTCGCGAGACCAGGGATCGGCCTCGGCAATCAGCACACGCGGTACAGCCGGTAAAACCACAGCGGTCATCTGCACGCTCCCTTTGCGATGCTTGTACCTTAGTCGAAGCGGGTCATTGAAACGAGGCATCTATTTTGAAGGACAAAAAAACCCGCCGAAGCGGGTTTTTTGTCGATCAGCTCACATTTTCATGCAAGCACTTTAGATCAAAGCTCCGAGAAGCACTCTTCAATGATGGCCAGACCTTTGTCCAATTGCTCGTCCGGCGAAGTCAGCGGTACCAGGACGCGCAGAACGTTGCCGTAAGTGCCGCAGGACAGCAGGATCAGACCCTTGTCACGCGCCTTGGCGACAACAGCGGCTACCGCTGGAGCGTTCGGCTTGTGGCTGTCGCCGTCAACAAACAGCTCGACCGCGATCATCGCGCCCAGGGCACGGACTTCACCGATCACCGGGTACTTGGCCTGAATGGCTTTGAGGCCAGTCACCAGACGCTCGCCAACAGCCTTGCAGCGGTCCAGCAGGTGCTCTTCTTCGAACACTTCCATCACGGCCAGGGCCGCGGCGCAAGCAATCGGGCTACCGGCGTAGGTGCCGCCCAAGCCGCCTGGAGCAATGGCGTCCATGTATTCGGCTTTACCGCACACACCGGCCAACGGGAAGCCGCCAGCGATGGATTTGGCGAAGGTGGTCAGGTCGGCAGCAACGCCCATCTGTTCCATGGCGAAGAAAGTGCCGGTACGGCCAGCGCCGGTCTGAACTTCGTCAGCGATCAACAGGATGCCGTGCTGGTCGCACAGGGCGCGCAGACGCTTCATGAACTCTTTAGGAGCGACGTAGAAACCACCTTCGCCCTGAACTGGCTCGATGATGATGGCAGCGATGTCACGCGGCTCGGCGTCGTTCTTGAAGATGCGTTCGATGCTGGCGATCGAATCGTCGATGCTCACACCGTGCAGCTCGTTCGGGTACAGCGCGCGGAAGATGCCGCCTGGCATCAGGCCCATGCCGGCCGAGTAAGGCACGACTTTACCGGTCAGGCCCAGAGTCATCATGGTGCGACCGTGGTAAGCGCCGGTGAACGCGATCACGCCGGCACGGCCAGTGGCGGCACGAGCGATCTTCACGGCGTTTTCAACGGCTTCGGAACCGGTGGTCACCAGCAGGGTTTTCTTGGCGAAATCACCTGGCACCTTGGCGTTGATTTTTTCGCACACTTCTACGTACGGTTCGTAAGCCAGTACCTGGAAGCAAGTGTGGGTCAGCTTGTTCAGCTGCTCGGTCACGGCGGCGATGATTTTCGGGTGCACGTGGCCGGTGTTCAGCACAGCGATACCGCCGGCGAAGTCGATGAACTCGCGACCTTCAACGTCGGTCACGGTGGCGTTCTTCGCGGACTCGGCGAAGATCGGGTGAATCTGGCCAACACCGCGTGGTACAGCGGCTTCGCGGCGTTTCATCAGGGATGCGTTAGTCTTGCTCATAAAGTCCTCATTCACCGCTCATCGGGCGGCGTGGTTCAAGGAAAATGCGGCGGGGAGGCAACTACGGCAGCATGCGATGATCGACTGCCATAGCGTTCCCGGCCACAGAGAAAATTCCATTTGAAGCACGCAAAGGGACAGCGCTCTCGTGCCCTTTGCGTTTAAAGCAATGCCTTGCCGGGTTCTTGTCTTGCGAGCTTAGATGCCCAGGCAGAGGTATTTGATTTCCAGGTAATCTTCGATGCCGTACTTGGAGCCTTCACGGCCCAGGCCCGACGCCTTGATGCCGCCGAACGGCGCGACTTCGTTGGAGATCAACCCGGTGTTGACGCCGACCATGCCGTATTCCAGGGCTTCAGCCACACGGAACACACGGCCCAGGTCGCGAGCATAGAAGTACGACGCCAGACCGAACTCGGTGTCGTTGGACATCGCGATCACTTCGGCTTCGTCTTTGAAGCGGAACAGCGGCGCCAATGGACCGAAGGTTTCTTCCTTGGCCACGGCTGCGTTCTTCGGCACGTTGGTCAGGATGGTCGGTTCGAAGAAGTTGCCTTCCATGACCTTGCCACCGGCCAGCACGGTTGCGCCTTTGCTGATCGCGTCAGCAATGTGCTCTTGAACCTTGGCCACGGCTTTTTCGTCGATCAGCGGGCCAGTGGTGGTGCCTTCTTCCAGACCGTTACCGATCTTGAGTTTGGCCACGGCCACTTTCAGCTTCTCGGCGAACGCGTCGTAGACCGAATCCTGAATGTACAGACGGTTGGCGCAGACGCAGGTCTGGCCGTTGTTGCGGTACTTGGAAATGATCGCGCCTTCGACGGCCTTATCCAGGTCCGCGTCGTCGAACACGATGAACGGCGCGTTGCCGCCCAGTTCCAGGGAAACCTTTTTGATGTCCTTGGCGCATTCAGCCATCAGCTGACGACCGATTTCGGTCGAGCCAGTGAAGGACAATTTACGCACGATCGGGTTGCTGGTCAGCTCGCTGCCGATGTCGCCGGCGCTGCCGGACACTACGCTGAACACACCATTCGGGATACCGGCACGCTGGGCCAGTTCAGCCAGGGCGAACGCGGAGAACGGGGTTTGCGAAGCAGGCTTGAGCACCATGGTGCAACCGGCGGCCAGAGCCGGGCCGGCTTTACGGGTGATCATTGCAGCCGGGAAGTTCCACGGGGTGATTGCAGCGGTCACGCCGATTGGCTGCTTGATCACGATCAAGCGCTTGTCTGGCTGGTGACCCGGAATCACATCACCGTAGACGCGCTTGGCTTCTTCGGCGAACCACTCGATAAAGGAAGCGGCGTAAACGATCTCGCCCTTGGCTTCGGCCAATGGCTTGCCTTGTTCCATGGTCATCAGACGAGCGAGGTCGTCCTGGTTTTCGATGATCAGTTCGAACCAGCGACGCAGCTTGTTCGCACGGTCCTTGGCGGTCAGTGCACGCCAGGCCGGCAGCGCTTTGTCAGCGGCTTCGATTGCACGGCGGGTTTCGGCAGCGCCCATTTTCGGCACAGTGCCCAGAATTTCGCCCGTTGCCGGGTTGTTGACCTTGATCGTCTGACCATTGTCCGCATCGACCCAAGCGCCATCGATAAAGGCTTGCTGGCGGAACAACTGGGTGTCTTTAAGCTGCATGTCGGCTTTCCTTAACAGCACCGCGACCAGCGCGGAGCGAATTATGATTGTAGAAAGGCGCCTCAAAGGCTGCCGTCAGGGAAATCATTCACCGGGCTGAAGCACATAAATAGCGCACTGATTGAAACTCGTGCGGTTCAGCACCCAGACAAGAGCGTTTGAAATCTCAAACGAATCCTAGGATCAAAGGGGGTAAAGGACAATAGCCTGTTCGAAAAAAAGAACGAAAACGCCGCATTTGCCCAATTTTTCTGATCAACGTAGCAAACGGTTGTTACGGTTGCGAAAACCACAGTCGATTCAGCAGCATGGACGCCCGCAGTGCATATGAGTATCATGGCGCCCGCTTGCACCAGTAGCTCAGCTGGATAGAGTACTGCCCTCCGAAGGCAGGGGTCGTGGGTTCGAATCCCGCCTGGTGCACCATACGTCGTAAATGAAAAAGCCTCAGATCTTAGGGTCTGGGGCTTTTTTATGGGTGTTGTCTCTGAACAGGGCAACTGGATTTGGGTCCAGTTCTGGTTTATTCCGTCGTCCAATCAAACTCGTCGTACTCATCATCCTCTTCGTCCTCGACCTCTTCCTCATCAAGGACGTCTTCCTCAAGCTCCTCCTTTTCCTGCTGAGCAAGAAGAAACTCCTTACGACTCTCGGTAATTGCCCGCCTCATATCCTCCCCTTTCACAGGGCAGTTGAGCATTTGGGCGATGCGATCGATTTTTTTCGCCACGGCTTCCTCCAACGCATCGGCTATGGCCCGATAGTGCGCGCTTTCGGGCCTTGTTGCCAAATGGACGACCGCTTTGCGTCTCAGTTTTTCTGCAATGCCTTGAGTCTGGCCGTGAGATTTTCCTTGGGAAAGCGTTTGTGCAATGTCGCCATCAGGTCAGTGGCCGCTTGAGTCTGACCCGCTTTTTGCAGGCGGATCACTTCCCTTAATTGATCGTCGATAAACTTTGCCGGCGCCATCACCGGGGGCTTGCTGACCTTTGCTTCGTCAGCCATTTCAGCGCTGATCGATTCGGTCTGCGCGGGGGCGGCAAAATCGGCCATTGGCGCGGCAGGCGCTGGCGCAGACATCGCGCCAGCGGGCGCCGCGAGCGAGCGCGCCACCTGCGCAGACTCCTTCTTGGTAACCGGGGCCGATGCTTTGGGTGCGGGTGCGAAGTCATAGCTTGGCGCTTGCTCTGGCGTGCGTTGCACCAGCGCTAGCATCAGTGCGACACCCACGAGGCTGGCGAACGCGACTTGCCAACGAGGTTTCTGGCAAGCCTTGACCCAGCGCTGCCACAGGCTCGGTTTCGGCGCAGGGGTTTCTCGGTGTGCGGCGGCCAGAATGAACGCATCAAGGTGCGCCGGAGGCTCATCGCGGCTGTGTTCACGAAAATGCTGCAGCACTTTGTCTTCCGGTGTTTTGCGGGCGTCAGTCATGTCAGTACCTCCTCGGCCAGCAGCCGACGCAGTTTTTGCTGGGCGTAGCGCAAGCGGCTTTTCACCGTTTCCAGCGGTGTTTCGGTGAGGGTGGCGATCTGGGGGAAATCGAGATCGCTGTGGGCGCGTAGCAGGAACACTTCGCGCTGGTCGGCGGGCAGGTTTTGCAGGGCGGCTTCAAGGCGCTGACTGTCGCGGCTCAAGCTCAACAGCTGCTCCGGATCGGTCGCCTCATAAATCACGGCGTGGGTCTGTTCGTCATAGCTGTCGTGCAAGGGGTTGTGAATGCCATGTTTGCGCCAGTGATCGATCAACCGATTGCGGGCAATCTGGTAGAGCCACGTACGAAAATTCGCCCGGCCCTGTGGCTGACTGGTGCTGCGGATCAGGCTCAGCCAGGTGTCCTGGTACACCTCTTCGGCCAGTTCGGGTTTACCGCTGAGGCCGAGAAGGAATCGATAAAGCCCCTGGCGGTGACGGGCGTACAAAATCTCGAACGCCGGCCCGTCGCCCGCACGATAGCGGGCCAGCAGTGATTCGTCGCTCGGTTCAAGCGCAGACATGTCAGTTGTAGCCTCCCTTCAGCGGCTCAATGTTGGAGGCCGTTGTGGTGCGCAGGCTTTGCGCCAACTCCACCAGTTGCACGAACTCCGCCCGCAGACCGAATCGGTCGTCACCCCGCGCACCGCGCGCCAGGGCTTCGGTGTCCTTCAGACTGAAATCACCGGTATAACGTCCATCCTTCAATTGTTGGGAAAACGCTGCCACGGCCGCCGCAAATCGCAGGTCATCACTGGCTTTTCCAACCGAATCACCCGCAATCGGCCGCTCGATCAAGCGACTATTCCCACCTTCCGGTAACTGATAACGCACGCGCAACATCGCCAACTCTCCAGCATTCCCGGAAACAACCGACTCCGACTGGCCATAGCGCAACGGCTCCAACCAGCCCTTTTCGCCCTTGGGTACGATTTCATACAGCGCGGTCACCGTGTGTCCTGCACCGATTTCGCCAGCATCAACCTTGTCGTTGCTGAAATCCTCACGCTTGAGCGTCCTATTCTCATACCCCAACAGCCGATACTCGCTGACCTGAGCCGGGTTGAATTCCACTTGCAGCTTCACGTTCTTCGCCACCACTGCGAGGGTTGATCCGAGTTGATCCACCAGCACTTTGCGCGCCTCGCGCAGGTTGTCGATGTAGGCGTAATTACCGTCGCCGGCGTCGGCCAGTTGCTCCATCAGGTGTTCATTGTAGTTATCCACACCAAAACCCAGCGTGGTCAGGGAAACACCGGTCTTGCGTTTATCCGTAGCCATTTGCTTGAGGCTGTCGAAGTCGCTGACGCCGACGTTGAAGTCACCGTCGGTGGCCAGCAGGATGCGGTTGATGCCCTTGGGAATGAAGGCCTGCTGCGCCATTTGATAGGCCAGCTCGATGCCTGAGGCGCCAGCGGTCGAGCCTCCAGCGGTCAATTGATCGATGGCGGTACGAATTTTCGCTTTCTCGCGGCCGGACGTTGGCTCCAGCACCACACGCGAATCACCGGCATAGACCACCAGCGAAACGCGGTCCTGCTCGCGCAGTTGATCGACCAGCAACTTCAGCGTGCTTTTGACCAGCGGCAAACCCTCGCGGCGGTCCATCGAGCCGGACACGTCCACCAGAAACACCAGGTTGGCCGGGGCCAGTTCCGCTACTGCGCGGTCTGACGCCTTGATGCCTATGCGCAACAACCGGGTATGCGGGTTCCACGGCGATGGCGCCAGCTCAGTGGTCACGCCAAAGGGCGAGCCGTCGGTGGGCAACGCGTAGTCGTAGGGAAAGTAATTGACCATTTCCTCGAGTCGTACCGCGCCTTCCGGTGGCAGGCGACCCTGATTCAGCAAGCGGCGGACATTGGCGTAAGCGCCGGTATCGACATCGGCGCTGAAGGTCGAGACCGGCGCTTCTGCGACGCTGTGAATGGGGTTATCCGCCAGCGCTTGATACTGCTCGCGCGGCTCATCGCGATATCCGGGCGCAGCCAACTCAGGCGCAAAACTCGCCATTGGTGCCGGGCGTACGCTGCGTTTAGCCATGGACGCATCCGCAGCAATGGGTTCGCTGCGCACTAATGCTTCAGTCGTCATCGCACCTTGAGCCGGCGGCGCCACTTCAGCGGATTCAGGCTTGGAGGAAACGCCGCAACCGCCAACGGACAGCAACAACCCGATGGCGAAACCCTGGGCGGCCGGGCGGAGGAAATGCAGAGGGAGGGACATGTGGGCTGACCTCAGGAGGAAATTGATCCATTCATCCTCTGAGACGGACAGCCCGACAGGTTCGGGTTAAACCGCAGTGAAAAGAATCTTCAGCGGTGATAACGCCGCACTACGCTGCTGTTTCTCAGCACATGGTCTTTGATCTTTTCCAGTAGCTGGGCGCGGGTAAGGCCAGCAGGCAAGGCGTCCGGTGCCAGGTCCAGGGCAAAAATCTGGATGACGTAGTGGTGCGCGCTATCGCCGATCGGCGGACAAGGACCGATATAACCCGTGGTGCCTTTGACGTTCAGGCCGCCGACGCCTTCCAGGGTGGATTTGGCGCCGACACCGGCCGGGATCTGGTGGGTAGTCGGTTTGATGCCGTAAAGCACCCAGTGATCGACACCTTGGCCTTTCGCACCGTCGGGGTCATGCATGACGATGGCGTAACTGAGCGTGCCCGCCGGGCCGGCGTTCCAGTTCAAGGCCGGTGACTGGTTGTGCCCACCACAATTGGGCGCGTCACTGGCGGCGGCCGAGGTAAACAGGCGGTCATCGGTGACGCCAGGGATGTTCAGGGTGAAACGTTCCTGGGCCTGCACAGGCAGTTGCACACATAGGGCGACGGCAACGGCCGCCAGCCAAGGGTTCAAAGAGGTCAATCGGGTCATTCCGGAGCACCTTGTGCGGATGGGGCCGTCGTCGGCTTGCGAACTATAGCTGTACCGTTCGTGCGGTGGCAGCAGGAATTGGCTGAACCTCTAAACAAGCGCCAAACTCAATAGGTGAAACGCCTGCCTGGAGACCGATCATGGCACTGCAACGCGTCGCCCGTTTCGCCGATGTGCCCGAAAATCGTGGCCTTGAAGTCCAGATCGGGCAAACCAAAATTGTATTGCTGCGGGTTGGCGATCAATTACGCGCATTCCAGGGCGAATGCCCACACGCCGGAGCGCCGCTGGCCGAGGGAGCGCTATGCCATGGGCGCCTGATTTGTCCGTGGCACAAGGCAGCGTATCGGATCGAAGACGGCGCGTTATGTGAGCCTCCGTCGCTGGACAGTCTCAAGCGTTATCCGCTTGAAGTGCGCGAAGGCGAGGTCTGGGTCGATGATCAGCCGATGAGCGACGCTCATACTCCGCCAGCGGACGATGAGCGAACGTTCGCCATCGTCGGTGCCGGCGCCGCAGGTACGGCGTGTGCGGCGGCCTTGCGTGAAAAGGGCTTCGGCGGTCGCATCGTCCTGATCGATCGGGAACCCGACGCCGGGTACGACCGCACGGTGTTGAGCAAATTCGTGATTGCCGGTGAGATGCCGCCGCAAGAAGTCCCGCCGCTGCGTGATGCGAGCTATTACCAAACGCAGCGCATTGAACAACTGCACGGTGAAGTGGCACGTCTGGATTGCGCCAACAAAACCTTGCACCTTGTTGACGGTCAAACGCTGAGCTACGACGCGGCATTGCTGGCAACCGGCGGTACGCCAAAACCACTGGCCGTGCCGGGCGCCGATCTGCCGCAAGTCTTCCTGCTGCGATCCAGGGATCAGGCCCAGCGAATTCTGGACGCGGCAAAACCCGGTCAGAAAGCGCTCATCATCGGCGACAGTTTTATTGCCATGGAATCCGCGTCAGCCCTGCGTGAATACGGGCTGGACGTCACGGTTTTGGCTCGCCATGCGGTGCCGTTCGCCAAGCAGTTCGGCGAATCAGTGGGCAAGGCGATTCGCGCCCGGCATCAGGCTCACGGCGTGGTGTTTCACACCGATGGCGAGGCCGTGCGCATCGAAGGAACGGACAAGGTCGAAGCGGTGCATCTGGACAACGGCCAACGATTGCCTGCGGACCTGGTGCTGGTCGGCATTGGCGTGACACCCGCGACGGAGGCGTTTGCCGATCTGCCCAAGGCAAAGGATCAGTCGCTGCAGGTCGATGGCGGCATGCGCGTGACTGATGGGCTCTGGGCCGTCGGTGATATCGCGACCTTCCCGCTCAATGGTCAGCCGCAACGGATCGAACACTGGCGCCTGGCCCAGCAACAGGCCCGCATCGCCGCGTCCAACATGCTGGGTGGCGACGAGCATTATCTGGATGTGCCGTATTTCTGGACCTGGCACTTCGGGAAAAACTACGACTACCTCGGCCACGCCGAATCCTGGGACGAGGTCGAGTTCAAGGGCGATCCCAACCATCCACCCTTTATCGGCCTGTTCAGCAAGAACGGCGTGGTGGCTGCCGCGGTGGCCTGCGATCGAGAGCGGGCGATGGCAATGCTGGCTGAACGCATGAAACAACCGTTGCCGGTGGATGAGGCCTGGCGGCTGATTCGGGACGAGGATTAGTCTTCAGACACCCGACAGCAAAACGCCCGTCGTCTGCATTTCGCAGAGGCCGGGCGTTTTGTTGAAGCGCGCGGTTTATTGAACCTGTGGCTCGCCGCCGATTTTGCTCATCACGAAGCTGACAAACTCTTCAAAGGTCATTTTCTGGCCATTGAATTCCACCTTGCTGTTGGCGTAGTGCAATTTGCTGACGATATTGTTGCCGTCCAGTTTGGCGAATTGCGTGCCGACCGCCATGCTGCTGAACATGTCCGAGGTCGCTGCTGCCTGGTCGGCAATCAGCTTGGCATCAGTCTGGCCGTCGATTTGCGACTGCACGGTGAGCAGGTCAACGAGCATGGGCTTGGACACTTGCACATTGACATCCAGCAACGCGATCAACTGTTGGATCAGTTGCTCCGACGGCAGGTCCATGGACTGTGGCTTGGTCAAGTCGAGCACCAGATTGGCGCGGCTTTCACCATTGGTGGATTTGAACGACAGATTCTCCAAAGCAACCTGCGGGCCAGCGGCGAGCAGTTTTTCCAGGCCGGTTTTGACCTGGGCGTTTTCTTCCGGCGTCAAGACCAGCTCTGGAGCCGGCTCGCCAGCGGCAGCGGCTTCGGCGGCAGCTTTCTCGTACGGCTGCAGTTTGGTCTGGTAGATCTGCATCAGCGACATGGTCGCCGGAATGTCGAGGTTCTTCAGGCTCATGGCCAACTGTGCAGAACCGAACGCCTTGCCGTTCAGGGACACTTCGTCAACCTTGTAATCGGCACGCCCCGAAGCGCTGGTGCCCGACTCTTCCGTCTGGTTTTTCATCTCGAATTTTTTCAAGCCCAGTACGGATTGCTTGGCGCCGAAGGTGGTTTTGCTGTCGGTCAGCTCCAGGGTGTTCTCGCCGGTGTAGTAACCGTAGGTGCTTTTGATCAGGTTGCTGGCCACGGTCAGACCGCTCAGTTCAACCTTCACCGGTGTCTGGTCTTCAGCCACGGTGGTCAGCGTCATGCTGTCCATGTAACCGTTAGCCTTGATCTTTTGAGCCTGGGCGCTGGCAGCGACGTCGAGGTTCAGGCCAGAAAACTTCAGGTTGGACTTGGCATCCAGCGCTACGTCCAGCGGCAGCAATTCAAGCGTGCCATTGGTGGAGTTGTCGTAGCCGATATTGACCAGGCCTTTGAGCGGCGACTGGTTCTTGGCCGCGGCAAACCATTTTTCCGTGGCAGCGGTTCTTTCAAGTTCGTAGTGACTGGTGGCCATGACCGGCAGCCATTTCAGCGACACCAAGCGCGAAAACGGCAGCGGGCCGTGTTCGATGTGATCCACGAAGAGCAATTCGACCGGGGTCTCACCGAACATTTCACCCTCACCTTTGAGGCGATAGTGCGCGGTGCTGCTGAACACATGACGCTCCAGCGAAACCAGCTCCAGCGAAGCCGTGCCATTGGACCCCACCAGCGCAGCGTTCAGCTCTTTGTTGGCGTCGGCGATCGAGGTGTTGAGCACGCCTTCGATTTTGGTGCCGGTGTACCAGGCACCACCGGCGCTGATTGCACCGATGGCAACGACGATTCCAAGAAGCACGCCTGCTGATTTATTCATGAATGACCCAGTCAATGTCCGTTGTTGAAAGTGTGTCGTCTTCCCTGAACCCATGTCGGGTTGCGGTCACGACTGCGTGAAAAGTGCGAAGCAGATTAGCATCAGGCGCGTTGGGCGACCCAATGATTAAAGGTTAAAGAGTGTCTATGGACCGCATGCGGGGGTTCAGAGTTTCGGCAGGCATTAAATCGCCATCGCGAGCAGGCTCGCTCCCACAGGAGACACGCGGTCAACTGTGGGAGCGAGCCTGCTCGCGATGGCGCCAATTCACACAACATCAATTCAAGAGTATTGGACCTCAATCTCATCCAACTGATGATCAAAACTTTTCAGTCGCGCCGTCCACGTGTACACCAGCACTTCAAAATCCCGATTGATCACCGCCCCGCCCGTGACTTCCGCGCGTGGATCGCAGAAGTCCAGCTGATAGCGTTCACGGGCCATGGCAGCCGCCACGTCGGAGAGTTCACGGGCATTATTGAGCCAGTGCCTGCCGTCGTCAGAAATTTGCTTGTCCAGTTCCAGGCATTGTTTTTTCAAGGTCTCGAGGCTTTTTTCCAGCGGCGTGCCGGTGAGCTCACCCATGACTTCCTGGAACGTGCGCCCCGGTTGCCAGTAGCTGCCCCAGAAATACCGGTCAAACACCGTTTCGACCCGACGCAAAGCCACCTTGGTGTCCCAGATCAGCACCAGCGTCTTGCCTTGTTCGAGTTGTCTTTTTTTGATGCGCTGGCCCTGGACAGAGGCCCAGGCCACCACGACGATTGCCATCGCGGCAATCAGCGCGGATGCGCTGTCGAGAAACACCAGAGCCTTGTCGATCTGGTGGGACAGCATGACGCCGTAAAAATAGGTGGCCGACAGCAAAACCAATGCCGTGATAGCGCACCAGAAGCCGGGAGCATAAGGGTTTTTCATTATTAGATCCCCATGACCAACGCGAGCCTTGATCGATGAAGTCGACGCGCGACTTCATCATTTCAAAGCATAGCAACGGCCTCAGGGTTTGCTGGTGTTCGTGCCTTGCGTTCGTCCGCTTTCCCAACCGCCGCCCAAAGCGAGGAACAAATCGATCTGGCTCATCGCAACTTGCGTGTTGGCGGAAGCCAGTTGCGCCCGCACATCGGTGTAGGTGCGAGTCGCTTGCAGATCGGCCAGAAACGACGCGCGGCCGGCCTGGAAGAAGCGGTGGGTCTGGTCGGCGGCCAGTTGCGCCGATTGTTCGGCGTCGGCCAACGCATCGCGACGTTGCAACAGCGCGGAATACTGCGCCAGGCTGGTCTGGGCCTCGCGGATGGCGTTGAGCACCACGCCGTCGAAATGCGCCAGCGTGCCCTGGGTCGTCGCTTCCGCCTCGCGGATTCGCGCCCGGGAGCCGTTGGACGGCACGGTCCAGCTCAGCAACGGCCCGAAGCCCCAGCGATTGGTCGACGGTTTGCCGAGGTTCTCCAGAATGCCGACGGTTCCGACGGTCGCACCGATGCTGATGTCGGGGTACAACTCGCCCGTGGCGATACCGATGCCGGCGGTCGCGGCGGCCAGTCGACGTTCGGCTTGACGCACATCAGGGCGGCGTTTGAGCAAGGTGGCACCGTCACCGACCGGCAACAATTGGGTAATTTTCGGCAATTCGGCGCAGGTGGCGGTGCCCGCGGGCAATTGATCGACCGGCTTGGCCAAGAGCATCGACAAGCGGAACAACCCGGCCTGACGCGCGGCCTCATAACGCGGCATGTCGGCGCGCAAGGATTTGAATTGGGTTTGCGAGCGAGTGACCTGGGTTTCATCGCCGCGCCCGGCATCACGCAGACGCTGGATCAGCGTCGTGCCCTGGGCTTGCAGGTCGAGGGAATGCTGGGCAATTTCCCGCTCTTCGTTGGCCGCACACACCTGAGTGTAGGCCCGGACCACATCGGCGACCAACGTAATGCGTGCCGTATCGGCGGCCGCTTGTGTCGCATCGGCATTGGCCTTGGCGGCTTCGATACCGCGTTGCAACGTGCCAAACAGGTCGAATTGATATGAGGTGGTAATGCCGATATCGCCGACGTTGGCCACCGGCACTTTCTCCGGTAGCAAGAACGCTTCGCCAGACTCCTGCAGACGCTGGGCGCCCATTTTTACACCACCGCTCCAGCCACCGGCCGCTTGCGCCTCATCGACTTGAGCGCGAGCCCGGGAAAGGCTCGCCGCCGCCACGCGTAGATCAGTGTTGGTGGCCATCGCCTGCTGGACCAATTGGTCCAGGCGCGGGTCCTGATACAAGCGCCACCAATCGGCGGGCACCGGTGCGGAAACGACATTTTTGCCGTCCACCGCCAGGTTGCCCTGCAGATCTTCGCGGTGGATGGCGGCCTCGTCCGGCAAATGATAATCCGGCCCGACCACCTGACAGGCCGACAGCAACAAACCTAATCCGGCGACCGCCAAACCCGAGGCCCTGCTCATTTCGCGGGCTCCTGCGACTGGTCATCCATGATCGATACGGTGGCGGTCCGGCCGGCGATCATGCGGAAATCCGCCGGCACGTCGTCGAAGGCGATACGCACCGGAATCCGCTGGGCCAGTCGCACCCAACTGAAGGCCGGATTGACGTTGGGCAGCAGGTTGCTGCCGCTGCTGCGGTCACGGTCCTCGATGCCGGCGACGATGCTTTCCACATGGCCGCGCAGGCGTGCGCGGTCGCCGATCACTCGAATGTCCACACCCTGGCCAACATGAATGCCGTCCAGTTTGGTTTCTTCGAAATAGCCGTCGATGTGGAACGAATTGCTGTCCACCACCGACAACACCGGGCGCCCGGCCGTGACGAACTCCTGTGCGCGCGGCGCACGGTCGTTGACGTAACCGTCCACCGGGCTGCGGATGGTCGAGCGGTCGAGGTTGAGCTGGGCGCTGTCCACGGCCACCTGGGCTTCCATCAACGCCACTTCGGCGCGGGCCACTCGCGACTGGCTCTCTTCCAGTTGCTCGCCGGGCACCAGATTGCCCAAGCCACGGTTACGCTTGGCTTCGCGTTGCGCTTGGGCCAGGGTTTCCTGACGGTCGGCCACGGCGGCCTTGGCTTGGCGCAACGCCAGTTTGAAACGGTCCTGATCGATGCTGAACAGCACCTGGCCGCGCTTCACCAGTTGGTTGTCGCGCACCTCCACTTGCTGGATCAGGCCGGATACGTCCGGCGCGATCTGCACGATGTCGGCACGGATGTGCCCGTCCCGCGTCCACGGGGCGAACATGTAATACATCACCATGCGCCAGACCACGACGACGGCGAAGCTCACGATCAGCAGGGTCAGGACTACGCGACCCAGGGTCAAAAAAGGTTTTTTCATGTCATCAGGTATCGACTGAGTGAGTCCACCGCGCCGAGCAGCAAGGCGTAGAGAGCCACGTTGAACAATGCCCGGTGCCAGACCAGACGGTAAAAGTGCAGGCGCGTCAGCAACCCGTGCACCAACAGGAACAACACATACGTAATGCCCATCAGCACCAGCAGCGTGGGCAGGAAGACCCCGCTGATATCCAGGTCACCGATCATAAAGGCGCTCCATCAATGCCATGGGGAAGCGGTTCTTCGAGTTCACCGGCGCTGACGAATTCAACACCGGGCAGCAAGGCCAGACGCAAACCGCTCAACGCGTGCAGCAAGTGCAGGCGCGCGCCGTCATCGCAGTCGGTATTGAGCGCGCGGCGGGCGCGGTCGAGGGTCATCAGCAGCGGGCTCGGGGCCGGCAATCGCTCGCCAGCCTTCAAACACGCCTTGAAGTACTCGCCGACCTCGGCCACCACTTGATGCAGCAACGCTTGCGGCGCGCCGACCACGCGCGGCGTGTAAGCGAGCAAGTCGAGCACGTTCAAGGCCACGCGCACTTCCCGCAGCGCAATACCCGTGTCTTGCCCGGTCATCGCCAAGCGAGGCAGATGCTGCATCAGCCGATCGAGCATCTGCACGCCAAGGTGCCGGTGTTCGGCTAGCGACGCCGGTTCGCTGAGGCTGACGATGTCGCGCCAGCTGAAACGCGTCAGGCGCTTGGCCGCCAGTTCCGCCCCGAACGGCCGGGCGATCAGGGTCCAGACGAACGCGAACAGCAAGCCGACCGGGCCGGCCAGGTTGGAGTTGGCGAAGCTGAGGAAATCTGCGTCGTAGGCACCTTGAATACTGATGAAGGACGACGTGTTGACGAGGGTCAGCAGCATGCCCAGATAGAACTGCGGCTTGACCGTCAGCGTGCCGATGCAAATGAACGGCACCGAAAATGCCAGCACCAGCATCGGGAAGTCGTGCAGGTTGGGCAGGACCAGAAACAGATACAGGCTGGCGAACAGCACCGACATCGCGGTCCAGAAAAAGAATCGGAAAATCTGCGGCGCCGGGTCGTCCATAGAAGCGAAGAAGCTGCACGCCACCGCCGCCAGAATCACCGCTGCACCACCGTCGGTCCAACCGAGCAGAATCCACAGCACCGAGGCGACGATGATCGCCGTCACCGTGGACGCCGCCGAATAGAGCATCAGCCCACGGTCGAGAAATGGCGACAGGCGACCCAGGCGCCAATGCCGATACACCGCTCGCCAGCTGTCCTGGCTTTCGCACTGAATCGCCTGTTGCAGGCTGCGGCAGTCTTGCCACACGTCGATCCACTCGCCGAGGCGATACAACGCGTTGGAAAACAGCAGCTGCTTGCGATCATCCAACGCTTCGGCGGACGGTTGCAGCGCCTCGAGTCGGTCTTTCAGCGCCTGCCAACGGCCGATGTCCGCATCCTTGTGATCGAGCCATTCGGTGGTCGCGGTGAGGACCGGCGCGAACTTATCCACAAGCTCGGGTGTACGTCGTTCGAGCGCATACAACGCGTCATCAAGGGCATCGATCACGGGCAGCAAGTGAATCATTCGCCCGCGCAGTTCCTTGGTATTGCGCACCGTCTGCGGCCGCGCGCCCTCGTGGGGCAACTGACCGATCATCAATTCCAGGCTGTTGAAGGTCGCGACCATCGCCGAGCGCAAGGCGCTGACTTCGTCCGGTTGTACGTTGCGGCTGAGGAAACGCAGGCTGTAAGTCGAGGCGTCGGTGAACCACTTGCTCACCGAATCGTTGAACACCGGCGCCAGCCGTCGAGGCCAGAACATCGCGCCGACCACCGCCGCCACCGCGATGCCGAGGAAAATTTCTTCGGTTCGCGCTTCAGCCACATCCCACACCGCCAACGGGTTATCCACCACCGGCAAGGCAATCAACGGCAAGGTGTAGCCGGCGAGCATCAGCGCATAACTGTTGGCCGTACGCAGATGCAGGGACAGGAACAGCAACGTCCCGGTCCACAGCGCGATCACCACCACCAGCACATAGGGGCTCTGGACGAACATCGGCACAAAAAAAACCGCAGCCGCCGCACCGAGAAAGGTGCCGACGGCGCGGTATAGCGCCTTGGAACTGGTAGGACCGACGAACGGGCTGGAAACGATGTACACGGTCGCCATCGCCCAATACGGACGCGGCATTTGCATGAGCATGGCGATGTACAGCGCGATCATCGACGCCGCGAACGTGCGCACCCCGTAGAACCAGTCCCGCGCTGGAGGAACGCCAGTGAAAAATCCGCTCAAGGGTTGGCCACCGACGGCGCATTGGCCGCTTCAAACGCTTTCAATACCCGCAGCGTAGCCTCCAGATCACTCTGGTCGATCCCTTCAAGCACTTCATGGCGCAGGCGTACCAGCTCCACTTCAACCGCTTGCACCAAGTCCCGGCCGGTTTGCGTCAGGCTCAGGCACTTGGCGCGCCGGTCATGGGCGTCTTCGGTGCGACAGACATAGCCGGCGTGACACAACTGATCGAGCAGACGCACCAGCGACGGACTCTCCATCCCCGCCGCTTGCGCCACCGTCACCTGCCGAACGCCCTCGCCCAAACGCCCAATCATCAGCAACGGGACGGCGCAGGCTTCGGAAATTCCATAGTTGACCAGCGTGGTCTGGCAGATCTTTCGCCAATGCCTGGCGGCCACCACCATGGAGCTGCTGATGTTCATCTGGAGAGCGTCGAGGGTTTTCGGCACGAGGAGAAACACACTGTTAGTTTGCTAACTATCAATATCGCATTGGAGGGGAAAGTTGGTCAAGTTTTGAAACAAATTGGTGGCCATGGCTCATGACTAGCTTCGGCAGGAATCGCAGCAGCATTCGAAACTGCGTAACGATTTCTACCGGACTGAAACTCACTCAATGACTAAAACTCCTGCAGCAGTGTTTGAAAACACCCTGGATTCTGCGGAATCAAAGGAATACCGCACTTTCCTGCGAAGGAAAGTGGACTCAGCACGGCTATCAAAACGTCAAGGCCAATACTTCGGTCATGACGAGATCGAAACAGAGTTTGTCGCCAGGCGGGCACTGGCGGCGGAATAGAAAGATCGGAAAGCCTATTAACGTTTCTTGGCTCGGTCGTAAACAGCGCTGCGTTCACGCTTACCCACTGCCACCACGGAAACGACCACACGTTCATCAATAACTTCGTACACCAAACTGTACCCCGATGAGCGCAATTTTATTTTGTAGCAGTCAGGCATTCCATGTAGTGAGTCTGACGGTACTCGCGGGAGCTGAAGTCGCTCAGCCAGTTTCTTCTTGAATTGATCGCGCAACGTATGACCTAGTTTGTCCCACTCCTTGCGTGCGGACGGCAGGAACTCAAGCTTATAGGTCATCCAGGTTTACCGGCACCGGTGTCTCATGCCTGCGAGAGCGAACAATTTCCGCCAGTTCAAGATCATCGAGTCGCTCCATCATGCACTCGAAAACATCGGCCGGAACCATGTAGCCTATGACGCGATTGTGATTTAGCACCGCCACAGGCCCTCCATGGGCGCCGTTTAGTACCGCGGATGGATTTTTCTTCAACTCAGACACGCTGACAGCGATGTCGGCCAGAACATTTTGCATAATTAAGACCTCAATTCAGGTCTAAATTCTGGTCCATTCACGTTTCATGAGCAACCTAGAAAAAACTCTAAAATTGGATTTTTCCTCAGTTTTTTTTACCGCCCACCAGTTTTTTTACATTTCGCCATTTTTCCCCGGATTTTTTTACACCCCCCGCCCCTTCCTCAACATCACATCCAGTTGATCCACCACCTCCGCCCAATCCGCGTCATCGAGAATCTCGTCCCGCAAAAAATCCGCCTGACTCTGGGTCCAGAAAAACGCGTCCGCCAGATGCAGTTCCGGTTTGAGCGGTGAATGGATGGCGATGAATTGGTCGATGCTGACCGGGTCGTTGTCCAGGCCGAGTTGTTTGAACAGGGATGGAAGAGTGTGGGTTGGGGATTCCATGGTTCGCTCCTCTTTATGGCAAATGATGGATGACTGCTTTGCAGTCAATCGCGAGCAGGCTCACTCCCACAGTTGATCACGTTTCCCTGTGGGAGCGAGCCTGCTCGCGATGACGGTATCACTGATGCCGCAAAACTCATTGGCTCAACTCACGCACCTCGGCATGCGGCACCATTTTCAGGAACTGCGGCATGTCCATGTGCAGCAGATTGGTGTGGTTGCCGGCTTCCAGGTAAATGTCTTTCTGGCGGGTCAACAACGGGTCGATGACCACATCAAGTCCATAGGACTCGCCCAGGGCTGGCACAGCGCCGCGTTCACAATCATCAAACAGATGCGGCAGATTGCTTTCCCGGGAGACCTGCCATTCGCCACTGCTGCGCACTTTGCTCAGGTCCAGGTGACGACTGGCTGGCAGCACCGCCATCAAGAAATGCCCGTGTTGATCGTCGAGGATCACCGACTTGGCCACCCGTTCGGCAGGAATGCCCGCCAGCCGTGCGGTTTCAAGGCTGCTGGCCGAGTGAGGGTGGGAAACGATGTCATATTCGCAGTGCGCCTTGTCCAGGCTGTTCTGCACGGTTCTTGCCATACGCATGATGCACCTCGGTGTCCGCAACAACGTTTGGCGGACAATGATTAACCCTTTTACACCCTTAAAAGTTTAGGCCCGCCGGGGCTATCCGGTGGGAAATCTGCTCGTCGGCAGACGTCTAAATTTGATCAAAAATCGTACAACCAACCGCTCAGCTAGACTGTATACAGAACACCCTGACTCTCCCGGAGGGTCACGTGAACACTCGTTGCTGTTTCGTTGCGTTGCTGCTGGCCTTGAGCGGATCGGTTTTCGCCGCCGACACCGTCGTGCTGCTGGTTCCCAACCCCATCGGGATCTGGCTGATCACGTTCGGCATTGCGTTTCTGATCGCCGAAGCAGCCTTGCCCAATTACGGCGTGATCGGTCTGGGCGGCATCGCGATGTTCGTGATTGGCGCAATCATTCTGACCAACACCGAGGTGCCTGTGCCGTTGATGATCGGCCTGGGATTGATCAGTGCGCTGCTGCTGATTTACCTGCTGATCCGCGCTCTGAAAACCCGGCCGCGCCACGCCGTCACTGGCGATGCCGAGCTGCTGGGCTGCGTGACCGCGGTCACATCGCTGCAGGCCGACAGCGCCTGCAACGGCTGGGTGCACCTGCAAGGAGAACAGTGGCAAGTATTCAGCGCCACCCCGCTGCAACCCGGGCAAAAGGTCCGGGTGGTGGGCCGCAAGGGATTACTGCTGCAAGTGGCCGCGGCTGACGCGGCGCCGGGTGGAGAATAACCATGGGCCTGCAATTGGGTTTTGCCGCGCTGCTGTTACTGGTGATCGCGCTGGCGGGATCGACCTTTCGCATCCTGCGCGAATACGAGCGCGGGGTGGTGTTCCAGCTTGGGCGCTTCTGGCAGGTCAAAGGCCCTGGTCTGATTCTGTTGATTCCTGTCGTCCAGCAAATGGTCCGGGTCGACCTGCGCACTATCGTGCTCGACGTACCGCCACAAGACGTGATCACCCGCGACAACGTTTCGGTCAAGGTCAACGCCGTGCTGTATTTCCGCGTGCTCGACCCACAGAAAGCCATCATCCAGGTCGAAGACTTCCTCATGGCCACCAGCCAACTGGCGCAAACCACGTTGCGCGCCGTGCTCGGTAAACATGAACTCGATGAACTGCTGGCCGAGCGCGAACGCCTGAACATCGACATCCAGCAAGTGCTCGACGCTCAGACCGATGCCTGGGGCATCAAGGTCGCGAACGTCGAGATCAAGCACGTGGACCTCAACGAATCGATGATCCGCGCCATCGCCAAACAGGCCGAGGCCGAACGGGAACGCCGGGCCAAGGTGATTCACGCCGAAGGTGAATTGCAGGCCTCGGAAAAACTCATGCAGGCGGCAGAAATGCTCGGCCGTCAGCCCGGGGCGATGCAGTTGCGTTACATGCAGACGCTGAGTTCGATCGCCGGGGACAAGAGTTCGACCATTGTCTTTCCGCTGCCGATCGAGCTGCTCAAGGGGATGGCGGATTTGTCGGGCAAATCCTGACTTTCTGCGCGAACACCAACGTCCGGTAGCTGCGTCGGAGATTTCCTTCAAGTTGTAGCGGTGTTGGTGAAGTTGTTACCGCCCAAAGCCAGGTCTACTCTGGCCTTGTCACTGAATAAACGGTGACAGGGACGTGCAAGTCCGACGAAACTGTTTAGGTCGCAATTGCCCTATCTCTCAATGAGTTTTTACAGGCTCACTGCTTTATGGCGGCTGCGCGCAGGAGATCCTCGGATCTGCTGGGTGTCCTAAACAGTCCCGGTCTTGCACACCTGCGCACGGCCGCCACCCCATTCGCGTGCAAGCGAACGGTGACGGCTCCAACTTACTGTTTAGGGTGTTTTATATGATCAAAATAACTCCGAATCCGCCAGCTGACCCTGGCACCGATTCCGACAATTCCCTCGAAGCCGAAAAACTCAAGGAAGCCGCCGACCGCGCTTTCGCTCACTACTTCCCCCCGACCACCGAAAAACCAGCCAAGCGCCGCAAAGGGCATCTCTTCACTGTCTCTGCCGACATCGACACCGAATCCCTACTGGCCAACGCTTCCGAAGACCTGCTGTCGATCAGCGCCATTGCGGCCGATCTGGCGGACGATGTCGACGGCACGCGGCGCTCGGTGGCCCTGGCGCTTAGCCGCATGGCTGATGGCGTGCAGTTGCTTGTCGAACGAGCGCTGGATCATTGGGAGGCGTTGCAAATGGAGAAGGCTCAAACCAAGGTTTAGCCGGACAGATTGTTGGTGAGTTGAAGATCGCCATCGCGGGCAAGCCCGCGATGGCTTCAGTACAGTCGATACATGGCTTGGCAACTGCCGCACTCTCATTCAAGCGCGAGCAGGCCGCTCGACTCATCGTTTCGGCAGCACCGCGCATTCGCCGAGCCAAGTCAGCAAGCGTTCGAGGCACGCTTCAACCGATAGCACGCCGGTGTCGAGCACCAAGGCAGCCGACGGCGGTGTTTCATAGGGCGCCGATACGCCGGTAAATCCCGCCAGATCACCACGACGTGCCCGGGCATAGTGCCCTTTGGGATCGCGCTGCTCGCACACCGCCAACGAAGCGCTACACCACACTTCGCGGTAGTCCTCGCCCAGACGCCTGGCGAACACTTCACGCAGTTCAACGAGCGGCGCGATCATGGCGAGGATGACGACTTGCCCGTTCTCTACCAACAGCGCCGCCACTTCACTGGCCCGGCGAATGTTCTCCAGACGATCGCTGTCGGTAAAACCCAGGTCGCGATTGAGCCCCACCCGCAGCCCGTCGCCATCGAGCACCAGGCTCTGCACGCCGCGCTCGAACAGTTCGGCGTGCAACGCCTGCGCCAGCGTTGACTTGCCCGCCGCCGGCAAACCGGTCAGCAAAATCGCTGTACCGTGATGACCATTACGCACCTCACGCTGCTCGCGGCTGATGCTCGCCATCGGCGCGCGCAGATTATTGGACGGGGGCATGGGTCACCGGCACGGTGATATCGCCCGACGCCCATGCCGCCTCGCGGTTGGCCAACGCGGTGGCGATGGACTGGACTTCGGTGGATTGGACCTCGTCCGGCATCGGATCGAGGCCGGCACTGGCGAAAATCTGACCGTAGGCGTTACGCAGATCGGCATAGGACAGGTCACGGCGCAAATCCGCCTGCAACGTATTCAGTTCGCCCTGAATCAGGTCCAGCTCACCGAGGCTCGCCGCCTGATGACGGTTTCGCAACTGCCCGAGAATCTGCCCGTCGATGCTCGACAATTCCTGGTTGGTCTGGAACTGATGCAGCGCCTCCTGATAATTGGCGTTGGCCACGTAGAGCTGGGCCAGCACGGCGATGGACATGGCCTGACGGCGCGCCTTGGCGACTTCTTCGCCTGCCTTGGCCACGTTGATCGCGGCCGGTGCGGAGATCACGTTGAACAGGTTCCAGGTCAGCTTGACGCCGTAGTCGGCCCACTTGTCATTGACCAGAAACGAGTTGCTGTCGTAATGCCCGCCCGCCGAAAACTCCAGCCCCGGCAACAATCGCAGCATGGCTTTACGGGTTTCGGCGGTGCTGATGCGGGTTTGGTAATCCTGCTCGCGCAGCTCCGGACGGCTGGCCAGGGCTTCGTGTTCCAAGCTGGCCATACCGACCTTCAATTGCGGTATCGAGTAATCATCCGGAGTCGCCAGTTTCAGATCGGTGCCCATCGGCAGATTGATCAGGGTCGCCAGTTCGGTTTTGGCCAACGACAAGGCCCGGCGCTGTTCCTGCAACTGACGGGTCGCCTCGATCAACGAGCGCTGATAACCCAGCGCCTGGACCGGATCGCCGATGCGTTGGGTGCTCATGCTTTGGCTGTTGCTGCGCGCCGTATCGACCCGGGCCATCAGGCTGTCGATCTGCGTGAGCAGACGCTCGGCGGCCACCGCTCGCCAATAGGCCGAGCGCACATCCTGGACGATGGTGTTGATCACCTTGCGCCGGCGTTCCTGCACGATCAGTCGCTGGTCGCCCTGCTGCTTGGCGCTGATGTAACTGACGCCGAAGTCGAGGACGTTCCACACCATGGTCAGGTCGGCCACTCGGCGGTCACGGTCCTGGGATGTCGAAGGTTCCAGGGATTGGGTGCCGGTGAGCACGCTCTGGCTGCTGGAGGCACCCTGGTTGTTGCGCCCGACATAGCCGGCGTCGAGAGCCATGCGCGGCAGCATGTCGAAGCTGGCGAGGTCGAGTTGGCGCTTGGCCAACGCTTCTTCCATGATCTTGAGCCGGCCTTCGAGGTTGTATTTCACCGCACGGGCCATGGCCTGGTGCAAGGTCAGGGGGCCATTGAGGGGCTCTTGACCGGTGTACATGGTTTGCATATCGCTTTTGGCACGTTGCTCACTGACGCTACGTTCAATCGGCTCACTTTTGACCGCACATCCGCTGACCGCCAGCGCCAGCAAGCTGGCGCCGAACAACTTCTGACTTCTATTCATCCTTGACTGCCCCTGGATTGCGCATTGTTTTTAAGATTATTCAGGCCTGCATTTCGCTGATGCCGACCTGTTTCAACGCCGCCGCCAAGCGGTCGACCTGCCGTTGCTCGGTGTCTGTGAGCTGTTGCAGTTGCTGGTTCAGGGTCAACGCGCCAAACACGCCGCGCAGCCCTTGGGAAGCATCCCCGCCCTTGATCGAATGATTGCCAAAGCTGTTCAGCGAATCCCGTTCGCTGGCGGTGTCCTGATTGAACAGACTCGACAAGGTGCTGGTGCTGAACACCCCGCCATCGCCGCCGCCAAAACCGAGGAAACCGTGGCCCGTGCCATCGCCACCGCTCTCGCTGCTGCTGAATACCTGTGCAATGAAGCTTGGCGACAGCGCGCCGTGATTCATGAAAATGTCGCCCAGCGGCCGGATGCCGTTGCCGATCACCCGGTCTTCGAACAACGGCGCAAACGTCAGCGGCGAGGCCAGCGCGCCGGTTGGCGCGGCGAAGATCACCGGTTGCAGTGGCACTTGCGGCTGGTCGAGTACGGCCACCGGTTGCGAGATGCGGAACTCCGGATCCGGCGCCACCACCACAACCGTCGTCGACGGTGCCGACACGGTGTTGATCGCGTAGCCGTTCGATTGGCTGGTGCCGCTGCCGGCGTTACCCGAACCGTCCGTGACGCCCGCGACGTTCAGGCTGATCGCGTTATTGGCGTTGCTGACGTTGCCGGTCGGCGTCAGCAGCGCGGTCCAGGTTTTGCCACCGTCGTTGCTCGACAGGTTGGACAAAGTGCCGTTGGCCACGCTGACGTCGGACAGGTCGAAACCGCTCACCGCTTCATTGAAGGTGAAGGTCACCAGTGACGTCTGGCCCACACCCAGGTTCGGGTTGGCCACGACGACTGTGGCCGTCGGCCGCTCGCCGTCGATCACGTAGTTGTTGGACACCGCCACGCCATCGCCGGCGTTGCCCGCCAGATCACTGACGTTGCTGGTGTCCAGGGCAATGAAGTTGCTCGGGTCGCTGATGTTGGCGGTCGGGGTGAATGTAGCGGTCCAGGTCTTGCCACCGTCGCTGCTGGCCAGGTTGGTCAGCTCGCCATTGGTGACGCTGAGGTCCGACAGGTCGAAATTGTTCACCACTTCGCTGAAGGTGATCGTCACCAGCGTGGTCTGGCCCATGCCCAGGTTCGGGTTGGCGACCACGATGGTGGCGGTCGGGCGGGTGGCGTCGAGGGCGTAGTTGTTGGAGATCGCGATCCCGGCGCCGGCGTTGCCTGCAGCGTCCGCCACGTTGCTGCTGTCGAGCAGGATCAGGTTGGTGGTGTCGTTGATATTGGCCGTCGGGGTCAGGGTCGCCGTCCAGGTTTTGCCGCCGTCACTGCTGAGCAGGTTGGACAGGTTGCCATTGGCGACGCTGAGGTCCGACAGGTCGAAACCGGATACCGCTTCGGTAAAGGTAATCGTGACCGTGGTCGTCTCGCCGATGCCCAAGCGGTTGTCCGCCACGACGATGGTCGCGGTCGGCCGCGCCGTGTCGATGGCATAGTTGTTGGAATCGGTCACGCCCACGCCGCTGTTGCCCGAACCGTTGACCACGCCGGTGTTGTCCAGAGTAATCAGGTTGGTCGCGTCGGTGATGGCGCTGGTCGGCGTAAACGTCGCTGTCCAGGTGATGCCGCCGTCGCTGCTGCTCACCCCCGTCAACGTACCGTTGGCGATGGTCAGGTCGGCGTTGGTGAAACCGCTGACAGCTTCGCTGAAGGTGATGGTCACCCCGGAGGTTTCACCGGCCTTCAGGGCGTTGTCGGCGATCACAATGGTCGCGGTCGGCACGCTGGTTTCCACCACGTAGTTGGCGGAATCGGTGGTGCCTGCGCCCGCGTTGCCGGCCACATCCGCGACGCCGGCGTTGTTCAGGGTGATGACGTTTGTTGCGTCGGTCACACCGAGGGTCGGCGTGAAATTCGCGGTCCAGGTGATGCCGCCGTCGCTGCTGCTCACCGCACTCAACGTACCATTGGCAATCGTCAGGTCGCTGTTGTCGAAACCGCTGACTGCCTCACTGAAGGTGATGGTCACCAGAGAGGTTTCGCCCGGTTTCAGAGTGGTATCGCTCAACACGATGGTGGCAGTGGGGCGTTGACTGTCGATGGCGTAATTGTTGGAATCGGTGGTGCCCGAGCCAGCGTTGCCGGCCAGGTCGACGATCCCGGTGTTGTTCAGGGTGATCAGGTTGGTCGCATCGTTGACGCTCGCGGTCGGGGTGAAAGTCCCGGTCCAGGTCACGCCGCCGTCGCTGCTGCTGACGGCGGTCAATGTGCCGTTGGCGATGGTCAGGTCGGCGTTGGTGAAACCGCTCACCGCCTCGCTGAACGTGATGGTCACCAGTGAAGTTTGACCCAAAGCCAGGGTTGGGTCGGCCACGACGATGGTCGCGGTTGGGCGCTGGGTGTCGATGGCAAAGTTGTTGGAGTCTGTGGTGCCGCTACCGGCGTTGCCCGAGGCGTTTTGCACGCCGCTGTTGTCCAGGGTGATCAGGTTGGTGGCGTCGGTGATGCTGGTGGTCGGCGTGAAGGTCGCCGTCCAGGTGATGCCGCCGTCGCTGCTGCTCACTCCGGTGAGCGTACCGTTGGCGATGGTCAGGTCGGCGTTGGTGAAACCGGTCACGGCCTCGGAGAACGTAATGGTCACGAGGGACGTTTCACCAATGTTCAGCGCGTTGTCGGCAACCACGATAGTGGCGGTCGGCAGCACGGTGTCAATGGTGAAGTTCGCCGAGTTGGTGGTGCCGCTGCCCGCGTTGCCGGCATTGTCGGCCACGCCGGTGTTGTTCAGGGTGATGAGGTTGCTGGTGTCCCTGACGCCGACCGTCGGCGTGAAGGTCGCAGTCCAGGTGATACCGCCATCACTGCTGCTGACCGCGCTCAATGTCCCATTCGGCACACTCAAATCACTGTTGTCGAACCCGGTCACCGCTTCACTGAAGGTGATGGTCACCAGCGAGGTTTCCCCCGCGCTCAGCGTGCTGTCGGCCACCACGATGGTAGCGGTCGGGCGCAGGCTATCGATCACATAATTGTTGGAGTCGGTGGTGCCCGAGCCAGCGTTGCCGGCCAGGTCGACGATCCCGGTGTTGTTCAGGGTGATCAGGTTGGTCGCGTCGTTGACGCTCGCGGTCGGGGTGAAAGTCCCGGTCCAGGTCACGCCGCCGTCGCTGCTGCTGACGGCGGTCAATGTGCCGTTGGCGATGGTCAGGTCGGCGTTGGTGAAACCGCTCACCGCCTCGCTGAACGTGATGGTCACCAGTGAAGTTTGACCCAATGCCAGGCTTGGGTCGGCCACGACGATGGTCGCGGTTGGGCGCTGGGTGTCGATGGCAAAGTTGTTGGAGTCGGTGGAGCCGCTACCGGCGTTGCCCGAGGCGTTTTGCACGCCGCTATTGTCCAGGGTGATCAGGTTGGTGGCGTCGGTGATGCTTGTGGTCGGCGTGAAGGTCGCCGTCCAGGTGATGCCGCCATCGCTGCTGCTCACTCCGGTGAGCGTACCGTTGGCGATGGTCAGGTCGGCGTTGGTGAAACCGGTCACGGCCTCGGAGAACGTAATGGTCACGAGGGACGTTTCACCGATGCTCAGCGCATTGTCGGCGACCACGATAGTGACGGTCGGCAGCACGGTGTCAATGGTGAAGTTGGCCGAGTTGGTGGTGCCGCTGCCGGCGTTGCCGGCAATGTCGGCCACGCCGGTGTTGTTCAGGGTGATGAGGTTGCTGGTGTCCCTGACGCCGACCGTCGGCGTGAAGGTCGCGGTCCAGGTAATACCGCCATCACTGCTGCTGACCGCGCTCAATGTCCCATTCGGCACACTCAAATCACTGTTGTCGAACCCGGTCACCGCTTCGCTGAAGGTGATGGTCACCAGCGAGGTTTCCCCCGCGCTCAGCGTGCTGTCGGCCACCACGATGGTGGCGGTCGGGCGCAGGCTGTCGATCACATAATTGTTGGAATCGGTGGTACCCGAGCCAGCGTTGCCGGCCAGGTCCGCGATCCCGGTGTTGTTCAGGGTGATCAGGTTGGTCGCGTCGTTGATGCTCGCGGTCGGGGTGAAAGTCCCGGTCCAGGTCACGCCGCCGTCACTGCTGCTGACGGCGGTCAATGTGCCGTTGGCGATGGTCAGGTCGGCGTTGGTGAAACCGCTCACCGCTTCGCTGAAGGTGATGGTCACCAGTGAAGTTTGACCCAATGCCAGGCTTGGGTCGGCCACCACGATGGTCGCGGTTGGGCGCTGGGTGTCGATGGCAAAGTTGTTGGAGTCGGTGGAGCCGCTACCGGCGTTGCCCGAGGCGTTTTGCACGCCGCTGTTGTCCAGGGTGATCAGGTTGGTGGCGTCGGTGATGGCGCTGGTCGGCGTAAAGGTCGCTGTCCAGGTGATGCCGCCGTCGCTGCTGCTCACTCCGGTGAGCGTACCGTTGGCGATGGTCAGGTCGGCGTTGGTGAAACCGGTCACGGCCTCGGAGAACGTAATGGTCACGAGGGACGTTTCACCGATGTTCAGCGCATTGTCGGCGACCACAATGGTGGCCGTCGGCAGCACGGTGTCGATCGCGTAGTTGCCGGAATTGGTGGTACCGCTGCCCGCGTTTCCGGACAGATCAGCGACACCAGCATTGGCCAGGGTGATGACGTTGGTCGAATCATTCACGCCAACCGTCGGCGTGAAGGTCGCAGTCCAGGTGATGCCGCCATCGCTGCTGCTCACGGCGGTCAACGTGCCGTTCGCAATGGTCAAATCCGCGCTGGTGAAACCGCTGACCGCTTCGCTGAAGGTGATGGTCACCAGCGAAGTTTCCCCCGCGCTCAGCGTGCTGTCGGCCACCACAATAGTGGCGGTGGGGCGCACGGTATCGATGACGTAGTTGTTGGAGTCGATGGTGCCGCTCCCGGCATTGCCCGCCAGGTCGGTGACCCCGGTGTTGTCCAGGGTGATCAGGTTGGTCGTGTCGTTGATGCTCGCGGTCGGCGTGAAGGTCGCCGTCCAGGTAATGCCGCCGTCGCTGCTGCTCACTGCGGTGAGCGTACCGTTGGCGATGGTCAGGTCGGCGTTGGTGAAACCGGTCACCGCTTCGCTGAAGGTAATGGTCACCAACGATGTTTCGCCGATGATCAGCGCATTGTCGGCCACCACGATGGTCGCCGTCGGGCGCACAGTGTCGATGGCGTAGTTGTTCGAGTTGGTCGAACCGGCCCCGGCATTGCCTGACAGATCCTGCACGCCCGTGTTGTCCAGGGTGATCAGGTTGGTCGTGTCAGTGATGCTGGTGGTCGGCGTGAAGGTTGCCGTCCAGGTGATCCCGCCATCGCTGCTGCTCACGGCCGTAAGTGTGCCGTTGGCGATGGTCAGGTCGGCGTTGGTGAAACCGGTGACGGCCTCGCTGAAGGTGAAGGTCACCAAGGAGGTTTCGCCGATTTTCAGCGCGGTGTCCGCCACCACGATGGTTGCCGTCGGGCGCACGGTATCGATGACGTAGTTGTTCGAGTTGGTCGAACCGGCCCCGGCATTGCCGGACAGATCCTGCACACCCGTGTTGTCCAGGGTGATCAGGTTGGTGGTGTCACTGATGCTCGCACTCGGGGTCAGCGTTGCGGTCCAGGTAATACCGCCGTCGGCGCTGCTGAGCCCGGTGACCGAACCGTTGGCTACCGTCAGGTCCGCCGTGGTGAAGCCGCTCACCGCTTCACTGAAGGTAATGGTCACCAGCGAGGTTTCGCCAATGCTCAACGCGGTGTCGGCCACGACGATGGTCGCGGTCGGGCGCACGGTGTCGATGGCGTAGTTGTTGGAATCGGTGGTGCCTGAGCCGGCATTGCCAGCCGTGTCGCTGATTCCGGTGTTGGCCAGGGTGATCAGGTTGGTCGCATCAGTGATGCTGGCGGTTGGTGTGAAGGTCGCGGTCCAGGTGATGCCGCCATCGCTGCTGTTCACGGCCGTGAGGGTGCCGTTGGCAATGGTCAGGTCTGCATTGGTGAAACCGGTCACGGCCTCGCTGAACGTGAAGGTCACCAGCGAGGTTTCGCCGATTTTCAGCGCGGTGTCCGCCAACAAAATGGTCGCCGTCGGGCGTTGGGTGTCGATGGCATAGTTGTTCGAGTTGGCCACGCCGACTCCGGCGTTGCCGGACAGGTCCTGCACACCGGTCTTGTCCAGGGTGATCAGGTTGGTGCTGTCGGTCAGGCTGGCGGTCGGGGTGAAGGTCGCCGTCCAGGTGATGCCACCGTCGCTGCTGCTCACCGCTGTCAGAGTGCCGTTGGCGATGGTCAGATCGGCGTTGGTGAAACCGGACACGGCTTCGCTGAAGGTGATCGTCACCAGCGATGTTTCACCGATGTTCAGCGCGTTGTCCGCCACCACGATGGTCGCCGTCGGCGCCACGGTGTCGTGGATCACGTAGTTGTTGGAGGTCCCGGAACCGGTGCCGACGTTACCCGCCAAATCCTGCACGCCCGTGGTGTTTAGGGTGATGGCATTGGTCGGTGCGTTGATATTGCCCGCCGCCGTCAGGGTTGCGGTCCAGGTGACGCCGCCGTCGCCGCTGCTGAGCCCGCTGACCGAGCCGTTGGCCACGGTCAGGTCGGCCGTGGTGAAGCCGGTCACGGCTTCACTGAAGGTGATGGTCACCAGCGACGTGCCGCCGGAGTTCAGGTTTGTGGTGCCGACCACGATGCTCGACACGGTCGGCGGGGTCACGTCCGGTGCGTAGTTGGTATTGACCGTACCGCCGTCATTGAAAATGTTGCTCACAGCAGCCGGGGAGGCGCCTGTGCTGCCGCCGCCCATGGCGGGTCCACCCGAACCGCTCCCGCCGGCATTGCCAGCCATTGCGCTGAAGTTGGCTGCCGTCATCAGCAGGGTGCCTTTATTCCAGATCGCGCCAACGCCTTTGCCGCCCGCACCACCAGGGTCGGCAGAACCGCCGAGGCCACCGCCACCACCACCGCCACCGCCAGCCGCGACGTTGTTGGAGATAACGGACGTACCGACAACCGTCAGGGTGCCGCTCGAGGCGTTGTAGATACCGCCAGACGCCGAAGCGCCGGCCCGACCGGGCTTGTCCCAACCGGAGCCACCGCCACCACCTCCGATGGAAACCGTGCCGTTGCTCGCTGTGCCAGCGTTGCCGCCGCTACTGTAGTTGGCAGCGCCAGCACCTCCCGCACCGCCAGTGGTCCCACCACCTCGGCCGCCCATGTAGTTAGGGTTGTACCCCCCGCCATTGCCGCCATGACCGGCCGAGCCACTTGTACCGCCATAAACGCCAGTGCCGAACCCCGAAGTGCCGCCATGACCACCGAGTTGACCACCCAGCGCGCCGCCACCACCTCCGCCGCCGCCTACCGCACCGCCGACATAAGGTGAGGTCACACCACCGCCGCCACCGCCGCCCGAGGCCGCGTTATCGGTCACGGTAACGTTTTTAAGCGTCAGGTTGCCGGAGTTGAAAATACCGCCACCCATTGCCGCTGTGCCGTCCGTCCCCGCCGCCGCGCCTGCACCGGCCACCATGCCTTGCTTGATGATCAGGCCGTCAAACGTCGCGGTGACGCCGGAGTTCACCTGCACCACGCGGGTTTTGTACTGGCCGTTAAGGGTGACATCGGCAACGCCGTCGTTATTCAGGTCACCATCAAGGGTTACGTTCTTGGTGATGGTCAGCTGCGAGTTCAGCCCGACAATCATGCTGCTGTTGAAGGTAACTGTGTCACCGGCCACGGCATCGGACAGGGCCTGGCGCAAAGAGCCCACGCCGGAGTCGCCGTTATTGAGCACGGTCAGCGTCGCCAGGCTGTACTGGTAGCCGGCCATGGAGGTGGATGACAACACGCTACGGCTTTCGATACTGCCGGTCGCGATTTCCAGGTCCCAGTCGCCGCCCACACCGGTCCGGTTGGTGGACGCGGCTATATCGCGGCCGGTGAGTTGCGCCAGGGAATCGACAAAACTGACGCCACGTTCCCCGGCGCCGGTATTACAGGCGTAGATCAGGATGTCGCCACCGACGTTCATGTCCTTGCCGATCTGGGCCAGCACGTCGCTGCGAGCGGCGACGTTGTCGGCCGACAGGTAGCTGTTGCCCAACCACAGGTCGCCGGCATTGCCGTGGGCGATGATCTGCACCGAACTGACCCCCTGATGAGTGTCCAGGTAAGCGGCAATCTGCAGCAAGCCGTCCTTGGTGGCGTCCAGCGTCACCACTTGGGTGCCTGGTGCCACGCCTTTGAGCAGGCTGTCGGTATCTTTGATTCGCGAATCAACGAACACCACGCTTTGGCCGGGCACGGCCGTAGGTGTTGCCGCCGATGCGGGGGTCGCGGCGGAGGCGTTGTCCGCCTGGCCATGGGTGTCTTTGCTGGCAGCCGGGTGATCGGCCGTCGGCGCCTTGGCAGCATCAGCCGTGGGGTGGCTGTCGGGCTGGGCGGCGTCGGCCACCGTGGCCGCGACCGCGCCGTCGAACAGCATGCGCGGTTCCAGGGACATGATCATCGGCGATGCCAGCGCGCGCGCGCCCTGGGCCTTTTGCGATTTGCCGTTGCTCCACCACATGCTGCTCACCCGAACTCGAACTTTTATGACAGCCAGAAAAAAAGCCGCGATCAATTAATTGATCGCGGCCTCGGATTTCATACGAATGACATTGGCAGCGCTGGAGGACCCATCGTGCCAAAAGGACAGTTCTGCATATTTGTCGAACAGGTCCGGCGGCAGGATCGTGCGCCGTGATTCCAGCGCCACTTGGCGCTTGACCCGATGCAACCCCGAAACACCCAGTGCCTGGTCAAACTCCGGCGCGTCGTAGACGAGGTTGTTGAAGTCATGCTCGAACCACGGCTCGCCGATAAATTCGTACACCAGCCGCAACACCCGCTCCGGCGCCTGGCTGAGCAGGTCGTAATCGACAATCAGCAACGAGTCGGCGTTTTCACCGTAATAAGCTTCTTTGAGCGCCGTCCAGGCAAAACCCACCAGACGATTGCGCTGGGCCAGGGTTTCACAACGGCTGTAGACGGTATTGCGCTCGATTTCGTCGTTGAACAGCTTGGTGTTCTCGAACGGGTTGGCGCGATAAAGGCGCTCGAGGCTGTCCATCACCCAGGCGACGTTGCGCACGCAGGCAATGGTTTTGGCCTTGGGAAACAGATCCTGCAACGCCGGCAAACGCGAGCACCACTGACGATTGGTATCGAAAATGACGGGTTTGTCGGCCTGATCGGCATAGTAGGAGTCGAACAACCCGCGCAACAGACGCCGACGCAACGGCGTGTCGATCACTGCACCAAACTCGCTGCCGGCGCTGCATTGTTCGAGGACACTGGTGAAGAGCGTGCCAACGGGGCTGGTCATGCCGGCGTGAAAACGCGGGTTCTGCAACAGGATTGCCGACAGCAGGGTCGAACCCGACCGTGGCAAGCCTGATATGAAATGGAACTGTTGCATCCGTTCACCTGCACATAAGTCCTTTACGTATGAAGCAGCGTAGACGAAGAATGGCCTTACGAGTAGTGGTGTTTTGATATCAAATCGAAGCTAAATCCTTTAAAAATGTGATTTTTGTTTCTGACTCAATGCATCACGAACAAGCGCGCATTGGCGCCTCCCGCCTGGGTTTTGCTAACGCCCTGCCACCCTGCTGGCAATGGCGCAAATTCGTCCGGCCCCTCGGCGGTTCCGATCAACCATACGCGGCTGGTGCCTTTGGGCAGGCTGCCGAGGCTGTCGAGATAAACGTCCTGGGTGACCAGCGTGCCGAAACCATAGGCATTCGGCCGGCTCGAAGTGCCATTGGGCAATGGGGGCGTATATAGCAACGGCTTGGTGTCGGTGCGGTTGTAATAGACATAGCTGAGGTACCAGAGCATGTCGCTGGTGACGATCCGGTCCCCGGCAACGAAGTGCTGGTTGACATAGTCGACCATGACACTGATTTGGTCGTTGGTATCCACCGTGGCGTTGTTTTTCACTCCAACCAGTTCGAGACCGACAAACAGCATTAGCGCCATCAGGGCAATCACCCGAAAGCCCGAATACAGGCGATCAATGGCCAGTGCCGCGATCATCGGCAGGCCGAGGGCGTACGCGGTGACGTAACGCTCGATGAACACCGGCGAAATAAATGACACCCCAAACACCAGCAGCAGCGGTACAACGCTATAGATCGCCACCAACGCACTGCCACGAAAAACACTGCGGTCGCGGGTCAGTGCGACCCACATCAAGCCCAGCAATGCCAGGGGCATGGCGATAAATAGCGGCGTCGGAAGGTTTCCGCCATCGTCCTGGACCAGGAACGACCAGATCATCGAAGGCAAGGAGCTGACGGTGACAGGATCTTCCCACCCGACATCGCCATTGGCTTTGAGTTGATCCATGTGCTGGATCAGATCGATCAGGCTCGGCACCCACGGCAGGTACAACAGCACGATGGCCCCGTTCGCCAGCCACCAGCCGGGGCGTTGAATGTGCCGCAATCGATAGCCTGGCTGTACACGGATCACCCCCAGGTACAGCCAGTGGCAAAGTACGCACAGGGCAGTGAAGTAATGGGTGTAGAACGCGGCCGTCATCAGCAGGGCGTAGGCGACCAGATAACGCGTGCGCCGGGGGTATCTGATCCAGTAAACCAAGGCAATCGTCGCGCCGATCAGCCACAGGCCCAGCAGCGAGTACATCCGCACTTCCTGGCTGTAACGCACCGCCGTGGGCAGCAGCGCCATAAGGAGACCGGTCAGCAGCGCGGCACGCCGAGTGGCGAGCAGGTCCATCAGCCATACGCCGAGCCATACCGTGGCGATCCCGGGTAACGCGCTGAGACATCGGATCGAGAAAATGCCGTCGCCGAACAATTCAATCCAGCCGTGCAGGAGCATGAAATACAGCGGCGGGTGCACATCATGGGCGGCGTGCTGCCAGATCCCGCTCAACGAATATTGGCTCAACAGCAGACTGGAACCTTCGTCGCCCCAAATAGCCGCCGCCGTCAGGTCGTAGAAACGCACTGCCGTGGCCAACACCAGGATCGGTAACAGCCAATGCTCGCGTACCCACCGCAGCAAACGCTGAACCCGCGCCCAGGGGCGGGGTGCAGCATGCGGGCCCTGGGTGCCATCAACCGGCGTTTCTCTGCGTACTTCCATTGCTCCCCTCAAGTTTGCCACTGCCAAAAAATGGATAGTGCGCTCACTGTAGGGCAGCGACAGTACCGTCGTCGATGCTGGCTATACGACCAACGACATTCGGCAATCAGGCGGATCAACTACGCTGTGGCGCGGCGTGCCCCGGCCACGGAAATTTCTGGAGCCTGGGCTGCACAGAATTTGTCGAAGGTGTTTGCTCGCTGGAATTGCTGGAGCTGAGATGTTTCTACCGTCCGCCGCCACTGAATCGGTATCGGCCATCGTTTGTTCTTAGAAACCGCTTTCCCTGACCCCCAGTGCCGCCATGCGTCGCCAGGCAACGCCCAGTAATGATTCGCCGCGCCCCTGCAACACCACCACGCCGCGCAAGGGTTGCATCGGCGTCGGCACCTCTTCGAGGGTGCTCAACCTTGCTCCGTATTGTCCCTGCACCGGTTCGGCCCGTTGATGCGGATCGCGGCGCACCGCGATCGGCCCGTGATGATCGGACGTCAGCGCCTCCTGATCGACATAAGCCGCGCCATTGGTGTCGATTTCGGTCAATTTTACGGCAATCGCCGGGTGCATCGGGTCATCGGCAATGAACCGTCCGGTGGCGCCCGGGGCAACCCGCCACAGTTCGGCTTCAGCCAGATAACCACGCAACCGCGCACCGTCTTCGACGACACGCGCCAAGGGGTCCTTGGTCGACAACCAGCGACCGACCGCCAGTTGCGGCAACAGATCGCGCACGGTGCCGGTGTGCGGGGCGCGTAACAGCAGACGTTCACGCTGGGCAGCCAATCCGCGATATTCAGCCACGGCCTCTGCCAGACGTTGCTCGACAATACCGGCATCGGCAGCGGTTTCGCTGCGACTGGCCTGACGGCGCATCTGCAATTGCTGGATCCGGATTTCGCGACGGACGATGGCCTGACGCGAATCCAGGTCCGGCGATTCCAGTTCGATCAGCACCTCGTCCTGCGCAACCACCTGACCGTCGTACACATTCACCGTTTTGACCCGTGACGCGACCGGCGCGTGCAGCGCACTGGCGCGTCCGGCCTCAAGCATCGTCGGCAGCTCCACGGCGCTGCGCCACGGCAATCCCAGCGTCAGGACCAGCCCAAGCAACACCAGACCGCTGAGCAGAACTCGTGGGGCATAGGCTTGTTCCCTTCGGCTCCACCATTGCCGCCACTCGCTCAAAATGGGCAAGAAGATGAACCACACCAGCTCCACCAGCATCAGGAAAATCCCCAACACTTTGAAGAACAGGTGATAGACCGCCAGGGCGATCCCGAAAAATAAAGCCGCACGCCAAAGCCACGAGCCATAGCCCCAAATCAGCAACCGGCGCTGCATCTTCGGCGACCAAGGCTCCGGTGCCGCCGCACCATAACCAAACAAAAACTCACGCAACCGCCAACGGCACAGGGCAAACGCTCGCCCTTGGAGGTTATCCACCTCCCAGAAGTCGCTGAGCAAAAAATAACCATCAAAACGCATGAATGGATTGAGATTGATCACCAGCGTGGTGATCCAGGTGGCACTGGCGAGCATGAACGCCGCCGTGCGTCCGGGCCCCTCGGGCAGCAGTGACCAGACGAGGAGCGCGATGCAGGCCAGCAGCAGTTCCGCCAGCACACCGCCGGCGCCGATCAGCAGCCGCGCGCGGCGATCATTGACCCGCCATGCATCGCTGACGTCGGTGTAAAACATCGGCAGCAAGACCATGAACGCCACGCCCATGCTCTGCACGCGACAGCCCGCGCGCTTGGCCATGAAGGCGTGACCGAACTCATGACAGAGCTTGGCAAAGAACAGCGCCACGCCGAACGCCAGCGCGCCGCCGAGGCTGAACAAATGCGGGAAGGTGGCGATAAAACGTTGCCAGTCCCGGGACACCAGAAATACCCCGAGCCCCAGGGTGACCGGGAATCCGTAGCGCAGCGCTCGCGGACCGAAGCGCTCAAGCCACGGCCAGGCACGGTTGAGAAAAGCGTCCGGGCGCCACAGAGGAATGCGAAAAAACAGGTATTGGTGCAACAACACCTGCCACAACGTCTGGCGCTGGGCGGCGGCTTTGAGGCTGTAACTGGCGCGCTGTTGCGGATCGAGCGCGCTGATCAGATCGTGGCTGCGCAAAAAGCCCAGCAACTGCTCCAGCTCCGCGCCATCGAGTGGCAAGCCGGGTTCTCGGTTGGCGGCACGCAGCACTTGTTCCGGGTCGCCCAGGGACCAATGACGCAGCAAACGCATCGCCGCCGCGCCGAGCTTGAAATAGCGGCCGCGCACCGGGTCGGCCAAGGTCCAACGCGGCGAGCCATCAAGGGCCGGAGCAGCGGGCGTCAGCTGCAAGTCGGCGCGCAGGTTCGGCAGGCTCATCTAAAGGCCCACACTCTGGCGCAACCCGGCCAGCGGTCGACGTAACAGGTACAACGCCAACGGTGCACGGTCGCCGAAGATTTTGGCGGTTCCGCGCAGGCCGATACGCGGCGGCGCCCCCGCAAAATTCGCATCCAGACGATAAGCCAGTTGCCCGGCTGCCGTGGGTTGCGCCTCATAGGCCGACCGTTCAAGTGTTGCCAAATGCCGGTGCAGCGGATCGCTGTCGAGAAACAGCGCGACCTGCGCGCCGGGCGCCAGGGCAATGGCATCGCCCACCGCCAGCTCGATACGCAACTCGGCCTGATTCGGGTCGGCAATTTCCATCAGCCGCTCGCCGGTCTGCACCGGTTTGCCGGTCCAGCGCTCCGCGTCGGCGAACACCGCGATACCGTCTCGCTCGGCGCGCACCTCGCTGCGTTTGAGCAGTTCGCGGGCGTAGTCCCGTTCGGCGCGTTTTTGCTCGACTCGCGCGGCCAGCAGATCGATCTTCGAACTTGATTCAGCATCGGCGAACGAGCGTTGGGAATTGGCCTTGAGTTCTGCTTCCGCAACGCCCAAGGCGCGCTCAGCCACATCGGCTTGAGCCTTGAGCGTAGTGCTTTCAAAGCGCAGCAACAGCTCGCCGGTTTTTACCGTCTGATTGGGCTTGACCAGGAACTCGGTGATCACCCCGTCCAGCGGCGCAGCCACCACGCGACCGCCCAACGGAACCACTTCAGCGGGCGCCAGCACCGATTGGCGCACCGGGATCAGCAACGCGAGCAACAACAGGGCAAGCAACGCCACCTGGCGTTTTCGGGTCCAGCGCAGTCGCCACGGCTTGCGCGGTTGCAGCGCCAGCCAGGCATGGCTGTAGGTGTCGCCCAATTGCGACAGCAACACTTGCTCGGAAGGATTCCACTGCAGATCCCGCGCCAGCCACAGGCCACCGAACACCTCACCTTCGTGATCGATCAGCGGCAGCCAGAACACATGGGCCGCCGAAAGACTTTGCCAATCAGCCTGGATCGATTCACTGAGCACATTCGCCGGGATCACCCGGGCCTGTTTCAGCAGATCGGCCTTGAACAACTGAGCGACGGCCTGTTCGACGAACGCCACGAACGGCGCATTCGGCTCCACTGTGCTGACGCCCGTCACTGCTTGCACCTTGCCAGCGATCAACAGTGCCGCATGGCGAAAACCGAACAACGCCTGCCCGTCATTGACCAGGCTGTAGGCCAGTTGCGAAGGCGCGCGCGCCGCGCGGGTGAGGCGTTCAAGATCAAGAAACCTGGCGAAGACCTGTTCGGCGCCGCCGGCAACCGGCGCGTTCATTTAAGCTCCGCGAATCGCGCCGTGCCGCTCATGCCCGCCAGCAAACCGTTGGCATTGGGAAGCGTCGCGACCAGCAGCAAGGTCTGGCTGCCTTCATCAATCCGCGCACCGAGACGCTTGACCGTGGCATCCAGCGGCTGACCGGTTTCATCGGGAACAAAACTGAAGGTCTGGCCGGGTTTGAGTCGGGCCATCCAGCGCGACGGCACCAGCAAATGAATTTCCAGGGTGCGGTTGTCGACCACGTCCAGTAAGGGGGCACCAGCGGCAACACTTTCATAGCGCTTGACCTTGCGCTCGACCACTTGCCCATCGAACGGCGCCAACACGCTGCAGCGTTTGACCTGAACCTGATAAACCTGGGATTGCGCCTGGGTCTCGCCGACCTTGGCC
Source organism: Pseudomonas sp. fls2-241-R2A-110 (assembly GCF_030209165.1). Classification (NCBI taxonomy): domain Bacteria; kingdom Pseudomonadati; phylum Pseudomonadota; class Gammaproteobacteria; order Pseudomonadales; family Pseudomonadaceae; genus Pseudomonas; species Pseudomonas sp. fls2-241-R2A-110. Next base: position 24,794 of record NZ_JARVSN010000021.1, on the reverse strand, counting down.
TCGGCCCGCGCCACTTCAAAACGCCCGACCGAATTCAACGCCGCGAGCTGTTTGTTGTGCGCCAGCTCTTCACCCGCGCCACGGTTGGCCGCTTGAGCGGCATTGAGCTGGGCCTGATACGCCGAGCAATCGAAACGCGCCAGCGTATCGCCTTTCTTGAACGACTCGCCCTCACTGAACGGCAACTCGACAATGCGCCCGGACAACTCACTGGCAAGCACCGCCTGATCCCTGGCTCGCAACACGCCGCGAGCCTCACTGCTGGCCGTCGTGCTGCTGCCAGTGGCACTGTTTTCCAACAACGGATCGTCTGGCACGGGCGTTTGCGCCTGAACTGCGCATGTAAACAAGGTCAATCCAATAACCCAACCACGAACACGCTGCATAACCGTATCTCCCTGACGGATGAGCGGAGTCTATGACAGGGTGGGTGTGCGTCAAGTGGATGGTTGTTATTGGTTGGAAATGTGATGTTTCAAATTAGCCAAATTACTCAGCCCAGATACTTAGGCTTTCCTTCGGAACCTCTCAGTAATAAATCCCACACAAAATTGGGAACATACATTCAATCGATACGGAGAGCGGCGGTCGACACTTCAAACTTTTATAGAACTGCAGCACCTCAACACTCTTCCTGTAGCAATCACTAATAACTCAGGCCAACAACGCCTTGACCATCAGCTAGGCCGGTGATCAAAACTGACTCGCCGGCGCTGGAGTGAATGCCGTCGTGTAGCACCTGGTCAATCGGTGATTGACGCGCGTGGCGAGCACGACTTAGGATTGCTCCAACTCAACCCCGTACGCAGAGATTCAGTTCTCTGGCAGTTGGGGTGAAAAAACCGGCCTAGGCCGGTTTTTTCGTTTTTGAGGATTAAGTTCGTGCGCACCGCTTTTTTTGTTGATGGCTACAACCTGTTTTACGGGTTGCTCGCGGGCACTCCCCATAAGTGGCTCAACCTCAAAGGCCTGCTGGCCCATGTCGCACATATCGAAAACCCGCAAAGCTCAATCATCTCCGTTGATTACTTCACTTCTTCCGTCAAACCGATACTCGCCACTCGGGGCAGAATCTCGAAAGAAGCTCAAGACTCGTATGTGCGAGCACTGAAAACGACCGAAGTAGCAGTGCACTATGGCCGACATTCGCTCGAGCCGGCAAAAGCTCCGCGCTTCATAGACAGGAAAACAGGTGCTTCCCGTCAAGATAAGGTCGACATTTGGAAGCTTGAAGAGAAAGAAACGGATGTTCACATCGCGATCAGCATGTACCGCACCGCAACCAAGCAAGCCGCTCTAGACGTGCATGACCGTATTGAACAACTCGTACTGGTTTCCAGCGACACAGACATGACTCCAGCCCTTAAAGCTATTCGCGAAGATTTTCCTGACATAACTATCGGGGTCATTCTTCCTCGTCGAGCTGAATTGAACTGTCCTTCGCCAGGCTCGCTAAAAGAACACTCCCATTGGATGCGTCGAGTCATCTCAACAGAAGAGTTGCAGTCACACCAATTCCCGGATCGCGTGCCTACCCGTAAAACGCCGGCTATCAAACCGGATTATTGGTAACGGCAATGGCCAACGGATACACCGACTCCCATCCCCCACCCAACGCTTTATACAAACCCACCATCGCCAGCGAAACCCCGGTCGAGCTCTCCACAAATTGTTCCTGAGTCGCCAGCAACGCGCCTTGAACAGTCAGCACGTTAACGAAGTCCACCACCCCTTCCACGTATTGCTGCTGCGCGGTGCGCAGGGCGATCTGGTTTTGGCGCACGGCTTCGGCGAGGCTGTCGCGGCGCAGTTGGCTGGCGTTGTAGGCGGTCAGTTGATCGTCTATTTCATGCCACGCACGTAGTACGGTTTGCTGGTAGGAGATCGCGGCTTCCTGTTGCTGTGCCTCGCGCAAGTTCAGAACGCCGCGCAATCGTCCGCCATCGAACAGCGGCAGGCTCAATTGCGGGCCGATGCCAAACGAGCGCGAGCCCCAGGAACCAAAATCACTGAGCTGCATGGCTTGCGAACCGAGGTTGCCGGACAAGGTGATCCGTGGATAGAAATCGCCCTTGGCCACGCCGATGCTCGCGGTGGCGGCATGCAGGCGGGCTTCGGCCTGACGGATGTCCGGGCGACGTTCGGCCAATTGCGACGGCAAACCGATGGCGACCTGACGCGGGATTTGCGGCACGGGGACGTCTGTGGATAACTCGGCGAACAGCGCTTGCGGTGGTTCACCCATCAACAGGCTGAGCGCGTTGATCAGTTGCGACTGACGCTGTTCAAGCGCAGGCAAACGCGATTCGATGGCGGCGACTTGGGCCGCCGCTTCGGCGACGTCCAGGTCGGTGGCTACGCCGTCAGCCAGACGCAGTTGCGACAGTTTCAAGCTGTGGCGAGCGACGTCGAGGTTCTGCTCGGTGACGGCACGTGTGCTTTGTACACCGCGCAATTGAATGTAGTCCTGAGCCGTTTCGGCGAGCACTGACAGCAGCACGCCGCGACGATCGTTTTCCGCGACTTCGAGGGTCGCATCGGCGGCTTCGGTTTCGCGACGGACACGACCCCAGAAATCCAGCTCCCAGGACGCGGAGAAGCCTGCATCCCACAGATTGAACGCCGAGTCGCCGTTGTGGCCGGACGGATCCATCAATCCTTCGCCGCTGTTTCGTTTACGTCCGTAGCTGCCTGTGGCGGCGGTGTTGGGGTAACGCGCGGCGGTCACCACCTGGCGCACGGCACGGCTTTGTTGCAGGCGGCTGCTGGCGAGTTTCAAGTCGAGGTTGTCGGTTAGCGCGCGCTGGGTCAGGGCTGAGAGTTTCGGGTCGTTGAAGACTTCCCACCAGCGTTCGTCCATTGTTTCGGCGGTGGCTTGGCTGGTAGCGGCTTTTGCTGGTTTCGACCATTCGGTGATTTGTTGCGCTTGAGGTTTCTGGAAGTCGGGGCCGACGGTGCAGGCTGAAAGGCTAAGGACCAGTAAGGCGCAAAAAATGAGTTGAGGCCACCGGCCACTTCGCGGGCAAGCCTGCTCCCACATTGGAATGCGCTCAACTGTGAGAGCGGGCTTGCCCGCGAAGGCGTCAGTCCAATCAACAAATATCTTCATTGCTGAGCCACCTCACGCGAGGCGTTGCTTGCCGTATCTATCCTCGCCTCCACCGACATCCCCACCCGCAACCGCTCGGCCAACGCCTGCCCCGGTTCCAGCACTATCTTCACTGGAATCCGCTGCACCACCTTGGTGAAGTTGCCGGTGGCATTGTCCGGTTTCACCGAAGCGAACGTCACACCGGTGGCCGGGGCGATGCTCTCGACGCGACCGTTCAGGACTTCGCTGCCAAGGCTGTCGACACGCACTTGCACGCCCTGCCCCGGCTTCACATCAGTCAGTTGGGTTTCCTGAAAATTGGCCACCACGTAAGCCTGGGCCAGAGGCACCACCGCCAGAATTTTGCTGCCCGGCGTCACGTAAGCGCCGACCCGCACTGCGCGCTCGCCGACCATGCCGTCTTGCGGTGCAACGATGCGCGTGTAAGACAGCTCGTAGCTGGCCATTTCCAGCGCCGCTTGCGCCCGTTTCAGCCCACCTTCCGCGGCGTCGCGCTGAGCGGTAAGGATCTCCACTTGCTTGCGCTCCGCCGCCAGCACCGCTGTCACGTTAGCCAGCCGCGCAGTCGCCTGATCGATGCGCGTGCGCGCCTGCTGAGCGTTCTGCACCGTACCCGCACCCACGCCGGCCAAGTGGTTGTAGCGATTCAACTCGTGCGCGGCAAAGTCCATTTCTGCCTTGGCCGATACCATTGACGCCTGCGCTTGAGCAATCACCGACGTCTGGCGCTCAAGGGTGGCCCGTGCGTTTTGCAGTTGCGCCCTGGCCACCAGCGTTTCGGCGTCGGCGGCTTGGGCGGCGGCACGCAGATCCCGATCATCGATCAGCGCCAGCAACTGACCAGCCTTGACCTGCTGGTTGTCTTCCACCAGCACTTCCTTGATGAAACCCGCCACGCGAGGCACCACCAGGGTGAAGTCCGCCGAGACGAAGGCATCATTGGTGCTCTGTTGTGTGCGTTTGCCAAAAACCCCTGGCGCCAGCAGGTAAACCAGCACGCCGACCGCCACTGCCGCGGCGACGCCGACCGCCATTTTTTGCTTTGCTTGAGTCGTCATAAAAACCTTCTGTCTCAGTGAAACGTTCATGTCGGTGCGCGCGGCGGATACATCCGCGTCGGCAACCAGAAAATCAGCAGGACCAGCGTTGCTGCGATGCCCGTCATGCACAGATAAAGATCAGAAGCCGTCAGCACGACGGCTTGTTCATGCAGGCGGTGGGCAAGGCCCGCACTGCCACTGTCGGCCAGCGGCGAGTTACCGAGGTTGTCCACCAGCATCGTCGAATGGAAATGCAGGCGTGTGGTGGTCAACACCTCGATCAGCCCGGTGGCGACCACCGCTGAAAGGCCTTTGACGGTGTTGAACCAGGCCGAGGCGTAGGGGCCTTCCATTGGCGTGATGCTGCCGGTGGCAAGCATCAGCAGCGGCAGCACTGCCATTGGCTGACCGAAGATTTGCAGCCATTGCAGCACGTAGAAATCGTCACGAATCCACACCGACGTCAGGTGCGAACCACCGATGCAAGACAGCGCCAACAGGCTCAGACCGATCCCCAGGACCCAGCGGCAATCGACCCAGCGCAAGTTGCACAGCGCCGCCACCAAAGGCAGCGCGATCAACTGTGGCAATGCCGCCAACAGCATGATCGGCGCGGTCTGAACCGGGCGATAACCCTGCACCTGCGCCAGGTAGCTCGATGGAATGATGATCACCGCCAGTAGCACCACCAGCACGCCGGCCAGGGTCAGCAAGGCGAACGACAGGTTGCGGATGCCGAGCATCTGCATCTTGAAAAACGGGATCGGCTGCGACCATTCGTTGATCAGGAACAGCACCAGCAGCAACACACCGCCGCCGAGCAATCCGCCGATCAGATCCGACTCGAACCAGTCCAGCCGATTGCCCTGCAGGATGCCGATCACCAGCATGCAAATCGCCGGAAAACCCAGGAGCAATCCGCGCCAGTTAAATTGCTTGAAACGCTCCAGACGCAGCGGATCCTGCGGCAAGCCGTAGGCGACCGCCGCCATGGCAATCAGACACGGCACGATGACTTGCCAGAAGGTCCACTGCCAGCCGACATACTCGGTCCACAAACCCGCCAACGGAGTGCCGAGACCTGGCCCGAAAGTGGCCGTCAGCGCATAACCCGCCAGACCGTATAGCTTCACGTTGGCCGGTAAAAATCGCAGCGCGACGGTCATCAGCATCGGCGGTAGCGCGCCGCCGGCCAGGCCTTGCAACGTGCGCATGAGCAGCAGGCTTTCGTAGTTCGGCGCGAACGGGCACAACACGCCCAAAAGAGTGAAGGCGCTGATGGCGCAGAGGGTGAAGCGCCGCAACGAGAACGTCACCGCGCACCACGGCGCGAAGGCCATCGCGGCCACCGAGGTCGCCGTGTAGCAGGCGACCAGCCAGGTGCCTTCGTCGTAGCCGATGGCCAACGCGCCACGAATGTCGGCCAGCGCGACTTTGGTCACCATCTCGTTGAGGCCCGACACCAGCACCACCAGCAACACGCCCACCAGGCCGATGATGATTCGCGGACCGAAGACCGGCGGCGCGGCGGCGGCCGGACTGGCCACGGCGAGCGGTGCCGTGACCGTAAGGGAAGTCATTGCTGCAAGCTCCGGGGTATGAACACCGGGGCAGTTTAAGAAGTGCGGGACCTGACGAAAATTGACTTATTGGCAGCTTATAAGTGCGTTAGACGCAGTAATAAAGAACGTGTGGGAGCGGGCTTGCTCGCGAAAGCAGCGTATCAGTCGCTATTGATGTTGAATGTGATGGCCCCTTCGCGAGCAAGCCCGCTCCCACTGTAGGTCAGTGATCAGCTTGAGGTGGGTTGCGCGGCCAGCCACGTCTCGTCGCAACAGGTCTTGAGTGTTTCACGTAGCCAGCGATGGGCCGGATCATTGTCGTAACGCGGGTGCCAGGCCTGGGTCAGCATCAGAGTCGGCAAAGGTACAGGCAGGGTAAAGGAGCGCAGTTTCAAGCCCAGGCGTCGTACGCTCAATATGGCTTCCTGAGGAACCGGCAGGATCAGATCGGAATCGGGCAAGGCAAACATTGCCGCATGGAAACTCGGCGCAATCACCGCCACCCGCCGTTCCAGTCCCAAGGCATTGAGCGCCGTGTCGATTGGACCGCGAGCAATACCGCGGCGGGACATGCTGATATGGGAGAACCCGGCATAGCGTTCAGCCGTGATCTCTTGCGCAAACAAGGGGTGATCTTCACGCACCAAGCCGACAAAGTGCGTGGAAAACAAGTTCTGCACCTTCACTTCCGGCATGACCGGACGATTGTTGCTGACGCTTAAGTCGATTCGCCCCTCACGCAAGGCCTCGTCATCGCCATCGCCCTCGGGCACAAAGCGCAATTCGCAGTGCGGGGCCTGGCGCTCCATCGTGTCGAACAACTTGCCCCCGTAAACACCCACGAAAAAATCGTTGGCCCGAATACTGAATCGGCGACGCAAACTGCCCAAGTCCACGTCATCAGCGGAGCGGAACAGTAGCGCGGCCTGCTCGACCAGATCGCGTACCTGCTCGCGCAACGCCAACGCCTTGGGCGTCGGCACCAGGCCACGACCGGCGCGCACCAGAATCGGATCGCCAATGGCCTCACGGATCCGCGTCAGGGTACGGCTCATCGCGGCCGGACTAAGGTTCATTCGCCGCGCCGCGCCGACCACGCTGCCCTCGTCGAGCAGAGCGTCGAGAGCGACCAGAAGATTCATGTCCGGGAGTTGCATTGTGAGCACTCGTGTCTGAGGTGAATTGACTCAGACGCAATGCTAGCAAACATTCTCCTGACTGATGGGGTGGCAAGTCTGGCCCATCGCGGGCAAGCCCGCTCCCACAGGTTTATGTGTTGAACACAAAGTCCGCATCCACTGGAGATCCCTGTGGGAGCGGGCTTGCCCGCGATGGGGCCAAACCAAACAACGCAGAGCTTAACTCTGCATCCCCCACCGCTTGACGGTCACCCGCTCCAGCGAATCAAACACCAGGTTCTCCACCAGCAACCCGATCAAGATCACCACCGCCAACCCGGCAAACACTTTGTCGGTGTACAGCTCATTGCGATTCTGAAAGATGTACCAGCCCAAACCGCCCTTGCCGCTGGTAGCGCCGAACACCAGTTCAGCGGCAATCAGCGTGCGCCAGGCGAAGGCCCAGCCGATTTTCAACCCGGCGAGGATCGACGGTAGCGCCGCCGGAATCAGGATGAACAACACAAAGCGCATGCCCTTCAGACCGTAGTTGCGCCCGGCCATACGCAAGGTTTCCGAGACCCCGAGAAATCCGGCATAAGTGTTCAACGCCAACGCCCAGAGCACCGAATGCACCAATACGAAAATCAGGCTGTTCTGCCCCAGCCCGAACCACAGCAGCGCCAGCGGCAACAGCGCAATGGCCGGCAGCGGATTGAACATTGAGGTCAGGGTGCTCAGCAGGTCGCGCCCGAACTGCGTCGACACCGCCAGGGTGGTCAGGGCAAACGCCAGCACAATGCCGATCAGGTAACCCTTGAGCAGCACCACCAGGGAAATCCAGACCTTGTCCAGCAACTCTCCGCTGAGCAAACCGTCATACAGCGCGCTGGCGGTTTGTAAAAAACTGGGCAGCAGCAGGTCGTTGTTCTGCACGCGGGCAACCACTTCCCACAGCACCGCGAGCAGAATCAGGATCAGGCTTTTACGAATCCAGCCTTGCTGCCAGAGGCGCTGACCGAGCGGTAGTTCACGCTCCAGCGGCACGCTCGTGAGCGGCTGCAGAACGGTTTCGAATGCTTCACGCGGGGATGATAAATGGCTCATCGGGCACTCCTCTCAATGGCTCAATAAGCGATGCGGATGTCAGTGAAATCCAGCTCACGTTCGGCTTCCGGTGACTGGCCTTCATCGAACAACAACCGGTGAATGCGTCGCGCCGACTCCTGAAACGCCACGCCGCCAAGGCTATGCAGATCGTATTGATGGCTGTGGACTTCCGCGCGTACCCGCCCCGGATGTGGCGACAGCAACAGGATGCGATTGCCCACCACCAGCGCTTCTTCGATGGAGTGAGTGACGAACAGCAACGTGAAGCGCACTTCGTCCCAAAGCAGCAGCAACTCCTCCTGCATCTTGCGGCGAGTGAGCGCATCGAGGGCCGCGAAGGGTTCGTCCATCAAGAGGATTTTCGGTTGCATCGCCAACGCCCGGGCAATCGCCACACGCGCCTTCATGCCGCCGGACAAGGTGTGCGGATAAGCATCGGCAAACGCGGCCAGACCGACCTTGTCCAGGTAGTGCAGCGCCCGCTCCTCGGCCTCTTTGCGCTTGAGGGTTTTCGAGGCGAGCAGTGGAAACATCACGTTCTGTTTGACGGTTTTCCATGGCGGCAGTTGATCGAACTCCTGGAACACCACGATCCGGTCCGGCCCCGGCGCATCGACGATTTGCCCTTGAAGGCGGATCTCGCCTTCGCAGGGCCGGATAAAACCGGCAACCGCCTTGAGCAACGTCGACTTGCCGCAACCTGACGGCCCCAGGAGCACAAAACGGTCCGCCGGATCGATTTCAAAACTGACTTGATGCGTCGCCCGAACCACTCGCTGCGGCGTGCGATATTCGAGGCTGACAGTGTCGACCGACAGCAGCGCCTGGGCGGTGTCGTTCGGTTTGCTGACCGTGTGGCCTTGCAAGGGGGCGTTCATGGCAATCAGCTCCCTTGCAGCGGTTTGGCGTCCTGGAAGAAGTAATCCTTCCACGAGTCCGGTTTGTTTTTGATCGCGCCGACGCGGTAGAGGAATTCGGCCAACGGGTACGTGTTTTTCGGCGTGACGCTGAATTCGAATTGCGGGTTGTCGATGATTTTCAACAAGTCGGCGCGGTCGATTTTCGCCTTGGTGACACGGATATAAGTGTCGGCTGCGGCGCCTTTGTCGTTCTGAGCGAACTCCGCGGCTTCAGTCAGTGCTTCGATGAAGGCTTTGTACGTTTTCGGGTTTTCGTTGCGAAATTTCTCGGTGGCGAACAGCACGGTCGGCGAGTTCGGGCCGAGCACGTCATAGGAATTCAAGACCACGTGCACATTAGGATTGGCCAGTTCCTGATCCTGGAACGGCGGGTTGGAAAAGTGCCCGGACAACTCGGTGCCTCCGGCAACCAACGCGGCGGTGGCGTCCGGTTGCGGAACCGCGATGGTGTACTTGTCCAGTCGATTGAATTCCTTGTCCCCCCACTGCTTGGCCGCCGCGTATTGCAAGAAGCGCGACTGCACCGAAACGCCCACCGCCGGCACCGCAATGCGGTCCTTTTCGGTGAAGTCAGCGATGGTTTTGACCTTGGGATTATTGCTCACCAGGTAGTACGGAAAGTTACCCAGGGAAGCCACGGCCTTGACGTTCTGCTTGCCGTGGGTGCGGTCCCAAATCGTCAGCAGCGGACCGACGCCGGCACCGGCGATATCAATCGAACCGGAGAGCAACGCATCGTTGACCGCTGCGCCACCGGACAACTGAGTCCAGTCGACTTTGATGTCGATGCCTTCCTGCTTGCCGTACTTTTCAATCAGGTTCTGATCGCGGACCACGTTGAGCAACAAATAGACAATACCGAACTGCTCGGCAATGCGGATTTCACCTTCAGCATGGGCCACGGTCGGCGCCACCAGACTGCCGGCGATCAGGCTGAAACCCAAACCGATGGCAGCTGCCAGCGGTGCGAATGGAAGACGTTTGGACATGATCGATCTCCAACAGAATCAGAAAGGCGCGTCGCCCTGAATGGTGGTGCGATACAGCTTGCGGCGCAGATGGCTTGGGCATCCGGCGGCAAGGTGGATCAGCGAGCGGTTGTCCCAGAACACCAGGTCGTGGGCCTGCCATTGGTGGCGGTAGATGTTTTGCGGTAGCACGCTGTGGGCATAGAGCTCGTCGAGCAGTTGCTTGCTCTCGTCTTCCGGCAAACCGACGATGCGGGTGGTGAACCCCTCGCTGACGAACAACGCCTTGCGACCGTTTTCCGGGTGCGTACGGACGATGGGATGGATGACTTCGGCGACCTGAGCCAATTGCTCCGGCGTCAGCGTCGGACGCCAGTTGCCCTCGAATTTGGTCTCGCTGTAGCGCGCCGTGTACGAGTGCGCAGCCGAGCGACCTTCGACGGCTTTGCGCAGCGCTTCGGGCAGGCTGTCCCAGGCTTTGTGCATGTCGGCGAACAATGTGTCGCCGCCTTCGGATGGCAGTTCCTGGGCGTGCAGCATCGAGCCCAGGCTGGGAAATTCTTTATAGGAAAGGTCGGAGTGCCAGAACTTGCCGGCGTCACCGAGGCCGATCGATTGGCCGTTTTCGATGATGTTCGAAACGATGAGAATTTCTGGATGCCCGGCCAGCAGGAATTGCTTGAGCACGTGGATCTGCAACACGCCGAATCGGCGACTGAAGGCGATCTGCTGCTCGGGGGTAATGCGCTGGTCGCGGAACACCACGACGTGATGGTCAAGGTGCGCGCGGTGGATGCGGGCGAAGTCCTGATCGTTGATCGGTCGGGACAGATCGAGGCCGATGATTTCGGCACCGACGGCGCCGCTGAACGGACGGATGTCGAAAGTTTGTGGCGCGATTGCGGGTGACGCAGAGACGGCGGACATAAAAATCACTCCCACGCACGGCACGCTCAAGGGCGCGCGCGTCGATCAAGAAACTCACGGAGGTTCCGTGTTGGTTCGTGTCGTGCGGCGCGCCGATTGGTCGGCAGGTACGCAGGAGTCTGACTTTATAGGTATAAGAATTGAAATTTAAATACCGTTAGCGAATAACGATATGGCTTTTGGGTTGTGCCGCTCTTGAGGCCGCCATCGCGAGCAGGCTCGCTCCTACAGGCATTTTGTGATCGACACAGAACCCTGTGGGAGCGAGCCTGCTCGCGATGAGGCCGTCAGTGGCGCTCGAGGATTACCGCTCGTGCAACGCCTCTGCCCGCGCCCGAATAATCGGTTTGAGCAAGTAGCTGAGAATAGTTTTCTTGCCCGTGATGATATCCACCGAAGCCACCATCCCCGGAATGATCAGCAACGGTTTCTCATCCGTCCCCAGGTGGCTGCGATCCGTGCGCAGCTTGATGATGTAGTACGTGGTCTTCTTGTCTTCATCGGTGATGGTGTCGGCACCGATCTGCTCCAGCTTGGCCTTGAGCCCACCATAGATGGTGTAGTCGTACGCCGTGAATTTCACCGTCGCTTCTTGCCCCGGATGCAGGAACGCAATGTCCTGCGGACGAATCTTCGCCTCCACCAGCAAGGTGTCGTCCAGCGGCACGATTTCCACCAGATCGCTGCCCGGCTGGATCACGCCGCCGATGGTGTTCACCAGCAACTTGTTGACGATGCCGCGTACCGGCGAGGTGACCAGCGTCCGGCTGACCCGGTCTTCCAGCGCTTTGCCAGTGGCCTGGGCCTTGTTCAGGTCCGTGCGCGCTTCGTTGAGTTGGGTCAGGGCCTCGCTGCGGAACTTGCCGCGCGTCTCGTCGATCTTGCGCTGCACTTCCTTGATCGCCGATTCGGCGCGAGGAATCGCCAGCGTCGTGGCGTCCAGCTGGCCGCGGGTTTCGACCTCAGCCCGCTTGAGCCGCAGCACTTCAACCGGCGATACCGCGCCCTGGGCCACCAGCGGCTCGGACATGGCGATTTCCTGATGCTGCAACGACAGTCCGTTGCGGTACTGCGACTGTTTGGAAGTAAATTCGCGCAGCTCTTGCTGACGCTGGATCAACTGCTCCTGCAACCCACCGATTTCATCGTGCAGTTGCTGGCGGCGGCTGATGTACAGCGACTCTTCGCTGGCAGCCTGACCAGGAACAGCCTTGAGCACATCGGCGGGGAAATTCAGCGGACGATCATCGACTTCGGCGCTCAAGCGCTCCACACGCAGCAGCATCGACAGTCGATCGGCTTCGGTTTCGCCCACGTTGGAGGCGAAACGGGTGTCGTCCAGGCGAATCAACGGTGCGCCAGCTTCGACAATCTGCCCTTCGGTGACGAACAGTTCGGAGACGATCCCACCTTCGAGGTTCTGGATTTTCTGAATCTTCGACGACGGAATCGCCTTGCCGTCACCCTTGGTGACTTCGTCGATCACCGCGTAGTTGGCCCAGAGCAGCAGGAACACGAAGAAACCGATGATCGCCCAGATCGTCAGCCGCACCACGCGCGGGGCGTCTTCGATCAGCGCTTTATTGACCTCGGGCAGTGGCTGGCCATGCAGCGACTCGGAGCCTTTGAAGTAACGGCGAATGGAGTTCTTGACCCCGGACTTAAGCAACACTGATCTGCCCCTTTTTCAACGCTTCCATCACGGCGGCTTTCGGGCCATCGGCAAGAATTTGTCCACGGTCGATAACGATCAAGCGATCCACCAGCGACAACAGCGACGCCCGGTGCGTGACCAGCACCACGGTTTTGCTTTCGATGACGGCGGCGAGGCGTTGTTTGAGGCGCTCTTCACCGGTGTTATCCATGGCGCTGGTCGGCTCATCGAGGAGCAGGATCGGCGGGTTGAGCAACAACGCCCGGGCCAGGGCGACGTTCTGGCGCTGACCGCCGGAAAGGTTCTGCCCGCGCTCACCGACTTGCAGCTCATAGCCTTGCGGGTGCAGACGGGCGAACTCATGTACACCAGCCAGTTCGGCCGCTTGCAGGACCATTTCGTCTTCGACATAACGCGCACCTGACACCAGGTTGTCGCGCAGCGTGCCGGCCAGCAACTGGATGTCCTGCGCCACATAACCGATGTTGTAGCGCAATTCGCTGACGTCGATCTGACGAATATCGACGCCATCCACCAACAGTGCGCCGTCGTCCGGCTGATAGAGGCCCACCAGCAGTTTGGCCAGCGAGCTTTTGCCCGAGCCGCTGCGACCGATGATGCCAATCTTCTCGCCAGGCTTGATGATCAGGTTGATATTCTTCAGCGCCGCGTTTTGCTGATTCGGGTACGTGAAGTTCATTTGCCGGCATTCGATGGCGCCTTGCAGCACCTTGCGGCTCAACGGACGCTCATCGAAATTGCGCTCTTGCGGCAACTCCATCATTTGATCGACCGAGGTCATGGTCACCCGCGCTTGCTGGTAGCGGGTCAACAGGCCGGACAACGAGGCCAACGGGCTGAGCGCGCGGCCACTGAGCATGTAACAGGCGATCAAACCGCCCATGCTCAGGTGCCCGTCGATGATCTGGTACACGCCGAATACGATCATGATCACCCCGGCCAATTGCTGGATCAGCAAGGTGATGTTCATCGCCAGACCGGAGAGCATTTTCACCCGCAGTTCGAGGCGGCTGAGGGTGCCGATGGTCTGTTCCCACTGATACTGACGTTCGCTTTCAGCGTTGTTGACCTTCACCGCATCAAGGCCGGCGAGGGTTTCGATCAGGCTCGACTGACGCTCGGCGCCCAGGGCCATGGTTCGTTCCATGGTCGCCACCAATGGCTTCTGCAAGGCATAACCAATCAGCAGCGCAATTGGGAACGCCAGCACCGGAATCCACACAAGGTGACCGCCGAGGATCGCGATGACCATAAAGATCAGCAGCGTAAACGGCAGGTCGATCAGGCTGGTCAGGGTCAGCGAGGCGAGGAAGTCGCGCAGGCTTTGAAACTCATGGATGTTCTGGGCAAAGCTGCCGACCCGGGCCGGGCGGTACTTCATGGCCATGCCGACAATGCGCTCGAACAGCGTGGCCGAGATGATCAGGTCGGTTTTCTTGCCGGCCAGGTCCAGGCACAAACTGCGCAGGCTTTTGAGGATCAGGTCGAACAGGTAGGCGCCCGTGATGCCGATGGCCAACACCCAGAGAGTCGATTCGGCCTGGTTCGGCACGACACGGTCGTAGACGTTCATCACGAACAGCGGCGCGGCCATGGCGATGATGTTGATCAGGAAACTGGCGGCAATGGCATCGGCATACAGCCAGCGCGAACGCTTGAGAGTGTCGCGGAACCACGAGCGCGCACGCGGGATCAGCGTGCCGTGATTGACGTCGAATTTGTGTTGGGGTTGGGCGAAGAACACCTTGCCGATGTAGTCGTCAGCCAACAGTTCGCGACTGACAACACTTTCACCGCCGTCGCTTTCGCTGAGCAACACGCGGGCCTGATCCTCACCTTGCCAACCGAGCAGGACGGCACTTCGACCGTCCTTGAGCAGCAGCAGCGCCGGCATGGCAATCGTTGGAATCTGCTCAAGCTTGCGCTGCAGCACCCGCCCTTGTAGACCGGCGCGGGCTGCCGCGCGGGGCAGCAGTTCAACGCTCAGGCGTTGCTTGGGTAATGGCAAGCCGGTGGTCAACATCGCGGCGCTGGCTGGCTTCTGATGCAACGTGCACAGGGCCAGCAAACCATCCAGTAACGGATCGTCGTGCAGCGCGCGTGGATCATGAATGAGTTGAACTCGACTGACTTCTGATTCCACGCTCGGCACTCTTGGCAAACAGTTGAATAAGGAAGACTCAATTCATCCCGGGTAGCTGGACCCTGGGCTTCACATCGTTCTGCACAACGGATGCCAACGGTGCGACCACTCCCTGGCTTTTGAGTAACTCGCCCATGGTCGCCTTGATTCGATATTGAGTAAATAACTGAATGTTTTTGATCTCCGCCAGGCGACGGGAAGCGGTGAACAGTTCGTTTTCACTGTCGAGCAAGTCGAGCAAAGTGCGTTCGCCCAGGCTGAACTGCCTCTGATACGCAGTGCGCACGCTGGTGCTGTGATCAACATATTGCTGGGCGATCGGCACTTGGGCGTTGGCATTGTTCAACGCATTCCAGGCCAGGCCCAACTCTTCATTTAATACGCGCAGGGCATTATTGCGGATATCCAGGGCCTGGTTTGACAGGTAGGACTTGGACTCCAGATCAGCTTTGTTGCTGCCACCGGCATACAGGTTGAAGCGCATGCGCAGCATGGCTTGCCATTCGTTGGTGTGACCGTTCTGACCGTCGAGATCGTTGTCGGCGGTGCGACCCAGTTCGGCATCGAAGCGCGGGTAGAAGGACGATTTGGCGGTGTCGTATTGTTTCTCGGCCGCGGCGATATCGGACTCGGCGGAACGCAGGATCGGGCTGTTTTCCAGCATCTGCGCGCGGGCTTCATTCAAGTTGGCCGGCAATAGCGCGAGGAAATCGGCAGGAAGCTCCAGTTGATCGGGCATCTGGCCCACAGCACTGAGAAAGTTGGTCTCGGCATCCGCCAGGTTGGTCTGCTCGGTGATCAAATTGTTGCGGGCCTGGGCCATACGCGCTTCGGCCTGATCGAGGTCGGCACCGCTGCCCACGCCACGCTGGGTGCGCAACTTGATCTGGTCAAAAATCCGTTCGTGACTCTTCAAATTTTCGGTGGCCAGACGAACGAACTCGCGGCGGGTCAGGACATCGAGATAGACCTGAGCAACGGTCAACGCAGTGCGTTCCGAGGTGCCCAATAAAGAATAAGCCCGGGAGTTAACGGTGGCTTGTTGACGCCCCACTTCACTGGACGTCGCAAATCCGTCAAAAACCATTTGCGACAACCGCAAACTTGACTCGCCTCGGTTCAGCGTTTCCCAGTGATTATTATTGCCGGCAGCACGCGTATTGAGGTTGTCCGCGCCCTCGCGACCATAACCGCCCAGCAGATCGACCCGTGGCAGGTATCCACCTTTTGCTGCCTTTAATTGATAATCCGCCGCCAATCGACTGTTAACACCTGCCTGAATTTCGGGATGGACGTCCAACGCCTGTTGCATGGCCTCCGGAAGTGACTGCGCCTGAACAAAACCGGCGGTTATGGCAAAAGGTAAAGCCTTGAGCAGCTGCAAACGCATGGTTGGAATTTCCCGGGATTACTTGTCTTGAATCACTGCAGAACTTGCCGCTGCATCGGATGATTGTCATCGTAATGACCGTATGTCGGAAATGTTGAACTTGGAACTGAACTGCATTCTGCGGGGCAGATAGCTACTTCAATATCAATGTGACATTACTGGGGCGAGTGTTTAGGATGACAAATGCAAGGTCAATACTTTGGCATATAGTTAATAGCGAAAAAGCATAGCCAAATGTTTGACGACCAATCGCGTCAAAGTTATGCCTCGAAAATTTTTCAAGTACGTCCAGACTGTTTTGGCGAGCGCGCCATCAGGTCTGTGGAAGTCAACTGAACGTGACACCCGGAGAGTCTTCAATGAGCAGTGTTGTTGCTATCGTCAAAAGCATTGTTGGTCAGGTTTTCGCGGTGTCCCCAGAAGGCGTTCGTCGCGTACTCGTTGAAGGCGACCGGTTGTTTGTCGGCGATCAGGTAGACACTGGCGCGGCAGGCGCCGTGACGCTCGAACTGGCTGACGGCCGAACCCTGGACCTGGGCCGCGACACTCAGTGGAGCGCGAGCAGTCCAGACTCCAGCACTGACCTGGCACAAGCCACAGCGCAAGCCGCACCCTCCGTTGAAGAATTGCAGCAAGCCATCGCGGCGGGCGCCGACCCGACTACTGACCTCGAAGCCACTGCAGCGGGCCCAGCGGCTGCCGGCACGGGCGGTGCAGCCGGTGGCGGCCACAGCTTTGTGATGCTGGATGCAACCGCTGGCCGGGTGGACCCGACCATTGGTTTCCCGACTGCGGGCCTCAACGCCGCGGCACAGGCGGCACAGAACACCACTGGCGGGCAAACGGCCAACGCCAACGCCAACGCGGCGCGTGATTCGACCTTGAGTCTGAGCGCTACGCCAACCATCACCGAGGCTGGCGGCGTACTTGTCTACACCGCGACCCTGAGCCAGGCGCCGCTGACTGACCTGAGCATCACCCTGTCCAATGGCTCGGTGATCGTGATCCAGGCCGGCCAGTTGACCGGCACCGTCAACGTCCCGCTCGCGCCAAACGACACTGTTTATAACGACGCCACCCAAATCGACGTGACCGTCACCGGCACCACGGGCGGCAATGGCATCGTCGTGACTCCGCCGACGACTCCGGCCGTAACCCAGGTGACCGACACCGTCGATACCACCACGGTCACCCTGAGCGCAGGCGCCAGCGTTACCGAAGGCGGCCAGATTACTTACACCGCGACGTTGACCAACCCGGCGCAGACGCCGGTGACTGTCACCCTTTCCAACGGTTCGACCATTACCATTGAAGCCGGCAAAACCAGCGGCTCCGTGAACGTCGACACCCCGGCCAATGACGTTTATCAAAACGGCAGCACGATCAGCACTACGATCACCGGCGCTACCGGTGGCAACTTCGAGAATCTGGTGCCGAGCACTACGCCGGCGGTTACCACCGTCACCGACTCAAAGGATGACACGGGCCTGAGCCTGTCGGCGTCCGCCGAAGTGGCCGAGGGTGGTTCGATTGTTTACACCGCAAGCCTGACCAACGCGGCCGGCACGCCGGTCACTGTGACGCTGAGCAACGGCGCGGTGATCAACATCGCCGCTGGCGCCACCAGCGGCAGCGTGAGCGTCGCGGCACCGGCCGATGACGTCTACAAAGACGCTGGCAAAGTTGAAGCAACGATCAAGGATGCGAGCGGCGGCAACTTCGAGAACCTGGTCCCGAGCACTGTTCCGGCTGTGACCAACGTCACCGACACGATCAACACCTCGACCGTCAGCCTGACCGCGACATCCTCCGTCGCGGAAGGCGGCACCGTGGTGTACACCGCGTCTGTCACGGCGCCGGTGACCGATTCGCCAGTGGTCGTAACCCTGTCCAACGGCCAGACCATCACCATTCCGGTCGGCGCCAGCAGTGGCAGCGTGAATTTCGTTGCGCCGAATGATGCTTTGGCCGGCGGCGGTTCGCTGAGCGTCAAAATCGACGACGCCAAGGGCGGTAACTACGAGAAGCTGGACGTCGACGGCAAGTCGGCGAATACCTCCATCACCGACACCCAAGACACCACCGCCGTCAGCCTGAGCGCCACCGATTCCGTTGCGGAAGGTGGTTCGATTGTTTACACCGCAAGCCTGACCAACGCGGCCGGCACGCCGGTCACTGTGACGTTGAGCAACGGCGCGGTGATCAACATTGCCGCTGGCGCAACGACAGGCTCCGTGACCGTCAAAGCCCCGGCCGATGACGTCTACAAAGACGCCGGTAAAGTCGAAGCGACCATCAAGGATACGAGCGGTGGCAACTTCGAAAACCTGGTCACTAGCCCCGCAGCGGCCGTGACCGATGTCACCGACACGATCAACACCTCGACCGTCAGCCTGACGGCGACGTCCTCGGTCGCGGAAGGCGGCACCGTGGTGTACACCGCCTCCGTCACCGCGCCGGTGACCGATTCACCAGTGGTGGTGACCCTGTCCAACGGACAGACCATCACCATTCCGGTTGGCGCCAGCAGTGGCAGCGTGAATTTCGTTGCACCGAACGATGCTTTGGCCGGTGGCGGCGCCCTGAGCGTCAAAATCGACGACGCGAAGGGCGGTAATTACGAGAAGCTGGACGTCGACGGCAAGTCGGCGAGTACCTCCGTCACCGACACCCAAGACACCACCACGGTCAGCCTGAGCGCCACGGATTCCGTGGCTGAAGGCGGCTCGATCGTCTACACCGCGAGCCTGACCAACGCCGCCGGCACGCCGGTCACTGTGACGCTGAGCAACGGCGCGGTGATCAACATCGCCGCTGGCGCGACGACCGGTTCAGTGACCGTCAAGGCGCCAGCCGATGACGTCTACAAAGACGCCGGCAAAGTCGAAGCAACGATCAAGGATGCGAGCGGCGGCAATTTCGAAAACCTGGTCACCAGTCCGACAGCAGCCGTGACCGATGTCACCGACACGATCAACACCTCGACCGTCAGCCTGACGGCGACGTCCTCCGTCGCCGAAGGCGGCACCGTGGTGTATACCGCGTCCGTCACGGCGCCGGTCACCGACTCACCAGTCCTCGTGACCCTGTCTAACGGCCAGACCATCACCATCCCGGTCGGCGCCAGCAGCGCCAGCGTGAATTTCGTTGCGCCGAACGATGCTTTGGCCGGCGGCGGTTCGCTGAGCGTGAAGATTGATGATGCGAAGGGCGGTAATTACGAGAAGCTGGACGTCGACGGCAAGTCGGCGAATACCTCGGTGACGAATTCTGCGGATACCACCACGGTCAGCCTGAGCGCGACCGATTCCGTCGCCGAAGGCGGTTCTATCGTCTACACCGCAAACCTGACCAACGCCGCCGGCACGCCGGTGACCGTGACGTTGAGCAACGGCGCCGTGATCAACATCGCCGCCGGCGCCACCACCGGCTCTGTGACCGTCAAAGCCCCGGCCGATGACGTCTATAAAGACGCCGGCAAGGTTGAAGCGACCATCAAGGATGCAAGCGGCGGCAACTTTGAAAACCTGGTCACCAGTCCGGCAGCAGCCGTGACCGACGTCACCGACACCCTCGACACCTCGACCGTCAAACTCACTGCCACCGAGAGTGCGGCCGAAGGCGGCGTCGTCACGTACACCGCCACCGTCGGTGCACCCGTAACCGGTTCGCCGGTGACCGTGTCCTTGGCCAACGGCCAGACCATCACCATCGACATCGGCAAAACCACCGGCTTCGTCACCACCCTGGCACCGAACGATGCGTTGACCGGTCACGCACCACTGACCAACTCGATCACCAACGTCAGCGGCGGCAACTACGAGAACCTGGTCGCCGACAAATCCCCGGTCAGCACCACCGTAAACGACACCCAAGACACCACCACCGTCAGCCTGAGCGCCACCGATTCCGTCGCCGAAGGCGGCTCCATCGTCTACACCGCGAACCTGACCAACGCCGCTGGCACGCCGGTCACTGTGACGCTGAGCAACGGCGCGGTGATCAACATCGCCGCCGGCGCCACCACCGGCTCCGTCACCGTTAAGGCGCCAGCCGATGACGTCTATAAAGACGCCGGCAAAGTCGAAGCAACGATCAAGGACGCCAGCGGCGGTAATTTCGAAAACCTGGTCACCAACCCAGCAGCGGCAGTGACCGATGTCACCGACACGATCAACACCTCGACCGTCAGCCTGACCGCGACATCCTCCGTCGCCGAAGGCGGCACCGTGGTGTACACCGCGTCCGTCACTGCGCCGGTCACCGATTCGCCAGTGGTCGTAACCCTGTCCAACGGCCAGACCATCACCATTCCGGTCGGCGCCAGCAGTGCCAGCGTGAATTTCGCTGCGCCTAACGATGCCCTCGCCGGCGGCGGTTCGCTGAGCGTGAAGATTGATGATGCGAAGGGCGGTAATTACGAGAAGCTGGACGTCGACGGCAAGTCGGCGAATACCTCCGTCACCGACACCCAAGACACCACCACGGTCAGCCTGAGCGCCACCGATTCCGTCGCCGAAGGCGGTTCTATCGTATACACCGCAAACCTGACCAACGCCGCCGGTACGCCAGTGACCGTGACGTTGAGCAACGGCGCGGTGATCAACATCGCCGCCGGCGCAACGACCGGCTCCGTCACCGTTAAGGCGCCAGCCGATGACGTCTATAAAGACGCCGGTAAAGTCGAAGCGACCATCAAGGACGCCACCGGCGGCAACTTTGAAAACCTGGTAAAAGACCCCGCCGCCGCTGTAACCAGCGTCACCGACACCCTCGACACCTCGACCGTCACCCTGACCGCCACCAGCAGCTTGGCCGAGGGCGGCATTGTGGTTTACACCGCCTCGGTGGGCGCACCCGTCACGGGTTCGCCGGTGATCGTGACCCTGGCCAACGGACAGGCCATCACTATCGACATTGGCAAAAGCAGCGGCACGGTCAATGCCGTTGTTTCCAACGACGTGCTCAGCGGGCATGCACCGCTGACCAACTCGATCACCAACGTCAGTGGCGGCAACTACGAAAATCTGGTCGCCGATAAAACACCGACCAGCACCAGCGTGACCGACACCGTCGACACCACCACCGTATCGCTGACCGCCACCGGCAACGTCAACGAGGGCGGCTCGATCATCTACACCGCGACCTTGAGCAACCCGGCCGGCACACCCGTCACCGTCACCTTGAGCAACGGCGCGACCATCACCATCGATGCCGGTAAAACCACCGGCACGGTCAAAGTCGATGCTCCGAAGGATGACGTCTACAAGGACGCTGGCAAAGTCGAAGTCACCATCAAAGATACGTCCGGCGGCAACTTCGAGAACCTGGTGAAAAATCCGGCGCCGGCCGTGACCAACGTGGCCGACACCAACGACACCACACACCTGACCCTCAGCGCTGACAAATCGGTACTTGAAGGCTCGCACATCACCTACACCGCGACCCTGACCAACGCCGCGCAGACGCCGGTAACCGTGAAGCTGAGCAATGGCGAGACCATTACCATTGCCGCCGGCAAGACCAGCGGTTCGGTGACCATCGCGGCGCCGAGCGACGATGTCTACAAGGACGCCGGCAAGCTCAGCGTGAAGATCACCGACGCCAGCGGTGGCAACTTCGAAAATCTCGACGTCAGCAAGACGTCAGTGACCACCGCCGTCAAAGACACCATCGACAGCACGTCCCTGTCCCTGTCGGCCAGCAACACCGTGAGCGAAGGTGGCCAGATTACCTACACCGCGACCCTGAGCAACCCGACGGACACGGCCATGACCGTGAAGCTGAGCAACGGCGCGATAATCAACATCGCCGCCGGCGCCTCCAGCGGTTCGGTCAACTTCGCCGCCCCGGCGAATACTCCCTACGTGGATGGCGGCAAAGTCCAGGCAACGATTGCCAGCCAGAGCGGCGGTAACTTCGAGAAAGTCGTCACCGATCATTCGCCAGCGGTCACCACTGTCACCGATTCGGCAGACACCACCGGCCTGAGCCTGAGCGCAACCGGTTCGGTCGCCGAGGGTGGTTCGATCGTCTATACCGCGACCCTGACCAATGCGGCCGGTAGCGCCATGACCGTGACGTTGAACAACGGCGCGGTGATCAACATCGCCAAAGGCGCCACCAGCGGTTCAGTGAACTACGCAGCGCCAGCCGATGACGTCTACAAAGATGCCGGCAAAGTCGAAGCCAGCATCACCAAAACCACCGGTGGCAACTTCGAGAGTCTGGTGGCCGACAAGACGCCAGCCGTCACCGATGTGACCGATACGATCAACAACAGCACCGTATCCCTGACCGCCACGGCCAGCACGGTCGAAGGCGGCGTGGTGGTTTACACCGCATCGGTCAACGCGCCCGTCACCGGTTCGCCGGTGCTCGTGACCCTGTCCAACGGACAGACAATCACCATCCCGGTCGGTGCAAGCAGCGGTCATGTGAACTTCATCGCACCGAATGACGCCTTGGCTGGCGGCGGCTCCTTGAGCGTGAAGATCGACGGCACCACTGGCGGCAACTACGAAAATCTGGTGGCGAATCAAACCCCGGCGGTCACTTCGGTGGCCGATGTGAAAGACACCACTACGGTCAGCCTGAGCGCCACCGACTCGGTCGCTGAAGGTGGTTCCATCGTCTACACCGCGAACCTGACCAATGCCGCCGGCACGCCAGTGACCGTGACGCTGAGCAACGGCGCGGTGATCAACATCGCCGCCGGCGCGACGACGGGCTCCGTAACCGTCAAGGCCCCGGCCGATGACGTGTACAAAGACGCCGGCAAAGTCGAAACGACCATCAAGGATGCGAGCGGCGGCAACTTCGAGAACCTGGTGAAAAACCCGGCTGCGGCGGTGACCAACGTCACCGACACCCTCGACACTTCGACCGTCAAACTCACTGCCACCGGCAGCGCGGCCGAAGGTGGCGTCGTCACTTACACCGCCACCGTGGGTGCACCTGTAACCGGTTCGCCAGTGACCGTGTCCTTGGCCAACGGCCAGACCATCACCATCGACATCGGCAAAACCACCGGTTTCGTCACCACCCTGGCACCAAACGATGCATTGACCGGTCATGCACCACTGACCAACTCAATCACCAACGTCAGCGGCGGTAACTACGAGAATCTGGTCGCCGACAAATCCCCGGTCAGCACCACCGTGACCGACACTACCGACACCACCACGGTCAGCCTGAGTGCGACCGGCTCCGTCGCCGAAGGCGGTTCCATCGTCTACACCGCCAGCCTGACCAACGCCGCCGGCACACCGGTCACCGTGACGTTGAGCAACGGCGCGGTAATCAACATCGCCGCTGGGGCAACGACGGGCTCCGTAACCGTCAAAGCACCAGCCGACGACGTCTACAAAGACGCCGGCAAAGTCGAAGCGACCATCAAGGATGCCAGCGGTGGCAACTTCGAAAACCTGGTCACGAATCCGGCAGCGGCAGTGACTGATGTTACCGACACCATCAACACCTCGACTGTCAGCCTGACGGCAACGTCCTCGACCGCCGAAGGCGGCAACGTGGTGTACACCGCCTCCGTCACCGCGCCGGTGACTGGCAAGGATGTAATTGTCACGCTGGCCAATGGCGAAAAAATCACCATTGCAGTCGGTGAAAGCACCGCCTCGATCACGGTCAAAGCACCGAACGATGCCTTGGTCGGCCACGAGCCGTTGACCAACGCCATCAAGGAAGTAACCGGCGGCAACTTCGAGAACCTGGTCGCCGACAAGACCCCGACCTCAACCGCCATCAGCGACACCCCGGACACCACCAAAGTGACCATGACTGCCAGCGACTATGTGGTCGAAGGCGGCACCATCACTTACACCGTCAACCTCAGCAATGCCGCCGGCACTGACATGACGGTCAAACTGAGCAACGGCGAAAGCGTCGTGATCAAGGCCGGCGACAAGTCAGGTTCAATCACCATCCCGGCACCGGCCGATGACGTCTACAAGGACGGCAGCAAGATCACCGTTGGCATCGCCAGCACTGACGGCGGCAACTTCGA
The DNA here is from genome assembly GCF_030209165.1 of Pseudomonas sp. fls2-241-R2A-110. Classification (NCBI taxonomy): domain Bacteria; kingdom Pseudomonadati; phylum Pseudomonadota; class Gammaproteobacteria; order Pseudomonadales; family Pseudomonadaceae; genus Pseudomonas; species Pseudomonas sp. fls2-241-R2A-110. The sequence goes on along the minus strand of NZ_JARVSN010000021.1, from coordinate 806 downwards.
AAAACTCGACGTCAGCAACACAACGCACACCACTACTGTCAACGACACCGTAGATACCACCACCCTGAAGCTCAGTGCCGATGTGAGCACTGTCGGCGAAGGAGGTCAGATCACCTACACCGCCACGTTGAGCCATCCGGCCGACACAGCGATGACCGTTACCCTGAACAACGGCCTGGTGATCAACATCAAGGCCGGCGAGTCCAGCGGTTCGGCGCCATACACCGTGCCCAATGATGTCTACACCGGTGCCTCGCCGGTCAGGGCAGCGATAGCGGACAGCACTGGCGGCAACTTCGAAAAACTCGACACGGACCGCTCGGCTGTCGTTACCAAAGTGACCGACACCGCCGACACCACCACGGTCAGCCTGAGCGCGACCGATTCCGTCGCCGAAGGCGGTTCCATCGTCTACACCGCGAACCTGACCAATGCGGCCGGCACGCCAGTGACCGTGACATTGAGCAATGGCGCAGTGATCAACATCGCCGCCGGCGCAACGACGGGCTCCGTAACCGTCAAAGCCCCAGCCGACGACGTCTACAAAGACGCCGGTAAAGTCGAAACGACCATCAAGGAAGCCAGCGGTGGCAATTTCGAAAACCTGGTGAAAGACCCGGCTGCGGCAGTGACCAACGTCACCGACACCCTCGACACCTCGACCGTCAAACTCACTGCCACCGGCAGTGCGGCCGAAGGCGGCGTCGTCACGTACACCGCCACCGTTGGAGCGCCCGTAACCGGTTCGCCAGTGACCGTGTCCTTGGCCAACGGCCAGACCATCACCATCGACATCGGCAAAACCA
>NZ_JARVSN010000044.1:0-4446 GCF_030209165.1 Pseudomonas sp. fls2-241-R2A-110 | reverse complement strand
TTACTTGGCGCTTCTCCAAGTGACCCGCCGTCAGGGCGGAACCAATAGCCGCCGTCACCAAAAAAACGGATATGTACCCAATCCCAATACTTTCTTAAGTGAACAGCATTACGACCAATGCGCCGGTTGTTATGCCGAATCAATCACTCAACGCTAACCAGGGTCGTTCGCACATCCGCGATCCAACCAGAGTGATAGCGGGTCCGGAAGAAATAACCGTAATCCTGAAGGTAATACATCGTGGCGGTGGCTTTCAGTTCCTCACCTTGCAGCGTGCAACTCAACTCCTTGGCGCCGCCCTGCAACGACGAGTTGACCTGCGAAGCATCTATCTGACGCTCAACCACGCATTCAAGGGTTTCCACTTCCAGCGAGTTGCCTTTGAGCGTAGTGCGCCGTTGCTGGGTGATCTGATAGCCCAACGATGAACCGACGGCCATCGCTCGCCAGTCACCGGTGAATGTCAGCTTGTCGGTGTCGACGGCATACGACACGGGCAATTCACGGTCGGTGTACTGACGGTCGAGGCGCAGGGTCAGCAACCCTCTGAAATTGACCGATCGGGTATCCGACACCTTGCCTGGCCATTGCAACAGCAGTTGCCCGCTCTGTGGATCGGTTTCATAGCGTTGCTCACTCTGCACCGGCGTGCCGCCCAGGTAGCCGAGGTCGAGCGAGCGCACGACGACACGGTTGATCGACTTGAGGGGCGATGGCAGTTTCAGATCGGCAATCGACTTGAGGACCTCGGCTTTGACGGGGCCGGATTGATAGCTCGACGCAACTTTGCTGCGGGGCGAGTAGGGCGCCAATGACGACAGTTGCGGGGTTGGGGCGTAGGCCGCATTGAACAGCGTTCGCACGTCAGCACTTTGCTCGAAGGTTTTTTGCGGGCTGTCGGGGGCCACAGGTTCAGGCGCACTGGCGCAACCTGTAATCAACAGACACAAACCGATAACGGCAGAGCGGGTCATAGGCATTCCAGGCGATACGCGCCACCTACATGTGAACTGAAGTGGTCGGCATCGCGAGGCGATTCTTTAGCGGGTGGGGCCTCTGTTGATTACATCGCCCCAACATCGCGCATCAATAACCCGAACCGCAGATCCACCGCGTCCGGTATCGGCACATACACCGTGTGTCCATCACCGGGCGCCACGTCGATAGGCTCGCCTTTAATGTTCTGCAACTGGTGCAGGTCGAAGTGGAAATTGCCCTGGGGCGTCATCAGTTCCATGTGATCGCCCAGGCCAAAACGGTTCTTCACTGTGACTTGCGCCATCCGGTCTCGCCGCTCGCCTGTCAGCTCGCCCACAAACTGCTGGCGCTCTGAAACCGAGCTGCCGTGCTGGTAGTTCTGGTATTCGTCATGCACGTGCCGGCGCAGGAAACCCTCTGTGTAGCCACGTTGGGCCAAGGACTCCAGGTCCGTCATCAAGCCGCGATCGAAGGCGCGACCGGCCACCGCGTCGTCGATTGCCTGGCGGTAAACCTGCGTGGTGCGTGCGCAATAGAAGTGCGATTTGGTCCGGCCTTCGATCTTCAGCGAGTGCACGCCCATCTGCGTCAGGCGTTCGACATGCTGCACTGCGCGCAGGTCTTTGGCGTTCATGATGTACGTGCCGTGTTCGTCTTCGAAGGCCGGCATCAGTTCGTCCGGGCGATTGGCTTCCTGCAGCAGGAACACCTGATCTGTCGGTGTACCGATACCCAGGGTCGGCTCGGGCTGGAAGGTCTGGACGATTTCGCCGAGATGATTTTCCGTGGCCTGAGTCGCCGTGTATTTCCATCGGCAGGCGTTGGTGCAACTGCCCTGGTTCGCGTCGCGCTTGTTCATGTAGCCCGACAACAGACAGCGCCCGGAGTAGGCCATGCACAACGCGCCGTGGACGAACACCTCAAGCTCCATCGCCGGGACGTGCTGGCGGATCTCGGCGATCTCTTCCAGCGACAGTTCCCGCGACAGGATTATCCGGCTCAAGCCCTGTTGCTGCCAGAACTCGACACTGGCCCAGTTCACCGTGTTGGCCTGCACCGACAGGTGGATCGGCATCTGCGGGAAATGCTGGCGTACCAGCATGATCAGGCCCGGGTCGGACATGATCAGCGCATCCGGCGCCATGGCAATCACCGGGGCCAGGTCTTTCAGGAAGGTCTTGAGCTTGGCGTTGTGCGGCGCGATGTTCACCACCACGTAGAAGCGTTTGCCCTGGGCCTGGGCTTCGGCGATGCCTAGGGCCAGGTTGGCGTGATCGAATTCATTGTTGCGCACCCGCAGGCTGTAGCGCGGCTGGCCGGCATAGACCGCATCGGCACCGTAGGCAAAGGCGTAACGCATGTTTTTCAAGGTGCCGGCCGGGGCCAGCAATTCGGGAGCGAGCAGAGTCATGGCTGTGTCTACCGCAAAAGCCGGCAAGGGTAAACGGCTGGTCCGCAGGCTTTATTGATCTGGATCTATGCTTGATGAACAAACGGATGGCACTCGCGCGAACCGTGGCGGACTAAGCATCAGCAACGCTCTTCAGCACAAGAGCATGCGTCCCCTGCGCACTGACATGGATCGGACATGAACCTAGAGACGGTACACAACAAATCGCTGGTGATCCTGCTAGGGCTGGTCACCATTGCGTTTATCTGGATTTTGCTGCCGTTCTACGGCGCGGTGTTCTGGGCCGTGATCCTCGCGATCCTGTTCGCGCCGCTGCAGCGTCGGATGCAATTGAAGTTCGGCTGGCAGCGCAACGTGACGTCGCTGATTACCCTGAGTATCTGCCTGGTGATTGCGATTCTGCCGGTGATCATCCTCAGTGTCTTGCTGATCCAGGAAGGGGCGATGCTCTACAAGAGCATCGAAAGCGGAGAACTGGACATCGCGGGCTATGTGGCGCACTTCAAACACAGCCTGCCGCCGTATTTTCAGCATTTGCTTGATCGGGCCGGGGTCGGCGAACTGAACGGGCTGCGGGAGAAGATCATCAAGAGTGCGATGACCGGCAATGAGTTTGTCGCCACTCAGGTCTTCAGTTTCGGTCAGGGGACGTTCGATTTTGTGGTGGGTTTTTTCATCATGCTGTACCTGCTGTTCTTTTTTCTGCGAGATGGCGCCGATCTGGCGCGAAAAGTTCGCTCCGCGGTCCCCCTGCAAGAACACCAGAAACGCCGCTTGCAGCTCAAGTTCAACCGTGTGGTGCGCGCAACGGTGAAGGGCAATCTGCTGGTGGCGATCACACAGGGCGCGTTGGGCGGTCTGATTTTCTGGTTTCTGGACATCCCGAGCGCGTTGCTCTGGGCGGTATTGATGGCGTTTCTGTCGCTGTTACCGGCGGTGGGGGCGGGGATTATCTGGGCGCCGGTGGCGGCATTTTTCCTGTTCAACGGGTCCATCTGGCAGGGGGTGGTGCTGGGGTTGTTCGGGGTGTTTGTGATCGGACTGGTGGATAACGTGCTGCGACCGATCCTGGTGGGCAAGGATACAAAGATGCCGGACTACCTGATCCTCATCTCAACCCTGGGCGGCTTGGCGATTTTCGGCCTGAACGGCTTTGTTATCGGGCCCTTGATCGCGGCGCTGTTCATGTCGAGCTGGGCGATCTTCATCGAAACCAAACCGCGGGTGCAACTGCCTTAGGCACTGAGCTGGCCTATGCCGATGCGTTGCGACAATGCCTGGGCGGCCGGCAGCGAAGTGAGCGGACCGCTGATCGGCTCGCCGTCCTGCACAAGATACCAACAGGCGAGCAATCCCAGCTCTCTGAGCGGTGCGGGAACGGCGCTGCCGATAACGGACATGATCTGAACCTGGGACATAAGTACCTCCATCAATCGATGGGGCTACCTTACGGATCTGGCGTTTGAACGGACAATCAACACGCTCGATAGTCGTCATTGATGCGGATGAGTCCTGGACTCAGTCGACCACCAGATCGAGCATGTGAACCACTTCCTGCTCGTTGAGCAGGCCTTTACGCACCAGGTTTTCGGCCAGCAGCGAAAGAAACTTGGCGCTGCGATGGCCTTCCAGGTGCTTGAGTTCAGTCAGTGCGTTGTACACCTTGCTGGAAGTGCACAAGCCGACGACGCGATGCGGGTTTTGCGTTGGCATGAGGTCGTCCTTGTTTTTATCAACCTGTTGTTTACGCACAATGTGCAAGCTTGCGGACCGGATATGACATAAATATGACCGTTTTCCCCGGCTCGGGGGAAGGGCGGTCAAGTCAATCTTGCCAACATGCACCGCCAGCGCTGTCCCGACAGCGACCTTGACGCGATTTTTCCAGACGTTTGCCGACGGGCGGTCATAAAAAAACCCCTGCTGATTAGGCGTAGGGTTATTCATTTAGGGAGTTTTTAGGGTTTTGGGTGGGGTTGGGTACATATCCGTTTCTGCGGTTACGGCGGCTATTGGTTCCGCTTTTACAGCGGGTCACTTGGAGAAGCGCCAAGTAA
>NZ_JARVSN010000052.1:0-13580 GCF_030209165.1 Pseudomonas sp. fls2-241-R2A-110 | reverse complement strand
TAGGTGGGAGTGAGCCTGCTCGCGATGCCGTTGATCTTGCCGTTGATCGTTCCCATGCTCCGCGTGGGAATGCCGCCAGGGACGCTCTGCGTTCCGCTGTCGACGCCAGGCTCAAGTCTTGCGCAAGGGTGACGCGGAGCGTCACGGGATGCATTCCCACGCGGAGCATGGGAACGATCAAACGATCAAGGGCTGATATTTCCGAGTGACGATTGACCTATGGGCAAACGGGTTGGGTGGGCTCTATGATTAGGGCCCATGACGACCTCTGTTCCGATCCGCTCCCCCTGCCCGCCCGGCGCCTGCATCTGCGGGCGTGACCCGTTGCTGGAAACACCGGGCGCGGACGTGCGCATCCTGTTTCTGACGCGCCAGGAAGAAAAGCGCCTGCTTGAACGGCTGGAAAACCTGCAAAGCCTGGCCGACCTCGAGCGCGTGCAACATCGCATGTACGAACAACTGGGGATTCGTGTGGACATCGTCCCCAGCTTCAACGAAGTCCGCACCATGCGCGGCATCGGCATTACCCTCGGCGAATTGCCAGGACTGTGCCGCAAGACCCGCCAGTCGATCCCGGCCGCAATCCGCCGCAGCCTGGAAAAACGTCCGGAGATTGCGTTCGAGATCCTCAACGCCAACGACCTGTTGCGCGATGCGTGAGGTCTGCCCCCATGAATCTCCTGCTCGAATTCCCCGTCACCGACGAAATACTGACTTCGTACGCCCTGGCAATCGGCGCTGACCTGCAGGGCTATCGCAATCACATCTACCGAGTGCTGAACTTCTATCGCGCAATCTGCGGCATCGAAGGCCTGCCGTCAGAGGCCGTGCAGATTGCGGGGGCGTTTCACGATCTGGGGATCTGGACCGATCAAACCATCGATTACCTGGAACCGTCGGTTCGCCTGGCCACTGACTATCTCGACAAGCAACACCTGTCGCACTTGAACAGCGAAGTGGCGGCACTGATCCTCGAACACCACAAAATACGCCCCTACGCCGCCGAGCATGCCCTCAGCGTCGAGCCTTTTCGGCGTGCCGATGTGATTGATGTGTCGCTGGGCCTGCTGACGTTCGGGCTGCCACGGGCCTGGATCAAAACGGTGAAGTCGACGTTCCCCAATCATGGCTTTCACGGGATGTTGCTCAGGCAAACCGCGCGACAATTTCTTCGCTCCCCACTCAAGCCACTGCCGATGTTTCGCTGGTGAAACAGGCGCCGGCCACGGCGTTGCTCAGTCCTCGAAAATGCCATTAAAGAGGATCAGCGGTCGTACACGCACCGCTGCGCGCTGCTATGCCTACAAGGGACATAAAGCTGCAAACAGGCGCGCCATCGTGGTCCCGGCGCCAGCCAGGTGGCGTACTCCAACAGGTGCCAATCCGTAGCAGGAGGTGGCAAATGTTATTCATCGTCAGTTGGTCCATCAGCCCGGAAAATCGCAACACGGCAATCCAGCGTTTCCTCAAGACCGGAGGCGCTCCACCTGAGGGCGTCAAGATGCATGGACGCTGGCACGCGGTCGGTGGTTCGAGCGGATTTGGCATCGCCGAGGCCAGTGATCTGGTACAGGTTCAGAAATGGGTACTGGAGTGGAATGACCTCATGAAGATGGAAGTTCACGCGGCGCTGACCGATGCGCAGATGGCGCCGCTGTTGGCGGCCGTTGTCGGCAAATAATCGTCACGGGGTGGCGAGTACTACTCGCCGCCTCTGATGTTCTTCCCGCCAATCACCCCACCCGCTGGACGACAACGTCCTGCCTATCACCTCATTTGCAGGCTGTAACCCTGATGAAACAAGTGCCGAAAATGACGGGTATTTTTTTGCAATTCGTCCATTCAAATCTACGCTGATCGCGGGGGATCCAATATTTCAAGACGATCGGGGGGTTCGTCCCAGAGTGCAAACGCAAGCACAGGATCTCGACATGAACCGGACAAAGCTCTCCCGACTCTTCACGGCATCGCTTCTGTTGTCTGCAATAGCTCTACCCTTGGTCACGCACGCCGCCGACAAAGCGCCAAACATTGTCGTGATCATGGGCGACGACATTGGCTGGTCCAATATCGGCGTCTACAACCAGGGCATGATGGCCGGCCGTACCCCTAACCTCGACCAATTGGCCGCCGAAGGTATGCGCTTCACCGACTATTACGCCGAGGCCAGTTGCACCGCCGGACGCGCCAACTTCATTACCGGTGAACTGCCGATCCGCACGGGCATGACCACGGTCGGCCAGGCCGGCTCTCCTATCGGTATTCCCGCCGAAGCGGTCACCATCGCCACCACCCTCAAATCCATGGGTTACTCCACGGGTCAGTTTGGCAAGAACCACTTGGGCGACTTGAACGAGTTTCTGCCGACCGTGCATGGCTTTGACGAGTTCTTCGGCTACCTCTATCACCTCGACGCCATGGAAGACCCGGCGCACCCCAACTATCCGCAAGAGCTTCTGGCCACCGTCGGACCGCGCAACATGGTTCACAGCTGGGCCACCGCAACGGATGACACTACGGTGATGCCACGCTGGGGCAAGGTCGGCAAACAGAAGATCGAAGACGCCGGCACGCTGTATCCGGACCGGATGAAAACCGTCGACGAAGAAATTCGCGACAAGGCTTTCAGCTTTATCGACAAGGCCAAGACCGACAACAAACCGTTCTTTGTCTGGCTCAACCCGACCCGCATGCACATCGTCACGCACCTGGCTGACAAATATGAAGCGATGCGTAATGCACAAAACGGCTGGTCGGAGCAGGAAGCCGGCATGGCGCAACTCGACGACATCGTCGGCGACGTCATGGCCAAGCTGAAAAAAGACGGCATGGACGACAACACCATCGTGATTTTCACCACCGACAACGGCGCGGAAAACTTCACTTGGCCGGACGGCGGCACCACGCCATTTGCCATGGGCAAAGGCACGGTGATGGAAGGTGGCTTCCGCGTGCCGGCGATCGTACGCTGGCCGGGCAAAGTACCGGCAAACACCGTGGCCAACGGCATCATGTCGGGCATGGACTGGTTCCCGACCCTGGTCGCGGCGGCGGGCAATCCGAACATCACGGACGAACTGCTCAAGGGCAAGCAACTGGGCGACAGGACCTACAAGGTGCACCTGGACGGCTACGACCAGACACCAATGATCACCGGCAAAGGCCCGTCGAACCGGCATGAAATCTTCTACTTTGGTGAAAGTGCGCTGGGTGCGGTCCGCATCGATGACTACAAGTACCGTTTCATCGATCAACCTGGCGGCTGGATGGGCGCCAAACTGGCGGTCGATGTGCCGATCCTGACCAACCTTCGTCTTGACCCGTTCGAGCGCATGGGTTGGCCGGAAAACCAGGCCGCCCAAGGTTCACAGCAGTATTTCGATTGGTTCAAGTTTCAGTTCTGGCGTTTTGTGTTCGTCCAGCAACAGGTGGCCAAACTGGCTGAAACCGCGATTGAGTTCCCGCCGATGCAAAAAGGCGCGAGTTTCAACCTGGATTCAGTCAAAGCCAAGATCGCAGCGGCGCGAGCGGAAATGGCCAAATAAAAAGCACTATGTTGCGAATGATCAAGGCGGCCGCCTTTTTGGGTGATGACTATTCTCAAGACCCACCTATGCTCAGAAATGAGTAAACGCGATGCAAACCATGGAGCACACACCACTATGAACCTGTCCCGTAAATTGTTCATTGGCGCTGCATTGGCCAGCCTGCTACTTGGCGGGTGTACCTCGAAAGTCACCGAAAAAGACCAGTACTCAGGCTTCCTGTCCAGCTACAACAACCTGAAGGAAGTCACCACCACCAGCGGTGAGACCGCGATGCGTTGGGTGAGCCCTTCATGGAACCCCAATGCCTACGACACCGTGGCTTTCAACAGACTGGAGTTGTACCCGGCGCCAAAGCCCAACGAACGGGTCAATCGGCAAACCCTGGATGACATCCAGAACTACATGACCACCAAAGCCAAAACCATCCTCGGTCAGAAATACCGCGTAGTCACCAGCCCACAACCAGGCTCGAAAACCCTGATCATGCGCGCGGCGATTACCGGGGTTACCGCCGAGAATGAAGGCATGAAGTGGTATGAAGTGGTTCCGGTCGCCGCTGTGGTGGGCGGTGTTTCTGCTGCCAGTGGTCATCGCGATCAGGACACCACACTGTTTATCGAAGCCGAGTTCATCGACGCCAAAACCAATCAGACCGTGGCCAAGGTCGTGCGCAAAGTCTTCGGCAGCACCCTGGAAAACGCCAGCCAGAAGATTACCGCCAAGGACTTCAAGGCAGCCATCGACAAACTGGGCACCGATTTGCAGGCGTTCATCAAGTAACACAATCCTGTGCAGGAGCTGTGTAGGAGCGCCTACATAGCTCCTACGCAGCCTCGCGGTTTATTTTTTCATTCCGACTCTGCGACGCATGTCGGCGGTGATGGATTGCCGGGTTTTCTTCAGATCGGCCCACGGCTCATCACCGACGTCCGCCAGGCGTTCGTGGGCGTTGTGGATGTTCCACTGATTGCCGCCCTTGAGCTCGCCCGCCTCGTCACGAAAGATCGGCATCGACACCGGCATCCCTTCGCGGGTGCGCACTGCGTAAGCGCAAATGGTGGTCGCGCCGAGCCCGTTACGCAGGTAATCGATGAAGATCCGCCCGACCCGGTTCTTCGGCCCCGACACCGCGGAAAAACGCTCCGGCAACAGCTTGGCCATGTGACTGACGATGGCATGGCTGAAGTCCTTCACCTCGTCCCAACCCAGCTTGCGGGTCAGCGGCACCACCAGGTGAATGCCTTTGCCGCCACTGGTTTTAAGAAAGGCCTTGAGCCCCAGTTCATCGAGGACCGACAGGGTCAGTTGAGTCGCCTCGACCATGCTTTTCCAGGGCAGCGCCGGGTCCGGGTCAAGGTCGAGAACGAAGCGATCCGGTTTATCGAGGTTGTCCGTGGTGGCGTTCCAGGTGTGCAACTCGACGGTGCTCATCTGCACGGCACCGATCAGGGCTTCGGCGTTGTTGATGATCATCACCGGTTGGCCGGTGAGTGCCTTGTCCAGCGTGGTGATCCCGGGGATGGCCAGGCGCTCGGCGTTCTTCTGGAAGAACAGGTCGCCGGTGATGCCGTCCGGAGCCCGGACCAAGGCCACCGGGCGGTCCTTGAGTTCGGGCAGAATCCACTGCGCGACGCTGGCGTAATACTCGGCCAGTTGCACTTTGGTGGTGCCACTGCTGGCGTCGATCACCCGGTCCGGGTGCGTGATGCGAACTATGCCCGCCGCCAGTCCGGCCTGGGACGGCGCGGTCTGGGCGGTTTTCTTTTCGGCAGCGGGGGTCGTTTTTTTCGCTTGAGTCTTCACCACTTTCTCGCGCTCCTCGGTGATGTTTTCGGCCGGTTTGTCATCGCGCAAACCATGGAACACCGCATGGCGCACCGAACCGTCCTTGGTCATCTCGGCGAAAGCGATTTCTGCCAGCAGCACAGGTTTGAGCCAGTGCACGCCCTTGGCGTCAAATCCGGTCGGCGGATTGACCACCGATGGTTTTTTCACCTGTAAGGGTTTGAGTTGTTCGTGGATACTTTTCAGCGTGGTCTCGTTAAACCCGGTGCCGACCTTGCCGGCGTAGCGCAACTCACCGCTGTCACGGTCATGCAAGCCCAGCAGCAAGGCGCCGAAGGCATTTCGCGAACCTTTGGGATCGGTATAGCCGACCACCACAAACTCCTGCCGATGTTTGCACTTGAGCTTGATCCAGTCGCTGCTGCGCCGGGACACATAAGGCGACCCCAGGCGCTTGCCGATCAGACCCTCCATTTGCACCTGACAGGCGCTGTTGAGCAAGGCTTCGGGTTCCTCGGCAAGCGTCTCAGAGAAACGCAGCAGCGGGTCCTTGTTGGCATTGAGCACGGTCGCCAGCGCCACTCTTCGCTCCTCGACCGGCACCTCGCATAGGTCTACGCCGTTGAGGTAGGGCATGTCGAACAGGTAGTAAACGATGGCGCCGCTGCGACCCGATTCGAATGCATTTTGCAGCGCCTGGAAGTCCGGCACGCCCTGCTCGTTGACGACCACCATTTCACCGTCCAGCCAAGCGGATTCAAGGCCCAGCGCGGCCAGTGCCTCGGCTTGCGCGGGCAGCTTGTGGGTCCAGTCGTGGCCATTGCGGGTGAGGAGTTTTACCTCGCCGTGGTCGATGCGCGCCATGATCCGGTAGCCGTCAAACTTGATCTCGTAACTCCACTGCCCGCCCGGAGCTTTCTCCACCAGCGTTGCCAGTTCCGGTTTGAGCAGGTCGGGCAGTTTGGCTTTGTGCGCACCGGTGAGTTGCGCCGACGGTGCTTTCGTCGCGACCTTGCGCGCGGGCTTCTTGACCGGTTTGGGTTTATCCGGCGCTTTCGACTTCGTGGGGATGATGGTCCGATCGCTGAGCACGCTGTCCGGCTCGGCGGCCACCACGTCGTAATCGCTCTCGGGTTTTGCCGCGTTGTCCTGATGCTTGATCAGAAACCATTGTTCCTGCTTGCCCGGCATGTGCGTGCGCACCAGGTTCCACAACCCACCGAGCTTCTCGCCTTGCAGCTCGAATTTGAGCTTGCCCTTGGCGTATGACTCGGCCGGATCACCTTGGGGGATCCACACGCCACGGTCCCAGACGATGACGTCACCGGCGCCATAATGCCCTTCGGGGATACTGCCCTCGAACGTTGCGTAGTCAATCGGATGGTCTTCGACATGCACGGCCAGGCGCTTGACCTTGGGGTCCAGCGACGGGCCCTTGGGCACCGCCCAACTCTTCAGCGCGCCATCGAGTTCCAGGCGAAAGTCGTAATGCAGGCGCGAGGCATCGTGCTTCTGGATGCAGAACTGCAACGCGTGATCCTTCCCCGCTTTCTTGCCCGAACGTTTACCGGCGGCCGGTTCCGAGGTGGCCGAAAAGTCGCGCATGCGGTTGTAATCTTCCAGGTTCTTGCTCATGGCGCACCTGCTGCTTCAACGCTTCCCCCAATGCCTGGGCCACTGCGGGTGACGATCAGCGCGACCACCGCGATGCGCTCCACCCGTTGATAACCCGCCGTCAACAACTCTTCGCCGAACACGTCGGGATCGAGTTCGCGGTAGGTCCAGGCGAACCGTGGCGACTCCAGGAACGGGGTCAGGGCTTGCAGAAACGGATCGCGGCCGTCGATCATCGCCACCCCGGTGTACAGCACCAGGGAACCACCGGGCGCCAGTCGATTCAAGGCTTGCTCGACAATGCGCAAAGACAGTTGTGCGCCGAACGCGCCGCCACCATGTCGGTAAGCGCGTTCGGCGGGGTCGGCCATATAGGGTGGATTGGCGACGATCAGGTCGAATTGGCCGTCGACGCCCTGCAATACATCGCTGGTCTCGACGCGGACATTCGCCACGTCGGCAAGCGCCGCATTGACCGCCGTCAGACGCAGCGCCGCCGGGTTGATGTCCACGGCCAATACTTCGGCCTCGCGGCGTGCGCGGGCAATCACAATGGCCCCGACACCGGCACCGCAGCCGATGTCCACCGCGCGCCGGATCGGCGCGAAATTCTGTTGCAGATGGGCATGAATCAACTGCGCAAAACGGTAGGTGTCGGGGCCGAAGAACACCGCGTCAGCCGCGTCGGTGGGGAAACCCGAATGCACAAACAGCAAATCGTCGAGGCTCGACCAGCGCACCCGGCTTTTCAAGCGGCCCTCGTGTTCTTCGAGCACGCCGGCCTGTTGCAATTGCCGTTGCTCATCCACCGACAGCAGACCGGGTTCGAAGGCGCGCGACCAGCCGAACACGTCGCGCAGGTTCTGGGCATTTTGCCCTTCAGCACGCTGATTGACCCGCTGATGCATCAGCGGTGTCGGGGTAATAAAACGGTAGCCATCCGCCTGCAAACGCCGGCCCAACTGCAGCAGCGCAAGATCAGCCGTGTCCGGTTGTTCTTCCTGATTCATGTGCAACTCCTTAGCGAAGGCTGGACTTCAGTTCGATGAACCGCCGCGTCGCCATCAGTCCTGCAGGATGAGCATGTCGACGAGGCGACAGCCACGCAATTAACGCCTGCATCTGCTCGGCAGCATCAAGCCCCTCCAGCGAGTCTTGCAGGCTCTGCACATCCGGATCGTTGACCGGCACAGGCGCTTCGGCGACGGCACTTTTGCCGGCTCGAACCGCAGCGCCTGAACGCTCGGGTGTCCAGTCGCCGGCAATCCAGTCATGCAGCAGCTGTTTTTCATAGGGGCTGAACACCCCGAACATCGCCGCGCCATCACCGTCGATCAACTGCCAGAAACGGCTGTCTTGCGGGTCCTGGTGACGTTTGATCCAGCCCTTGTTTTGCAGGGCGTCGAGGAAACCTGGCAATTGCTCTGGCGAGGACAACCATTGGTTGACGGTCTGGCCTTCAAACCGGCAATAGTCGGAGTGCATGTGCTGGCCGAAAGGACGTTTGCGCTCAAGCATGCTGAGCAGCTCGGTGTCGAGGTCGAACGACTCGATGATCGCGCGACTGCCCTGCCCCAGATCGTTCAGCCGATAACCCAGCGCCACCCGGCGCAGAAAGTCTTCACGATCGCCCTCCAGCGGCAACAACTCCAGCACCGCTTGCACCGCCTTGTGCGCGTGGCCGGTGCTGGCATTGTCGATGGTCACGTGCAACGTGAAGTAATACGGATCGATGCCCAACTCGCTCAGTTCGTAGGCGCTGATCAGCAAATGCAGCGGCAGCTGTTCATAGCCCAGGTTGTAGCCGATCACCTCGGGCAAAAACTCCTCGCCGCATTCGCCCAACGCCAGTTGTATCGCGCCTTGCAGGTAATGCTCGTCAGCGATCACACCGCTGTCTTGCAAGCCATGTTCGGCGAGCAGTTTGCGGTAGATCACCACGTGATTCTGCGCCGGATTGCCGTCGCCCAGTTCTTCGAGGTAAGTGCAGATCAGCCCTTCGAAACGCGGGTCGCGCCAGTGACGCAACAAGCCATAAAGCCATGCGCCGTCGACCAGTTTTGTCGGGGCCACTGCTTGCAGGAAAAACAGCGCATGGGCCTTGTTGCTGAAGAACTGCCGAGGACCGCCGTCCTTGCGCGTTTGCAGATAGTCGGCGTATTGGCGAGCGACGTCGGCGCAGTGTTGCTCGACCCAGTCTTGCAGCGCCGACAGCTCGTGGGGTATTTCTTCAGGCATGTCCGCAGCGCGTTGCAACTGTACCCGCAGGAAGGCCTGGGCGAACGCGCGTTGTTGCTCGACATCGTCGCTCAGCAACAACTGTTCGTAGGTTTGTTTCATGCTGCCGGCAACGGAAATCGCGTGTTCGTGGGCAGGCTGGGAGTCGAGTCGTGTCAGGGCAGTCATGGGCGCTTCTCTCGGTCTAAGGCCAGTGGCAGGACGTTGAACCAACACGTCTCTACATCAGCAGAGCAATCGGCCCGGAGAAAAATTCAATCGACGTTGAAATCCCGCTGACAAACGGGCTTGTCCCGAGGTGCCCGGTAGAAGCTGCCGCAGGGTGCGGCAGCTTCTGTTCGTCTCAGCTCAAGGCCCCGCAGAAAATATTCTGGTGACCATCGGCCGGGCTCTGACGCACCACCAGCACATAGTCGCCGGACCGAAGGGTATCGATGGCGACCGGTGCGCTTTTCCAGAAGTACTGGAGTGACGCCTGCGAGTAGAACCGGGCGTTCGGACCGTCGTTCAGGTCATACGCCGGCTTCTCGCCCAGGTTTGAACAGCTTCCTTGATAGATGTAGGCCAACAAACGGCCGGGAACAGCGCTGCCCTTCGGTTCGCCACTGACGGCGAACCAGAATGCGGTCGCATTGCCGTCGGGCATCATGATCGGTCGAGCGATTTTCCCGGCATTGACGGGCGTAGCGTTCAGGGGAACGGTACTGATCTGGTTGTCCGGTACGGTTGAGCATCCAGAGATCCACCCGACTGCTACCACCAACGCCAGCGAAGATACGATTTTCATCGTGGTACTCCCGCTTGGTAAGGACGCGTTGAAGGATCCCCCTGATAAATTCTAGCGTTCAGGGCAAAGCGGGCATTTCTTCGGATGGTCGGTCGGGTTTCGGGGACGATCGGTCAGGCCGCGCCGCCCTTGGCCTGTTGCTCCAGATGCACTTGCAGCTCGGGATCAATGTGCAGCGCCGCCGCCAGCTCATCCAGGTAGTTGCGCTCGGCATCCTGCTGATCGTCCACCAGCATCACGCTGGCCAGGTACATCTCCGCCGCCATGCCAGGATCAGTGGCCGATTGCGCCACATCCGCGGCATCCAGTGGTCGGGCCACTTCGTCATCCAGCCATTGCTGCAATTGCGGGTCATCGGTATGGCGGCCGATTTCGGCGCTGATCATCTGCTTCTCGGCATCATCTATTCGGCCATCAGCCTTGGCCGCCGCAATCAACGCGCGCAGGATCGCGTGACTGTGGTCCTCGATTTCCGGGCCTGACAACAAATCCACCGTGCGTGGTGCCTGCTGCGGCGCGGCGGCCTGGTTGCGTTGCCACGCTTGATACGCCTGAAAAGCCATCATGCCCAGGGACGCCAGCGCCGCATAATTGGTGCCGCCGCCGGATCGACTCTGGGGAGAGCCACCCATCGGTGAACCGCCACCCAGCAAACCACCAAGCAAACCACCCAGGCCACCACCGGCCATGCCTGATCCGGCTCCGCCTCCCAACAGACCACCCAGCAATCCGCCGAGCCCGCCTTGAGGCGCCGCGCCACCGCCGCCCTGTTGGGACATCGAGCCCTGGCCGGCCCGCAGTAGTTGTTCGAGCAGATCGCTGGTGTTCATGACGAATGTCCTCTAAGTAGGAGTGATCCAGTCAGGCAACGATAGACCTCGCTTGTAAATGCGCCACAACCGTTTGGCTGACGTGATATCGATAGAACAGGCAAATCAAACACACAGGAACCCGGTTCGTTAATACCCTGGATTTACCCGGGGTATTTTTTCGCCATCCAGCTAAGATTCACAGACGGTGAACCTTATTCCCGGATTTCCGGTCGATACCTGCAACCGAACCGGTTTGCCGCCGCCCTCGATACAGAGGGTGATGACTGGCTTGCTTCACTTTTTGGAGAACGCCCCCGTGATATCCACCCTACACATCGCCAGGCTCAAAGCATGGGGCGCCCATGGTTTTACCGCCACCGGCGTAGTCACTGCCTTCCTCGCCACCCTCGCGCTGCTGGAAAACCAGGCGACCAACTGCCTGCTGTGGCTGGGCGTCGCCTTGATCGTCGACGGGCTGGACGGCGCGTTGGCGCGCAAGGTCAATGTGCAATCGGTGCTGCCGAGTTTCGATGGCTCGATCCTCGATCTGGTGATCGACTACCTGACGTATGTGTTTATCCCCGCCCTGTTCATCTATCGCTACATCCCGTTGCCGGACTACACGCTGCTGCTGACCGTGTCGCTGATTCTGGTCTCGTCGCTGTTCTGCTTCTGCAACGTCAACATGAAAAGCAAAGACAACTACTTCCAGGGCTTCCCCGCCGCGTGGAACGTGGTTGCCCTGTGCCTGTACATCATCGCGCCGTCGCCGTGGATCACCTTACTGACTGTCATCGGCCTGGCTTTGTTGACCGTGACGCGCATGAAGTTCCTGCATCCGTTCCGCGTGCGCAAATTCATGCCGATCAACATCGCCGTCACCGCCATCTGGCTGCTGTGCAGCTTGTCGCTGGTGGTCAACCATCCGGTCATCAACCCGCTGGTGATGGGCCTTTGGTTGCTGATGTCGGCCTATTTCCTGGGCATCTGCATCTGGCGCACGGCGCTGGAGTGGTTTGACGGATCGCGAAGCAAGTAACGCCATGGCTATCCACATCGTTCGACTCGGTTCGCCCCGCACGCCTGACGAAGGCCTGCGTCTGGGCACGGTACGCCGTCCACCCCGGGGCGTGCCCAAGGCCGAGTTTGCCAGCCGTGATTTTTACGACGTCTGGCAACCGCTGCTGTCGCCCAGCGCGGAACTGGTTGCCGAAGCCAAAGCGGCGGTCGATGCAAAAGACTGGGAGGCCTTCCGACGCAAGTTCAAGGCCGAAATGAACCACCCTGCCCCCCACCAGCTGCTGGACCTGCTGGCCGCCCTCTCCCACCAAACCTCGCTGGCCGTCGGCTGTTACTGCGAGGAAGAGGCGCATTGTCACCGTTCGGTGTTGCGCGAACTGCTGGAGGCGCGGGGCGCCAAGGTTGTTTAGCTAAAGCCAACACACAAATCCCTGAGGGAGCGGGCTTGCTCGCGATAGCGATTTATCATTCAACATGGGTGTTGACTGACACTCCGCTATCGCGAGCAGGCTCACTCCCACAGGGATTTAGTGTTTTCAGAGATTGAGGCAGGCCAACGAGCTTGCTGGCGATCTTGGTCAATACTAAAGATCAGATGTTCAACCAGTGACCGCTGTCTCCTTACCCCGGGAGGTTCGTCATGTCCGAACAATCACGCTTCATGCTGGTCGCCTCGCCCCTGATGGAGCACAGCCCCGCCTTCGACCGGGCTGCGGCGCTGGCCAAGGCCGAAGACGCGGCGCTGCACATCGTGGCGTTCGACTATCTGGAAGGCCTGGCGACCGCCAGCCTGGTCAACGAAAAGGCCCTGGAACAGATGCGCCTGGGCTACGTCGATCGCCACCGCCAGTGGCTTGAAGATCAGGCTCGCCCCTTGCGCAGGATCGGGGTGAACGTCACCACCGAGGTGGCGTGGGTCGAACGCCCGCTGGAGGAGATTCTGATTCACCTCAAAGAGCAGCCGATGGACGTGCTGATCAAGGCACTGGAGCACCAATCGCTGCTGTCGCGGTTGATGTTTACCCCGCTCGACGTGCACCTGCTGCGCGAATGCCCGGTGCCGCTGCATTTCGTCAGTCATGCCGTTAATGCCCTGCCTCGCAAGATCGTCGCGGCGATCGACCCCTTCCATCGCGATGATCACTACAAAACCTTTAACGACCGGATCCTTCACGAAGCCTCGAAACTGGCCAGCGCCTGTAATGCCGAGCTGGACGTGGTCTACGCCTATGACCTTTCCTCCATCACCTCCGACGAATTCGGCTTCGATAAAGGCTCGGGGTATTTCTCATCGGGCAAGGCCAAGACCCTGTTCGACTGCCAGGAAGAGGCCTTCAACGAATTGGCCGAACGCAACGGCATCGCACCTGGGCAACGGCACATGATCATGGGCAGCCCGACCAAAGTCCTGACCCGTTATGCCGATGCCTTTGACATTGATGTGCTGGTCATGGGCCGCATCGGCCATCGCGGGCTGGGGCGGTTTGTCGGCAGTACGGTGGAACATCTGTTGTACAAAATGCCGTGCAGCGTGTGGGTGGTGTATACCGAGCGGCTGGATGAGTGATTGCCCCACAATCAGGGCTGGGGTACATATCCGTTTTTGGGGTAACGGCGGCTATTGGTTCCGCCCTGACGGCGGGTCACTTGGAAGCGCCTGCGCGGCCCGGCGCTAAGTAACCAAGCGCATGCGCCCCTGACGTACGGCCTTCCGACGGGGCAGATCAAGATCAAAAGCTAAAGGCGAGCTAACGCTCGACCTGATGAGTGGTGAGG
>NZ_JARVSN010000015.1:0-16647 GCF_030209165.1 Pseudomonas sp. fls2-241-R2A-110 | reverse complement strand
TTACTTGGCGCTTCTCCAAGTGACCCGCCGTCAGGGCGGAACCAATAGTCGCCATGCCCGCAGAAACGGATATGTACCCAACCCCAAAACTATCTGAACAGCATTACGCCTAAGAGCGGGGCTTTTTCATGAGTGCAGGTTCAGCCAGTCAAATCGCTTCATTCCAGCGTACATGCGTAATGCCCAGTTGCTGGGCTTTCAAGCGTGCAACTTCAAGCGTGGCATGTGTCGCGATCTTTTGGTCACCGTGCGGATAAGCATGAGCGGAGGCTGAATGGATCGCATCCACATCCGAGAACTGCTCGGCCAGTTTGAAAAAGTGCTGACGAACGCCGTCGAGTAAATAGTGCACGGCATAGGGAACGAGTTCGCTCATGTGTTCCTTTTGATGTCCGCCAGGGCTCTGGCGCAGAAGTCGAATTGAGAACTCAAGGCGTCTGCGGCAAACGTGCCGTGTAGTGTTGAGGGCTGAAAAAAACAGGCCCTGATGGGCCTGTTCTTCAGAGTGCAACGATGTCGCGTTCGTTCAGTTTAATTGTCAGTCAAATGAACATTCATTCAAAGATCGTCCAGTGGCGCAAAATCGGGATGAAACGCCCGATAGCCCAATGTTCTGTCGATCCATGCATTCAATTCGTTGACCATGACTGGTGGCGTGGCGCAATAGGCTTCGAGGGTTGAACGAAGGATGTCACTGATATTTGGAACTGAGTGAAGGTTTCGGGTGCTTATGTACTGCCCGATGAAACAGTCGAGTTGATAGCGTTCTGTCAGCGACAGATACACACACTCCAGACCCAAAACTTGGTTAATGGCAAGATCGTCGCGCAACGGGGTTCTCTACAAGGCTTGTTAATATTAGGGATTTCCTTGTTTGTTGACTCTTTGGTCAACTGGTTGTGGCAAGGGGAAGTGCGGCGCGCATGCTATCGGTAGTGTTATTAAATGTATGTAAGGCGTTGAAAGTGTCAGACAGGCGGTGAACACCTTCTATATGTCGCGCAGGGGCAAGCGCTTCAAATGTGAAACACTTGTTGTAACGATACTGTCGTTCAATAACATTGCTTCTAGAACTGTTGTATAGACAGGTCTGTCTGTTCCATCGACTTCAAAACAAGTTTATTAATCAACACCTTGTCCTGATTCCTGACATGCAAGGGACCGCTCAGCCTTCAAATCACATGGGCACGCTGCAACTCGGTCAACGACAACGCCTTCAAACGCGCCAGCAGCGGGTCTCGCCGATCACGCGGATGCGTCAGTTCCACGGCCAGCTCCTGACGAATGCTGCTGGGGCGGTTGTCCATCACCAAGACCCGGTCGCTGAGGTACAAGGCTTCATCGACATCGTGAGTCACCAGTAGCAGGGCGATGGCGTGACGTTCGGCCAGTTGCAGCAGCAAGTCCTGGAGTTTCATCCGAGTGAACGCGTCCACGGCGCTGAAAGGCTCATCCAGGAGCAAAACCTGCGGTCTCGAGTAGAGACCTCGCGCAATCGCCACCCGTTGCGCCATGCCTCCGGACAAAGCTTTTGGCAGTGCCTGCGCGAATCCGCCGAGGCCGACTTCTTCAATCAATTGCGCGACCCAGGCCTTGTCGTAATGGCTGTCGGCGCTGAAGCCAATGTTTTGTTCGACCGTCAGCCACGGCATTAGCCGGGGTTCCTGAAACACGAAGGCGACTTCCCCTGCGGTGTTGCGCAACTCGCCGTGAAAGTCTTTTTCCAGGCCGGCGACGATCCGCAGCAAGGTGCTTTTACCGCAACCGCTAGGGCCGAGCAGGCTGACGGTTTCTCGGGGCTGCAACTGCAAGTGGATGTTTTTGAGGACGGTGGTGGCGGCGAAGGTTTTGCGTTCGACGCGAATGTCCAAAAGGTGTTCAGGCATGGCTCAATCCTCTGCGCTTTGGCCGTTGAAAGTATCGCGCCAGGCCAGGAAGCGTTTTTCCAGTGCGGCGAGAATGCCGTCGCTCAGCTTGCCCAGCAGCGCCAATACGATGATCGCGGCCAGGACGATGTCCGGGCGTGACGTCTCGCGACCGTCACTGAGCAGATAACCCAGGCCTTTGGTCGCGGCGATCAGTTCGGCGGCCACCAGAAACATCCAGGCCAGGCTCATGCCGCTGCGCAACCCGGTGAACAGGCCGGGCAGGGCGGCGGGCAACAGGATCCGCCGGACCAGGCGACGGCGGCTGAAGCCGTACATCTGGCCGACTTCCACCAGTTTGCGATCAATGTCGCGAATCGCCGCGACGCCGTTGAGGTACACCGGAAAGAACGCGCCGATGGCGATCAGGACGATTTTCGAGGTCTCGTCGATACCCAGCCACAACAGCAAGAGCGGCACCCAGGCCAGGCTCGGAATCGAGCGCAAACCGGCGAACGTCGGTTCCAGGTAGGCCTCGGCTTCGCGGCTCAAACCGACCCACGCGGCGAACACCAAAGCCAGGCTGGCGCCAATGGCGAAGCCCAGCAGCACTCGTAGCAGGCTGGCACTGATGTGTTTCCACAACGCACCCTCGGCCAGATCGCCAAGGGTCAACGCGACCTCGCTCGGCGCCGGCATTTGATAGGACGGCAACCAGCCGATGCGCACGACCCATTCCAGTAGCAGGATGATCAGCACCGGCAGCGCCAGGCCCTTGAGGCGCAGTTGCCAGGCAGTGCTCAGGCGACGGGGTGCAGGCAATGCCAGAGGGGCGGGCAGGTTATTGCTTTTGCTGGTCATGGGGTTCTCCAGTCACGACGAATCCGCAGCGGGCGCGGATTCGGTTTCAACGGTGGCGATCGTTACTGACGCGCTACGGTTTCCTTGAAACCGGTGTCGATCAACTGATCGATGACCTGGTCGACATTGACCCCGCGACGAACCAGTTCTTCAGAGACCAGAATCGGCGCGGCAGCCTTCGACGCGAGGACATCCTTGGCGGTCAATTGCGGGCTGCTCAGGTCGGTGCGCGACAGTTGCAGCTTGGCCACTTCCAATGGCAGCCCGGATTCGCTGGCGAGCAATTGCGCCAGTTCGTCCGGGTTTTTCACCGCCCATTCACGGGCCTTTTCATAGGCACTGAGGACGGTTTCGATGGTGTGCGGGTGTTCTTTGGCATAGGTGTCGGTGACGCTGACCACGCCGTAGCTGTTGAAATTCGTGTTGCGATACAGCAGGCGCGAACCGGCCTGGACTTCACTGGCGGCCATGTGCGGATCCAGGCCGGCCCAGGCGTCGACGTCACCTTTCTCCAGCGCAGTGCGACCGTCCGGGTGCTGCAAGTGCACCAGTTCGACATCGTCCTTGGTCAGGCCGGCCTGTTGCAGGCTGCGCAAGGTAAACAGGTACGGGTCGGTGCCTTTGGTCGCAGCGACTTTCTTGCCTTTGAGGTCGGCCACGGTTTTGTACGGGGAATCCTTGCGCACCA
Organism: Pseudomonas sp. fls2-241-R2A-110; assembly: GCF_030209165.1. Classification (NCBI taxonomy): domain Bacteria; kingdom Pseudomonadati; phylum Pseudomonadota; class Gammaproteobacteria; order Pseudomonadales; family Pseudomonadaceae; genus Pseudomonas; species Pseudomonas sp. fls2-241-R2A-110. The sequence continues at coordinate 13,233 of NZ_JARVSN010000015.1, read as the reverse complement.
CCAACGCGGTCCATTCGGCGCGGCTGTAGACGTAGACCGATTTGATCGGGCTGCCGTTGGCGCGGCTGAGCACGGCGGCCAGGCTGGCGGATGAAGCGAAGTCGACGCCGCCGCTGTTGAGGTATTCCAGCGAGCGGTTGCTGCCCTGGCTCAACACCCAGCTGACCTTGGTCTGCGGCAGGGCCTGCTCAAGGAAACCGAAGTGTTTGAGGACCAGGCTCACCGGTGAGTAATAGGCGTAATCCAGATGCACTTCGGCCGGTGGTGTTTCGGCTGCCTGTGCCACGGGTTGCAGGCTCAGGGCCAGTGCGCAGGCGCTGAGCAAGTACCTGACGTTGGGAAAGCGGAAGGTCGGTTTCATGGAGCGGCTCCGGGCAAGGCGACGAGATTCTTATGTTCAGAAAATTATTTCTTACGGCTGCTTCCTGCATAAAAGGAATATTGCAGGCTCTGTGCCATGTCAGGAAATCGCAGGTTTTTCGGGAGATTGGCGGGGCGGGCGAGGTTTGGGAATGTCGCGTTGAAAGCAGTCTGTTGGCTTGCTGTTGCTGGGCGAACACTGCCTGTTTCCGGTCATGAGCTTATGCTGAAATCGAATTTACAAAGGCTGCTTTAAGAGCGTTAGGGTCTATAAAAATATCGTCTCTGGAGCCTTCGATGAACCTGTCCCGATTCGTGCGTGGTCTGCTGACCAGCGCCTTGTTTGCCGCGCCACTGTGTTACGCCGCAGAACCCGTCGTTTTGCACGTCGGTGATCAGAACTACTACAACGTTCGCGCCTCGGTGGAGGCATCGGGTGTGCTGGAAGGCGCGTCCTATACTGTCGACTGGAAACACTTCCAGGCCGCCGCGCCGCTGGCTGAAGCCCTAAGTACCGGTGCGCTGGATGTGGGTTTTCTCGGCGATTCCGGCTTCCTGTTCCTGGCCGCCAAACAGGCGCCAGTGAAATTGATCGGTGTCTCACGGCAGAACCCCGACACCATCGCCTTGCTGGTGCCCAAGGATTCACCGGTCAAAACCATCGCTGACCTCAAGGGTAAAAAAGTCGCTTACTGGCCTGGCGCCTGGAGCCAGCAACTGACCCTGCGCGCACTGGAGAAAGCTGATCTACCGGAAGACTACGTCGACTTCATCAAACTGATGCCCATCGACGCCGCTGCCGCGTTGCCACAGGGCAGCATCGATGCGTTCCCGGTGTGGGAACCCTACATTTCCCAGCAGATTCTGTTTTCCGGCGCTCGGCCGATTCTCACGGCGAAAAACCTCATGCCCGGCCTGAGCGCGATTGCAGCATCGACGCCGTCGATTGAGAGCAAGCGCGAAGCCATTGCCGACTTCCTCGTGCGCCTGAAAAAAGCTCGGGCCTGGGTCGACAACCACACGGACGAATATGCCGACCTGTGGGCGAAAAAGGCCAACCTCGACCAGAACGTGTCCCGCCATTGGTTGCGTCAGGCACACATGACCGTTGGCCCGGTGGATGCTCAGGCCGCCACGGACCTGCAGAGCACGGCGGACTTCCTGTTCAAGGTCAAGGCGCTGCCCACGGCATTGGCCACCTCGCCGATTATCGACCACACGTTCCAGCAGTCACTGACGCAGTAGACCAACGCGGGTGAGCGCTGGAACCAAACACTGTGTACCCTGATCCAACCTCGGCCTGCAGCCACCTGCGGGCCGACAATGGATGAATGGGCGAAGGGTTTTTGCCAATTAACGTGATGACCGTGACGGTCTGGCCCCAAGGCAAAACATGAAACAGCTGTTCAAGGTTTTCTGCGCACTCACCCTCGCTGTCGGGCTGGTTGGCTGCATCGCTTCACCCATCGAACTGACCCCGCAGACCGAGCAGCGTCTGCGCGATCAGGCGCCGATCCGCTTCCTGGTGACGTTCGACGACGGTCCCAGTGCATCGAGTTTCTGGAACCCGAGCATGACCGTGCTCGACAGCCTCGCCCAGAACCCGGTGCTGCCCGGGATCAAAGCGGTGTTTTTCGTCCAGACCGGCGCGCCTCGGGCCGGCGACAGCGACATCGGCCGTGGCGTCATGCACCGCGAACAAGCGGAAGGGCATGTGCTGGGCTTCCACACCGCGACCCATTCACACACCAATCACCGTTCGTTGACTCCCGAACAGTTGGAGCAGTCTCTGAGTAAAGGCAGTGCTGACATTGCCGCGATCACCGGCGCGCCGCCGACCCTGGTGCGTCCGCCATTCTGGAACTACGACAAACGTGTGTTCGCGGCCTACCAGCGCCACGGGATGCACGTGTTGCTGACCGACCTGAGCGCCAATGACGGCAAGATCTGGGGCTTCAATGCCAGCCCACGGCGCCGGGCGAACATGCTGCGCCAACTGTCCGAGGTACGGGAACGGATTGCCCGGGGCGAATTGCCGACGGTGGACGGTGTGATTCCGGTGGTGGTGACGTTCCATGACCTGAATCGATATACCGCCCGGCATACCCGCGAATACCTGCAAATCCTGCTCGACAGTGCCAATGCCACCGGTGTGCCGTTGGCGCAGAAGCCGTTTTATGACGACACCGCGGCGCTGCAACGGGCGGCCATGGCGCGCACCGTTACCGACAGTTCCCAGGCCGTGAAACTGCCGGGAATCTGGAACTGGATCTGGGATGGCGACTCGCACTAAAACTTCGCCAGAACGAGAAGCCGCTAACACTTCGTGTGGGTGGTCGCTGGCGCAGGCGCGTGAAAGAGGGTCTATGCTGATCGAGTTGAATTTGATCATCAGCCACGGAGGCGTTTGTCATGGTGCCCATTTCAGTCCTTTGCAGCATTGTGGAGTCCGGTTTTGCGCCGCTTGCCTGCGAATGCACCTTAAATCCCAACGGATTGCTGCGGGTCAAGGTCTACGACCCGGCAACCGGGCGTATCGACTTGCTGATCCCTTGCGTCTCGCCGGCGCAACTGACCAGCATCCGCGCGATTTCTGACTTCGTTGGCGAGTTGCGCACCGAGATGCGCGCCGGACGCCGGGCCTTCGCCGGTTAGTCCCGGGGCAGCAATTCATCAATCATCTTCAAACAATGATTCAACCCCGGCGTCACATCGCCCACGCGTCGGCTGAGGATGATCGGCGAGGTCGCGTTGTCTTCCAGCAACGGGGTGAAGCCAATGTCGTCGCGGTGCAATAACTGCACCGAGGCCGGCACCAGCGTGACCCCGATTCCCGCACCGACCAGCCCGATCGCTGTTTGCAGCTCGTTGGTCCATTGCGCCACGTGGATGCTCACGCCATAGGACTCAAACAGCGCAATCACATGATCGGCATAGCTGGGGCGGGGGTTGCCGGGGTAAAGCACAAAGGGTTCCTTGGCCAGTTCGCGAAGGCTGATCGGCCCGGCCAGCAGCGGATGGCCGGCGGGCAGGGCGGCGACCAGGCGGTCTTCAGTCAACACGGTTTGAATGATCGCCGGGTCATCGATGCGAATCCGCCCGAAACCGATGTCGATGCGCCCGGCCTTGAGCGCCTGCACCTGTTGCAGGGTGGTCATTTCCGACAGCCCCAGCTCAAGCTCCAGGGGTTCGCCGCTGCGCAACCGGCGAATCAGTTCCGGCAGCACGCCGTACAACGTCGACGGGGCAAAACCGATGCCCAGCCAGGTCTTTTCCCCCAGGCCGATGCGTCGCGTGTTGTCGCACGTCTTGGCCAGTTGTTCGAGCAAGGCACTGGAATGCTCATGGAAGAAACGCCCGGCATCGGTCAGCTTCAGCGGACGGCCACGCTCGAGCAATAACACCCCGAGTTCGTCTTCCAGCTGCTGGATCTGCCGGCTCAGGGGCGGCTGGGCAATGTGCAGCAGTTCGGCGGCGCGGGTGAAGTTGAGGGTTTGAGCCAACACCTGAAAATAGCGCAGGTGACGCAGTTCCATGGGGCCTCCAGGCATTGATTAGTTGAATACCTTTAAGGTATCGAGCCAGACCAATTCTATATTGGCCGCCAGCAAAAAGCCGTATGAGAATCCGTTCCAGAACTTCAAGAACCTGACGGGTATCGAAATGCGTGCAACAGCCATTGAATCGATCGAGACGATCATCGTCGATCTGCCGACCATCCGCCCGCACAAACTGGCCATGCACACCATGCAGCACCAGACCCTGGTGATCATCCGTGTGCGCTGCGCCGACGGCGTTGAAGGGATCGGCGAGTCCACCACCATCGGTGGCCTGGCGTATGGCAATGAAAGCCCGGACAGTATCAAGACCAACATCGACACGCACTTTGCGCCCCTGCTGATCGGTCAGGACAGCGCCAATGTGAACGCCGCCATGTTGCGCCTGGAGCGCAGCATTCGTGGCAACACTTTCGCCAAGTCAGGTATCGAAACGGCGTTGCTCGACGCCCAGGGCAAGCGCCTTGGCCTGCCGGTCAGCGAGTTGCTTGGCGGTCGCGTTCGTGACGCGCTGCCCGTGGCCTGGACCCTGGCCAGCGGCGACACCGACAAGGACATCGCCGAAGCGGAAAAAATGCTCGACCTGCGTCGCCACCGCATTTTCAAATTGAAAATCGGGGCCGGCGAAGTCAATCGCGACCTGGCCCACGTCATTGCTATCAAAAAAGCCCTGGGCGATCGCGCCAGCGTGCGGGTCGATGTCAATCAGGCCTGGGACGAAGCGGTCGCCTTGCGCGCCTGCCGGATTCTGGGCAGCAACGGCATCGACCTGATCGAGCAACCGATCTCGCGCAATAATCGCGCCGGCATGGTGCGCCTGAATGCCATGAGCCCGGCGCCGATCATGGCCGATGAATCCATCGAATGCGTAGAAGACGCCTTCAATCTGGCACGTGACGGTGCTGCGTCAGTGTTTGCCTTGAAAATCGCCAAGAACGGCGGGCCACGTGCTGTATTGCGCACAGCCGCCATCGCCGAAGCCGCCGGTATCGGCCTGTACGGCGGCACTATGCTGGAAGGAGGCATCGGCACGCTGGCCTCGGCCCACGCCTTTGTCACTTTGAATAAACTGGCCTGGGACACTGAATTGTTCGGCCCGTTGCTATTGACCGAAGACATACTCAGCGAGCCGCTGGTCTACCGCGATTTCGAGCTGCATGTGCCGAACACGCCGGGCCTGGGCCTGAGTCTGGATGAAGAACGCCTGGCGTTTTTCCGTCGCGACAAGACATCCACTTCCATTCATCAAGCCTGAGGAGAGCATCATGTTGTTCCACGTCAAAATGACCGTGAATCTGCCGGTCGACATGAATCCGGAAGCGGCGGCCAAGCTGAAATCCGACGAAAAAGCCCTGGCCCAACGCCTGCAGGAACAAGGCAAATGGCGTCACCTGTGGCGCATCGCCGGGCACTATGCCAATTACAGCGTGTTCGACGTCGACAGTGTCCAGGAGCTGCACGACCTGCTGATGCAATTGCCGCTGTTCCCGTACATGGCGATCGAGGTCGACGCGATGTGCCGACATCCTTCTTCCATTCGAGACGATGACCGCTGAGCCCAGCCTGCTCGGTTTGCTACGCCAATAATTACAAGATGAGGATCCCCCATGAACGTGAAGATTTCCCACACTGCCAGCGCCCAGAAGTTTCTTGAAGACGCCAGCGGCTTGCTTAACGAGGCCGGTAACCCACGGGCCAAAGAATTGGTTTATCGCATCTTGCGTGATTCGGTGAACATCATCGAAGACCTGGCCGTGACCCCGGAAGAATTCTGGAAAGCGGTCAATTACTTGAACGTGCTGGGCGCGCGTCAGGAAGCCGGATTGCTGGTGGCCGGGCTTGGTCTGGAACATTACCTGGACCTGCTGATGGACGCCGAAGACGAGCAGGCCGGCAAGGCCGGTGGCACCCCGCGGACCATCGAAGGCCCACTGTATGTGGCAGGTGCGCCGCTGTCTGAAGGCGAAGCGCGACTCGATGATGGCGTCGACCCGGGCGTGGTCCTGTTCATGCAGGGCCAGGTGCGCAACACCGCTGGCGAGCCATTGGCCGGCGCGGTGGTGGATGTCTGGCACGCCAACACGGGCGGCACGTATTCATACTTCGACACCACCCAGTCCGAGTTCAACCTGCGTCGCCGTATCGTTACCGATGCCGAGGGTCGTTATCGTTTCCGCAGCATCGTGCCGTCGGGTTATGGCTGCCCGCCGGACGGTCCGACCCAGCAATTGCTCGATCAACTGGGCCGTCATGGCCAGCGTCCGGCGCACATTCACTTCTTCATCTCTGCGCCGGATCATCGTCACCTGACCACCCAGATCAACCTCGACGGTGATAAGTACCTGCACGACGATTTCGCCTACGCCACGCGCGACGAGCTGATTGCCCACATCACCTTCAGCGACGACCCGCAACGAGCGGCGGCGCATGGCGTCAGCGGCCGGTTTGCTGAAATCGACTTCGATTTCACGCTGCAATCATCCGCCCAACCGCAAGAGCAGCAGCGTATGGAACGGGTTCGCGCACTCGAGGACTGATTGCGCAATCCTGTGGGAGTGAGCTTGCTCGCGATAGCGGTTTAACATTCAATATTGATGTTGACTGGCACTCCGTCATAGCGAGCAAGCTCGCTCCCACAAGGGTTTGTGCAGCTCGCCGGAAATATCTCAAGCTCCTGACACACTGTTCTAGAATGGCCCGACGCAATCGATAACAACAACGAGAGCAGCCCGATGATGCACGCGCAACTGTTGAGTCAGCGCAGCAGAATTTTCGACCACGCCGACCCTTACGCAGTGTCGGGTTACGTCAATCAGCATGTCGGCAACCATTGCATCCTGATGCCCAGGGTCGGCCAGCCACTGGCCAGCCTGGATCACCGTAAATTCGCCAGCCTCGACCTGTGCCGCATCAGCTACGGCGCCAGCGTTCGGGTCACTTCGGGCGCGCTCGAAAGCATTTATCACCTGCAAGTGTTGCTGCGCGGCAACTGTCTGTGGCGTGGTCACGGTCAGGAACACTACTTTGCGCCGGGTGAATTGCTGCTGATCAATCCTGACGATCCGGTCGACCTGACGTACTCCGACGATTGCGAGAAATTCATCCTCAAAGTGCCCACTCGCCTGTTTGAGGCAGTGTGCGAGGAGCAGCGCTGGCGCTATCCGGGGCAGGGTGTGAGGTTTCTGGAGAACCGTTATCAGCTCAATGAGCTGGAAGGGTTCGTCAGTCTGCTGGCGATGATTTGCCAGGAAGCCGAAGCCACCGAGCAGATTCCCCGGGTGCAAGAGCACTACGCGCAGATCATTGTCAGCAAGATGCTGAGCCTGATGAAGACCAACGTCATGCGCAGCAGCCTCGGCTCGCCGTCGGCCACGTTCGAAGTGATTGCCGATTACATCGCACGCCATCTCAAACAAGACATCGACAGCGAAGAGCTGGCGCGCCAGGCGCAAATGAGCCTGCGTTCGCTGTACGGATTGTTCGAGCGCAATGCCGGCACCTCACCGAAAAACTACATCCGGCAGAAGAAGCTCGAGCGCATCAACCTGTGCCTGAGCGACCCGACCTGCAACGTGCGCAACGTCACGGAAGTGGCCATGGATTACGGCTTCCTGCACCTGGGACGGTTCTCCGACAGCTACCGTAAACAGTTCGGCGAACTGCCCTCCGACACCCTCAAGCGCCGATACTGAACCCCTGAATTCTTTTCTCTTGATAGTTCCCACGCTCTGCGTGGGAATGCCTCAATGGACGCTCTGCGTCCGCTCTTGGGACGCAGAGCGTCCCGGGCTGCATTCCCACGCAGAGCGTGGGAACGATCATAATCAAAACGATCATGAACATCCCCCCATTGCAGTAAACGGATACAGGTCTGCACCCAGCGGATAGTCCGTCCCATCCCTGCGTCCTAGCATGGCCCTGCCTGAATAAAAACAATGGAGGCGGCGGCCATGTCCCTGCGACCCGAATACCTTCACTCCCTGCTTGAAGATGACAAAGAGCAGGGCATCTACCGCTGCAAGCGTGAGATGTTCACCGACCCGCGTTTGTTCGATCTGGAGATGGAACACATCTTCGAAGGCAACTGGCTGTACCTGGCGCACGAAAGCCAGATCCCCAACATCAACGATTTCTACACCACCACCATGGGGCGCCAGTCGGTCTTCATTGCCCGCAACAAGGACGGCGTGCTCAACGCGTTCATCAATGCCTGCAGCCATCGCGGTGCGACGCTGTGCCGGCACAAGACCGGCAACAAAAGCTCCTACACCTGCCCGTTCCACGGTTGGACCTTCAACAACTCCGGCAAGCTGCTCAAGGTCAAAGACCCGGCAGCGGCGGGCTACCCGGCGAGTTTCAACTGCGAAGGCTCCCACGACCTGACCAAAGTCGCGCGTTTTGAATCCTATCGTGGCTTCCTCTTTGGCAGCCTCAAGGCCGACGTGGTGCCGCTGGTTGAACACTTGGGCGAGTCGGCCAAGATCATCGACATGATTGTCGACCAGTCCACCGACGGCCTGGAAGTGCTGCGCGGATCTTCCACCTACATCTACGAAGGCAACTGGAAGCTCACCGCTGAAAACGGCGCCGACGGTTATCACGTCAGCTCCGTGCACTGGAACTACGCCGCCACCCAGAACCAGCGCAAACAGCGCGAGGCCGGTGACGCCAATCCGACCATGAGCGCTGGCACCTGGGCCAAGCAGGGAGGTGGTTTCTACTCCTTCGACAAGGGTCACATGCTGCTCTGGACCCGCTGGTCCAACCCCGAGGACCGTCCACTGTACGAGCGCCGCGACGAGCTGGCCCGTGACTTCGGCAAGGCCCGTGCCGACTGGATGATCGAGAACTCGCGCAACCTGTGCCTGTACCCCAACGTGTACCTGATGGACCAGTTCAGCTCGCAGATCCGCATCGCCCGGCCGATCTCGGTCAACCGCACGGAAATCACCATTTACTGCATCGCCCCCAAAGGTGAAAGCGACCACGCACGTTCGAGCCGGATTCGTCAGTACGAGGATTTCTTCAACGTCAGCGGCATGGCCACCCCGGACGATCTGGAAGAGTTTCGCTCCTGCCAGACCAGTTATCAGGGCAGCGTCACCACCTGGAACGACATGTCCCGTGGCGCCGAGCACTGGGTCGAGGGCGCCGATGAGGCGGCCAAAGAGATCGACTTGCATCCGCTGCTCAGCGGCGTGCGCACCGAAGACGAAGGCCTGTTCGTGCTGCAACACAAGTATTGGCAGCAAACCATGCTCAAGGCCCTGGCTGCTGAACAGTCCGAATTGATCGCTGTGGAGGCCGTGCAATGACCATCACCTATGACGCCGTGCGCGATTTTCTCTACCGCGAAGCGCGCTACCTCGACGACAAGCAGTGGGACGACTGGCTGGAAATGTACGCCGTCGATGCCTCGTTCTGGATGCCGTCCTGGGACGATAACGACGAGTTGACCGAAGACCCGCAGCGCGAGATTTCGCTGATCTGGTACGGCAATCGCACCGGCCTGGAAGACCGCATCTTCCGCATCAAGACCGAGCGCTCCAGCGCGAGCATTCCGGACACCCGGACCTCGCACAACCTGAGCAACATCGAGCTGCTCGAACAGGCCGACGGACTGTGCAAGGTGCGCTTCAACTGGCACACCCTGAGCTTTCGCTACAAGACCGTCGACAGCTATTTCGGCAGCAGTTTCTACACCCTCGATGTGCGCGGTGAAAACCCGCTGATCAAGGCCAAGAAAGTGATCCTGAAGAACGATTACGTTCGCCAGGTCATCGATGTCTACCACCTGTGAGGCGACCGTCATGACTCATTCCATCGCATTCAATTTCGAAGACGGCGTCACCCGGTTCATCGACGCCAATGTCGGCGAAACCGTGGCCGATGCCGCGTATCGCCAGGGCATCAACATTCCGCTGGATTGCCGCGACGGCGCCTGCGGCACGTGCAAATGCTTCGCCGAAGCCGGTCGTTATGACTTGGGCGAGGAATACATCGAAGACGCGCTCAGCGCCGAAGAAGCCGCACAAGGTTTTGTCCTGACCTGCCAGATGCGCGCCCAGAGCGATTGCGTGGTGCGCGTGCCGACATCATCGCAGGTGTGCCGGACCCAGCAGGCCAGTTACGACGCCACGATCAGCGCCGTGCGGCAGCTGTCTGACAGCACCATCGCGCTGTCGATCAAGGGCGAAGCCTTGAGCAAACTGGCGTTCCTGCCCGGGCAATACGTCAACCTTGGTATCCCGGGCAGCGAGCAGACCCGCGCGTATTCGTTCAGCTCGTTGCAGCGCGACGGCGAGGTCAGTTTCCTGATCCGCAACGTGCCCGGCGGCTTGATGAGCAGCTTCCTCACCGGCATGGCCAAGGCGGGGGACAGCATGCGTCTGGCCGGACCGTTGGGCAGTTTCTATCTGCGCGATATCCGCCGGCCGTTGTTGCTGTTGGCAGGCGGCACCGGTCTGGCTCCGTTCACCGCCATGCTGGAGAAAATTGCCGAGCAGGGCAGTGAGTACCCGCTGCATCTGATCTACGGCGTGACCAACGATTTCGACCTGGTGGAACTCGACCGACTCGAAGCCTTTGCCGCGCGAATCCCCAATTTCAGCTTCAGTGCCTGTGTTGCCAACCCCGACAGCCAGCACCCGCTCAAGGGCTACGTCACCCAGCACATCGAGCCACGGCATTTGAACGATGGCGACGTCGACGTCTACCTGTGCGGTCCACCGCCGATGGTCGAGGCGGTCAGTCAGTTCATTCGCGAGCAAGGCGTCGCGCCAGCGAACTTCTACTACGAGAAATTCGCCGCCAGCGCGGCTTGAGTCAGGCATTGCAGGGACAGCGCCGCTCCCGCAGGTCAGTGTTTTTCCATGAGGTAGACATGAACAGATTTCACGAAAAAATCGCGCTGATCACCGGCGCTGCGCAAGGCATTGGCCGGCGCGTGGCCGAGCGCATGGCCGCCGAAGGTGCGCGACTGATTCTGGTGGACCGCTCGGATCTGGTGTTCGAGGTGCAGCAACAACTGGGGCAGACCTGCCAGGTGCTCGCGCTGACAGCCGATCTCGAACAATACGAGGAATGCAGCCGCGTGATGCGCACTGCCGTCGAGCGCTTTGGACGTCTCGACGTGCTGGTCAACAATGTCGGCGGGACGATTTGGGCCAAGCCGTTCGAGCACTACGAAGCACAGCAGATTGAAGCTGAAGTGCGCCGCTCGCTGTTCCCGACGTTATGGTGCTGTCACGCCGCGCTGCCGTTCATGCTTGAACAAGGCAGCGGCGCCATCGTCAACGTGTCGTCCATAGCCACTCGCAGCATCAATCGCGTGCCGTACGGCGCGGCGAAGGGCGGGGTGAATGCGCTGACCGCTTGCCTGGCGTTCGAAACCGCCGGTCGTGGCGTGCGGGTCAACGCGACGGCACCGGGCGGCACCGAAGCACCACCACGGGTGATTCCGCGCAACAGCGCGCAACAGAGCGCCGAGGAACAGGTGTGGTATCAGCAGATTGTCGACCAGACGCTCGACAGCAGTTTGATGAAGCGCTATGGCACGCTGGATGAGCAGGCAAGCGCTATTCTGTTTCTGGCCAGCGACGAAGCCTCGTACATCACCGGCATGATCATGCCAGTGGGCGGCGGCGACCAAGGCTGATGCGACTCACCAATACAACGCACAAACAGGAGTCCCGTGATGAGCGAAAAACCCACGGTCGTGCTGGTTCATGGTTTCTGGGGCGGTGCCGCCCATTGGAATAAGGTCATCGCCGATCTGTTGCGTAAGGGTTACACGAAGATTCGGGCGGTGGAGATGCCGCTGACCTCCCTGGCCGACGACGCGGAGCGCACCCGCAAGATGGTCGCTCAAGTGCCGGGGCCCGTGTTGCTGGTGGGGCACTCCTACGGCGGCGCAGTGATTACCGAGGCGGGCGATCAACCGAACGTCGTGGGCCTGGTGTACATCGCGGCATTCGCCCCGGACGCCGGTGAAAGCCCCGGCAGTATTACCCAGCAGCATCCACCCGTGGCGGCGGCCAACCTGGCGCCCGACAGCGACGGGTACTTGTGGGTCAAGCCCGAGCTCTACCACGAAAGTTTCTGTCAGGATTTGCCTGCAACCGAAGGATTGGTCATGGGCCTGACCCAGAAAGCGCCGCTGGCCAGCACGTTCGGCGACACCATCAACACGGTGGCGTGGAAGGCCAAACCGTCGTGGTATCAGGTCTCCAGCGATGACCGGATGATCGCCCCGCAAAACCAGCAATGGATGGCAGGGCGGCTGAATGCCCGGGAGATCCTGACCCTGAATGCCAGTCATGCATCCCTTGCCTCGATGCCGGCCGAGATTGCCGCGTTCATCGACAAGGCCGCCACGGCGTTGGCCCAAGCCTAGGCCTGGGCAACACTACAAGCGACGCTGAAACGCCTTGACGATTTTGAGTATGGCGTCGCTTGTGTTCAGGTTCTGCACCGCGTCCAGCGGATACCACATGCAATCGATAATTTCGTTTTGCGGCCGCGCTTCGTCCAGGTTGAGGACGGACGCCTCATACACATGGTGTCGAGTGCTGGCTGTTTGCAGCTCCATCACATACAGCATGCTGTCGACACCTAATCCGGTTTCTTCCTGAAGTTCTCGGGTGGCGGCGTCGACAATGGTTTCGCCGCGCTCGACCTTTCCGCCGGGCAGCGTCCAGCGACACCTGGGCTTACGCACCAGGAGTACATGCCGGTCCTGCTCGCAAATAACGGTTGCGCGTACTTTCATTTGTTACTAAACCGCCGCTTGTCATAAAACAGTCATAAAAATGCAATATTCAGGCCCGAGCCCGTGTTTCAAGGGTTGGAGCCCTGGTGGAGGTAAAAAGTGCAACGCAATGACAAAACGGTGGCGCGACGTCTGGTCGGCACTCGAGCGTAGGGCGGGTGTAAGGTAATCCCGTCAATGGCGGCGTATCACTGCCTAAAAGGAGGTGACTATGAGCGTTCCGATGCTGAATAAAATGCACATGAATGGTTATGACGTACTCAGCGTAAATAACGGCCCCTGGAGGGTATGCACCAAAGGAGACCGTCTTGGTGCATTTGCCAGCCGAGAAGAAGCACTAGCGTTCGCGGCAGCGCTTCCAGCCTACAGAGCGCGGTCGGCTCAACGTCAGAAGTCAGAATGAGGCCGGGATCAAAGCCCCGATAAGCGGGTAATGCTGTTCACTTAAGAACGTGTTGGGGTTGGGGGCATATCCGTTTCTGCGGTCATGACCACTATTGGTTCCGCCCTGACGGCGGGTCACTTGGAAGAGCGCCAAGTAACCAA
>NZ_JARVSN010000016.1:0-16812 GCF_030209165.1 Pseudomonas sp. fls2-241-R2A-110 | reverse complement strand
AACCTGGTGAAAGACCCGGCTGCGGCGGTGACCAACGTCACCGACACCCTCGACAAAACCGAAGTAAGCATCACCGGCAGCACCTCAGTGACTGAAGGCCAGACCGCCAGCTACACCGTCAGCCTGACCCACCCGGCGCAGACCGAAGTCACCCTGAAGATCACCTACAGCGGCACCGCGGCCGACGGTTCGGACTTCACCGGTGTGTACACCGTGAAAATTCCGGCCGGCGCCAGCACGGCGAATTTCAACGTCGCGACGCTGGACGACAGGATCACTGAAAGCACCGAAAACTTCGTGGTCAAGATCGACTCGGCCACCGGAGGCAACTTCGAGAACCTGGCGATCAGCGCGACCAATGGCAGCATCAGCACTGCAATCGTCGACAACGATGCGCCGCCGGTGCTCGACCTTGATGCCAACAATTCCAGTGGAGCCACCGGAGCCAATTACAACGTGACCTTCACCGAAGGCACCACCGGCCAGGGTGTGTCAATTGGCGACACCGACCTGAAAATCACCGACCCGGACAGCACCATGCTGACCGGCGCGACCATCGTGCTGACCAACCGTCAGCCGGGTGATGCGCTGAACCTGGGCAACAGCGTCAACGGCATCACCATCAATGCCAACAGCAAGGACGGCACCGTCACGCTGACGTTGTCCGGCAACGCGACGCTGGCCGACTACATGCAGCAGATCAAAAACATCAGCTTCACCAACAGCAGTGAAGACCCGAGCACCGTGCCGCGGATCATCACCGTGACGGTGACCGATGGCAGCAACTACTCCAACACCGCGACCACCACCGTCAACGTGGTGGCGGTGAACGATGCGCCGACCGCCGCACCGGTCAACGTCACCGGGACCGAAGACACTCCACTGATCCTCAGTTGGTCGACTTTCGGCGTCAGCGACGTCGACAGTCCAGCTGCCAGCCTCGGCGTGAAAATCACCGGCCTGCCGGGCGAAGGCAAGTTGCAGTACCTGAACGGTTCGACCTGGGCTGATGTCACTAACAACCAGACCCTGACCAAGGCGGACATCGACGCGGGTAAAGTACGCTTCCTGCCGGATGCCAACGAATCCGGTGCCAATGGTTATGGCGGCACGGGCATGGGCAACAATCTGGCGGACTACGCGCAGATCAAGTTCCAGCCAACCGACGGCTCGGCGCTGGGCGACACCGGCACGATCAAAATCGACATCACCCCTGTGGCCGACGCACCCTCCCTGAGCGTTGCGGACAACAGCGTCAAATCCACCGGGTTGATCAAAGAAGTCTGGACCGGCCTGTCGGGCCTCGGTACCGATGGCAGCGGCGCGTCTTCGGGCACGCTGAAAAGTGTCATTGATGGCGCGGGCACACCGAACTCCAGTGGCACGGTGACCAACGTGCAGTCCGACGGCAGCGTCGCGGCAGGCACGGCGTCGAAAACCTCCGGCCTGATCTACCTCGAAGCCGGCAAGACTTACACCTTTACCGGCACCGGCGATGACAGCCTGCTGGTGACCATCGGCGGCAAGAACGTAGCGGCCATCACGTGGGGCGCGGGCGGCAACCTGAACGGCTCGTTCACCCCGACCACCAGCGGTTACTACACGCTGGATATCTACCACCACAACCAGAGCGGCCCGGGTAACTATGACGTTAACCTGTCGGTCAACGGCGGTGCGGCAATCGACCTGAGCAGTGCCGGCGTGCCGCTGTACACCGGCGTGGCGGATCTGGCCGCTTCCGGCGTCACCGTCTCCGACCTGCACGGTACCAACGGTGAGGGTTACTACGACGGCTACAAACTCAATACTGGCGCCGAAGGCACCAGCGTTCACCTGACCGCGATCAAGACGGCCCTGACTGACACCGACGGCTCCGAAAGCCTGAGCGTGAAGATCAGCGGCATCCCGGCGGGCTCGGTCCTCACCGATAGCGCGGGCCACACGTTCACCGCTACTGCGACCTCCGGCGAAGCCAACGTCACCGGCTGGAACCTGGGCACCCTGACCGTGACACCGCCGTCGTACTACAACGGCCAGTTCAACCTGACGGTGACCTCGACCTCCACCGAGGTCCTGGGCGGTTCGGCGCTGAGCACGGCGACGATCCCGGTCACCGTCTACCCGGCGGTCTACAACGCGATCACCGCCACTGCCGCGAACGACACTGTCACCGGCACTGACGGCAACGACATCATCGTCGCCGACATCGGCGGCCTGACCGTGGTGCCGGGCACCAACTACAACATCGCGTTCATGGTCGACAGTTCGGGCAGCATGAGTTCGTCGTCGATCAGCGCCGCCAAGGACTCGCTGACCTCAGTGTTCAACACGCTCAAGCAAAGCATGGGCGGCAACTCGGGCACGGTGAACATCTTCCTGGTGGACTTCGATACCCAGGTCAACAAATCGGTGGCGGTCAACCTGAACGATCCGAATGCACTGACCCTGCTCAAGTCGGTGCTGGACTCGATGTCCTCCGGCGGCGGTACCAACTACGAGGACGTGTTCAAGACCACGGCCAACTGGTTCCAGAGTGCCGACGCGGTGGCCAACACCGGGGCGAAGAACCTGACCTACTTCATCACCGACGGCCAGCCGACCTATTACCAGAACGGCGAGCAGACCAACCCGACGCTGTTCGGCAACGTGAAGCTCGATGACGTGGTGAAAACCAGCAACTACAAGCCGGGCGATACGTTCTCCACGACCATCGACAGCACGCACATTCTGAACATCAACAGTTCAGGCACAGTGACGCTGCAAACCTACAATTCGTGGTGGGGCTGGAGCTCCAGCAACCTGGGCACCGTTCACGCACAAGGTGACGGCACCTACGAGCTGTCCAGCCTGGCGGGCAGCGGCAACAGCTCCAGCTCGAACACCACCGACAATGCCAATAGCAGCTTCGCGCTGCTAGGCAACCTTTCGAATGTCGAGGCCATCGGCCTGAACAAGGACGTCACCCTCTCCGACCTGAAACCGTACGACACAGACAAGACGCCGCAAACCAACATCGATCCCAAAGACTTGGCCAACTCGATCGTCGGTCACACCGAAGCGACGATGCCGGGCAACGACACCGTCAGCGGTGGCGACGGCAACGACATCCTGTTCGGCGACCTGGTGAGCTTCAACGGCGTTGCCGGCGAGGGTTACCAGGCGATGCAAGCGTTCGTAGCGCAGCAGACCGGTGTCGACGTCAGCAAAGTCACCACCAGCAACGTGCACCAGTTCATCACCGAGCACTACACCGCGTTCGATGTGTCGGGTGCCCATGACGGCAACGACACGCTGTTGGGCGGTGCGGGCAATGACATCCTCTTCGGCTCGGGCGGGAACGACGTGCTCGACGGCGGCAAGGGCAATGACATTTTGCTCGGTGGCTCGGGTAACGATTCGCTGATGGGTGGTCAGGGCAACGACATCCTGATTGGCGGTTCGGGTGCCGACACCTTCGTCTGGAAGGCTGGCGACACCGGGAACGATGTGATCAAGGACTTCAAGGCCAGCGAAGGTGACCGCATCGACCTGCGCGACTTGCTGCAAGGCGAAACCGGCAGCACCATCGACAACTTCCTGAAGATCACCACGGTGGATGGCGTTTCGTCGTTGCAAGTCAGTTCCGGCGGCAAATTCAACTCGGGCGATGCGGCAGCCGCGACGCCGGATGTGACGATCAAACTGGAAGGCAACAACTGGTCCAGTGCCAATATTCACTCGCTGATTGCCGGCAGTGACCCGACCATCAAAGTCGACCACAACAACAGCTGATCCAACGAAAAACGGCCGCCCTTATGGGGCGGCCGTCACGTTTGCGCCTTTCCCCCCGGTGACGATTTCGTCGCCGCACCGCATACTCGTGTTCCAGTTGGCCTATGCTGCTGACAGCATGACGCTGGTCCATTTCTGAGGGATGCTCAATGTTCTACGTGCAACGCGATGCGCAGGGTCAGTTAGTGCGCGTGGAAGCCGCGGCCTACGCCGAGGCCACGGAAACGCTGCCGGCTGATAATCACGAGATTCAGGCCTGGTACGCCAACGAGGTGATGGAAACCAGCCTCAAACAACTAAAACAGAGCGACCTGGAGATGATCCGGGTACTCGACGACTTGATCCAGGTGCTGACCAGCAAAGGCGTGATCCGCGTCACCGACCTGCCGGCCGCCGCGCAGGCCAAGCTGATGGACCGGACCCAGGCCCGTGAGGCGTTGGGTGGGTTGAGTCATTTGATTGATGATGAAGAGACGGGGCTTATCTGAGATCCCAGGCTCATTGGTGACTGCACTGACGCCATCGCGGGCAAGCCCGCTCCCACTGGATTTTGGGTTGGTCCGAATTTAGTGGCCAACACAGATCCACTGTGGGAGCGGGCTTGCCCGCGATGACGTACTAACTCACCACCTAGCTATAAAAATTTACTGCCAAGGCTTCGGCTCACCAAACAACTGCCCCTGAACCCCATACAGCCCCATTTCCCGAATCACCAACAACTCCCCTTCGGTCTCTACCCGTTCGGCAATCAATGGCAGATCAATGCTGTGCGCCGCGCGCTGAATCGCTTCGATGAACAAGCGCTTGTCACTCTCCTGATCAATTGCGCGGATGTAACTGCCATCGATCTTCAAGTACGCCAGGCCCAGCCGCGCCAGGTTGCCAATCATGCTGAAGCGCCCGCCAAAACGTTGCAGGCTCAATGAGAACCCAAGTTCACGCAGACGCCGCGTCAGATCTTCCAGCATCGCTTGCTCTGGCAGTTGCTCCTCGCCGATTTCCAGGGTCAGTCGCGGACCAAGATCGGAGTGAATACGTAAAATCTCGAAGATTTTGCTCAACGCCTGCGGGTCGGCCAACGTCGCCGAAGACAAGTTCAGCGCCAGCGACTGTTCATGCTCGGCCATTTGCTCAAGCACCAGCTCCAACATCAGCCGATCCAGCCGCGCAGTCCAGCCAAAACGCTCCAGCCACGGCAGGAAGCGTCCAGCGGGAATGGTCTGGCCCTCGGCGTCGATCAACCGCGACAACACCTTGTAATGCAGCACCAGTTGCGTGTCCTGGCTGGCCACCACTGGTTGGAAATACAATTGGAAACGGTGATGATTCAACGCCTGATCCAGCAAAGTGTGCCAGGCGTGATGGTCATCACCGACACTGGCCGAAGCACTGTGATCAAGACACGCCCAGCTCTGCTCACCTTGCCCTTCGGCTTGGGCCAATGCTTGATCTCCCAGGCTCAACACGGCTTGAGGCGAGTCGCCATGAACAAACGGGGCGAGCCCGATCGAGGCCACCGAAGCCACGTCGGTGGCGCCCGTCGCATGCAGGCTCGCCAAGGCGCTGTCGAGGTTCTGCGCCAGTTGCAGGGCTTCTTCGCGCACCAGACCTGGCGCCAGCACGGCAAATTCGCCACCACGGATTCGCGTGACAAGGTTCTGCGTTTCAGGGTACTTGGCGCACTCGCGGGACAGCTGCTCGCCCACCGCTTGCAACAATTGATCGGTGCGCTGACCACCCAGCCGCTGGTTCAAACCAGCCAGGTCCTTGACCCGCAACAGCAGCAGATAACCGGAACTTGCCTGCTCCGTGTTACTGACCCGGGCATTCAACTGCATCTCGAAATAACGCCGGTTGGCCAGGCCCGTGAGGTTGTCCTGATAGGACTCGACACGCAATTTTTCACTGCGTTCGGCCTGTTCCTGGAACAGCGCCTTGAGCTTTTCGACCATCTGATTCATGGCTTGCACCACACGTCGCAACTCAGGCGTGCGTGGCAGCTCCGGCAGACTGAGGAATTCGCGGCGGGCGATGGCGTGGGATTGCTTGACCATGTAATCCAGCGGCTTGAGTTGTCGACGCAGCAGCAACGCACCCAATACCGCGCTCACAGCACCGCACATCAGCAACCAGCCGAGGCTGCCCAACGCGCTCTGCCACAGTTTGGCCAACGCGAACATCGGGTGGCTGACCACCTCGACCCGCGCCGCCTGTTCCCAGCCACGGCTGACAATCGCATCGCCACCGGCCGCCTCCAGGCCGATCATTTTGACGAACCAGTCCGGCACATTGTTGACCGCCGGAATGCCACTGCGCTCGACGATGGTTTTGTCGTTGGACAAATCGACCACACGGATGCTCGCGTAATAGCCGCTGTCGAAGATCGAACTGACCAACAACTCGACCATCGCCGGGTCATCGATGTTCGGCGTCAGGGACAACGCCAACGCCGTCGCAGCATCCTGGGCGTGGGAGCGCAACTGGTTGACGTATTGGGTACGCGAGCTTTCGAGGCTGACCATGAAGCTACCGGTGAAGGCGACCACCAGGAATAGACAGATAGCGATCAACAGCTGTTTGAACAAAGACATCTGAGCGCATGCTCCTAGTTAGTCGTCTCGACCGGGAAACCTTCGGCCTGCATTTTCTTCAGTACGTCCTGCCAACGAGACAGGCGTTTCGTATCACCGACCTTTTTGTTGCCCTTGGCACCCGGCAGCCACAATCCTTCGGCATTGAAAGAGTAGACCGGCAGCAAATCGGTTCGCTGGTTGGCCGGCTTGATCGCGTCAATCAAGCTGTCGAGCACCAGCGGCATGGCTTCGGGGCTCGAGTAATAGGTCAATACCATGTGCGCCCGGTTCAAGCGCAACGCCTTGACGTAGGTGATGCGCAGCTTGTCGCTGGAAACACCGAGATGGCGCAGGCTGAAATACTTGGCAATGGCGTAGTCTTCGCAGTCGCCGGCGCCTTTCCACAAGGCTTCGATGGGAGTTTCCCAATAGTCGACCTGGTGCCACAGATCGATGTCCTCAACGTAACGCACCTGTTTATTGAAGAACTGGTTGACCACGTTGAGCTGCTCCAGCTCATTGACCTGCTTTTGCGTCGCCAGCAAATGCTGCCAGGCGTCAATGCGCTGCTGACCTTCGCCCAAGGGCCCGTACAATGCCTGCGCGCGACGGCTGATCAGCGAAAAATCCCAGTCGGCATGCAAACCGCCCAGCATGACGCCGGCCAGCAGCAAGGCGCAGCATAGCCAGCGCAAGGTCCGAGGGATCGCGAAATGTACCGCCAATGCGAGGCATCCAGATCAGGCAGATGGAATTCGTTTGATGGTGAAGGTTAGCCCGGTAAAAGACAATGGCACGGTGCAATCACTGGTGACGCGCTAAACTTTGAATGGCGAATGACATAATAAGTGGCAGGCTACGATCCCCGGATCGTTTGACAACCTGACAAGCAGTCACTAGTGTCCATTTGGATCCAAATATTTCAGTCAAACAGGGTGCGTAGTAGTGACACAGAAGCCCAACCCGCTCAGCAGTATCAAGGTCAACGGGCCGATTCCCGCTCATCTGGCACGCTCGGTGATCGAAGAAACCCTGCGTTCGGCCATTCTCGACGGTCGCATTCCGTGCGGTACTGCGTTGCGCCAGCAAGACCTGGCCGACCTGTTCGGCGTCAGCCGCATGCCGGTGCGTGAAGCCTTGCGCCAACTCGAAGCCCAATCGTTGCTCAATGTCATCGCGCATAAAGGTGCCGTCGTCGCGCCGCTGGTTCAGGGTGACGCCGTCGAGACTTATGCGTTGCGGATTCTGTTGGAATCCGAAGCCCTGCGGTTGTCGATTCCCTTACTCGACGCCAAGGATTTCGAAGAGGCTGCGCGTTATATCGATAGCCTCGAGACAGAAAATGACTACACCGAAATCGGTCGGCTCAATCGCCTCTTCCACATGGCGCTTTACAGCAAGGCGCCTAACCGCCGTCTGTTGAGACTGGTCGAAGACGGTTT
Source organism: Pseudomonas sp. fls2-241-R2A-110 (assembly GCF_030209165.1). Lineage (NCBI taxonomy): Bacteria > Pseudomonadati > Pseudomonadota > Gammaproteobacteria > Pseudomonadales > Pseudomonadaceae > Pseudomonas > Pseudomonas sp. fls2-241-R2A-110. Next base: position 9,026 of record NZ_JARVSN010000016.1, on the reverse strand, counting down.
GAACGAGGAAGAGCGTTTCCTGCGCTTTAACCTGGAAGCCATGGGCCTGGGCAAACTGTCCCAGGAAGATCACCGAGCGCTGTTATCGGCCGTCGAAAATCGTGACATCGACCGCGCGGTAAAGCTGCTCGAACATCACCTCAATCGCGGTGTGGAGGTCATCACGCGTTACCTCAACAGCCCCGAGGCGCAGAGCAGGAAAACCAACCGCTAATCGCAGCGGTCAATGAAACGGGTGGCATCCCGGCCCTTGTTTCATTGACCGCCATTCAACCTGATGAATCCGCGACAAATCCTCTTACACATCCTCCGGCGTCCTGCCGAACCGCTTTAACGACCGCACTTCCCGTGGCCAAGGCCCTTTCGCCGAACGACTTCCCCCCGCCCCATTCATTGCACCGGTTTATGACAACCCGGTGATAGCGGCTGCCTTGATTTACGCTCACTCTTGGGCTGCCAATAAATAAAGAACGGGCGACGCTCCGCATCCCGCGAAGCAGTCCCCGCACCAAGAACCTACGGAAGGAGTCTTGTCACGGGAAAGGAAGAACCGGCGTTAATCCCAGCCAACTTCCACCCCCCTACATCATCTAAACGACACCTTTAGAAAGTTGCTTCGAGTGAGGCATTCACTCTTTACCTGAATTTTGATTGCTATTAGTCGAAAGGAGCAACTACGCCCAAATAAAACAACTAACAAATGTTTTATCGGGGCTTATCGCGCGCAAGAAACTATAACTTTCAAATAATATAAAAATAACTTGCCGGGAACTTTATTCCTGTATTAGTTTTTCTCCGCCGCCTCTGAATACGGTGGTTCAAAGCCGCTACCTGGCGCTCTACGTTCAACGCAAACTCATCAATTAATTTGAGGCATTCGCTCGCCAACAGAAAACGTTAAACGACTTTCACTTATTGATCTACGCGCCCATATCGGCATTTCAAATCACCTATAGGTTCGCTCATGAAAACGCATAAAGAACGTCTAAACCAAAAGAAAGCAGAACTTAGTGCGCACCCGATTTTCGCTGAAATACATTCACTGTCGGTACTTCAACGTTTCATGGAAACCCATGTCTTTGCAGTGTGGGATTTCATGTCGCTGACCAAACGTCTGCAACAGGAATTGACCTGCGTTCAACTGCCCTGGTTGCCGCCGCGAGACCCGCAGGCTGCGCGCCTGATCAACGAGATTGTGCTCGGTGAAGAGTCCGATGATCGTCCGGCCCAAGGTCATTACAGCCATTTCGAGTTGTACCTGGATGCAATGCGCGAAGTCGGTGCCAGCACGGTCGCGGTCGAACGGTTTGTGGCGTTGCAACAAGAAGGTGTGAGTTACGACGTGGCGTTGCAAAGCGTTGATGTTGATCCGGCGGCTGCGCAGTTCGTGCGCCACACCTTGCACACCGCGCTGCATGCACCTGGGCATAGCGTGGCGGCCGCGTTTCTGCACGGTCGCGAGAGTGTCATTCCGCAGATGTTCCAACGGATTCTGGATGACTGGGGCATCGGCATCGAGCAAGCGCCGACCTTCCGTTACTACCTGGAACGGCACATCGAGGTCGATTCCGAAGACCACGGCCCTGCCGCGGAAAAGCTGCTGGCACGACTGGTCGATGGTGATCCGCAACGCGAAGCCGATGTCTACGCCAGCGCGATTGCCGCCGTAGAAAGCCGCATCGCCCTATGGGACGGCTTGCGCCAGAGCATGAGCGAACCGGTTGCCGAGGTGAACGCATGAACGCCGCCGACTACCAATCCTTCGCCGACGCCTGGGAGAGCCGCGCGACCATCCGCACCCGTCCCCGGCGCGTGCTGGAGAACGATGACAAGTTGATCTATCCCTTGAGTCGCCAACCGCTGGTGCTGAGCGAAACCTTCCTGCGCGAATGCCCGGAACAACGCGACTTCGCACTGGTGCAGACGCTGTACAAATTCATCAACGACGTGGTGATTTTCGAGACCGAGATCGTCGACAAGACCGCGCGTAGCATCGCCAAAAACCGCTTCGCCGTAACGTTCCCGTTTGCCTGTCGCTATGACGCCATGACCGTGGTGGTAGACGAGGATTACCACGCGCTCGTGGCCATGGATTTCATGCAACAGACCGTCGCCATGACCGGCATCACGCCGATCGAGCTGCCGGATGAAATCGAATTGAGCCGAGCCATACCGGCGGCCGTGGCCCTTGCACCGGAGCACCTGCGCAGTGCCGTTGAACTGATTTGCGTGGCCATCGCCGAGAACACCGTGACCGGCGATGTCGCGGCGTTCGCCAAGGACGACACGGTCAAGCAATCGATCAAAGGCCTGATGGCCGACCACTTGCTCGACGAAGGTCGCCACTCCGGATTCTGGTCGCGGATGGTGCGCATCTACTGGCACACCGCGAGCGAAGACGACCGCCAACGTATCGCGCAGATTCTGCCGGTGTTCATCGCGCATTACCTGACCAACGACATCCAGAAATCCTTCGATTTTCGTCTGATCGACTCCTTGCAGATCAGCGATGCCACGCGTCGTGCACTCAAGAGCGAAGTCTCGGGGCTGGCCTTCCCGATCAATCGCCATCACCCGCTGGTCGCCAACATCGTGCGGTTTTTCCGCAGCAGTTCGCTGCTCGATTCGCCGTGCGTCCAAGACGCCCTCAGCGACTACCTGGTTTAACGAGGAGAACATCATGAGACGTCTCGACATTCTGCTCATTGGGCAAAGCCAGGCCTTGACCGACCTGGCGCTGGAACTTGAACAACAGGGTCATTTGCTGGTGCGGCGTGAGGCGTTCGAAGAGGCGCCGCCGTTTGATTTGCTGATCGACGATGCCAGCCAGGCGTTTTCAGTCTTGGGCGATGCGCCCCGTCTCACCCTGCAAATGGGCGTCGACAAGCCAGACGTCACTGGGCTCGCGCCGATGGACTTGCTGTGCATGCACGCAGGCAGGCTGTTCACTCGTGTGCCGATTGCCGATGAGCCGTCGGGAAACGGCCAGGCATTGCGCCTCAGAGCGGTGGCGGACCTGGTGGATCATGTCGCGCTGCTGGTCAGTCGGTTCTCCCGTGACGCCGAGTATTTTGTGCAGGCCGAACCGGTCTCATCCGCTCACTACGAGAGTGTGGAAAACCTGCTGTTTCTAGAGCACCTGGCCTTCGTCCATCAATTCAACAACACCGCTCAACCCGGGCTGCTGCAACTCGCCCGGATCCCGATGATCGAGCGCCTCGAGCAACGCTTCATCGAGTCACCCGAACGACCTGCACTGAACATCGCCGGCACGTCCTTGAGCTATCGGCAATTGCACGCCCACAGTCGCGCGATCCAGCAGCGATTGCTGCCGTTGCTCACTCAACATCAAGGGCCGTTGGTCATCGGGATTTGCCTGCCCAAATGCACAGCGTTGTATGCGGGGATTCTGGCGATTCTGGGCAGCGGTGCGGTGTATTTGCCGTTGGAGCCAAGCCATCCACTGCAACGTCAGCAGTACATTCTTTCAAACGCCGGGGCCGTGTTGTTGCTGCACGACGGCCAACATCCACTGGCCGATGAAATGCCAGCGCTGGACATCAGCCAAATCGAAGCTGATGACGTCGATCTCGGCCAATCCTTGATGCGCCAGCGACCTGATCTCGATGCACCGTGCATGGCGCTTTATACGTCGGGCACCACCGGACATCCCAAAGGCGTGTTGCTCAGCCAGGCCAACCTCGCGCACTTCACCGCGTGGTACGCCGACTATGTGCAACTGACTGAACAAAGCCGGGCGCTGCAGTTTTCATCGCTGAGTTTCGACTCGTCGCTGATCGATATTTTCCCGACCTTGCTTCAGGGCGCCGAACTGATCGTGCCCAGCGATGATCAGCGCCGCGATCCCTTGCAACTGGTTGAACTGATCCGTCATCAACAGCTGAGCCATGCGTTCCTGCCGCCGGCACTGCTGAGCATTCTGCCGCTGGAGCAGCTGCAGGTCCTGGATCATGTGATGACCGGTGGCGATGTCTGCGAGCCCTATGTCATCGAGCAACTCACCCGCCAGGGCAACCTCTACAACCTCTATGGTCCGACCGAAGCGACGGTGCTGATCACGGCTCGACAGCTGCGCAATGGCGACAGCAACCGCACTCTTGGCGCACCGATTGCCAACAGTCAGGTGCTGATTCTGGATGAGGGTTTGCAACCCGTGACCGAGCAGACTGTCGGCGAGTTGTACATCGTCGGGCCGGGGGTTTGTCTGGGTTACCTGAACAACCCGCAGCAGACCGCCGAGCGCTATCTGAACCTGACCCTGCCCCACGGCCAGACCCTGCGCGCCTACCGTACCGGCGACATGGCGAAGTGGACCCCTGACGGCATCGAGCTGTGTGGACGACGGGACAACCAGGTAAAGATTCGCGGCTTTCGGGTCGAGCCGGAGGAGATCGAGCGTTGCCTGCGCGACAGTCAGTTGTACCGCCAAGTGGCTGTGGTCATCGACAGCCAGCGGCGCATTCTGGCGTTCCTGGCGCAGCCACAGGAGGAGCAACCCGGCGCTGCTCGCGAAGCCTTGAGGGCTCACGCGATGCAGTTTTTGCCAGACTACATGCAGCCCGGCGCCTGGACCGAACTGACCAGCATGCCGTTCGCCAGCAATGGCAAGGTCGATCGTAAGGCGCTACTGACCCTGCCGGTGAATGTTTGCGAAAACACGGTGCGACGCCTCCCGGCCAGCGCCGATGAAGCACTCTTGCTTGAGATTTGGGCCGAGTTGCTGGAGCTGCCACCCAGCGATATTTCGACCGACGAAAGCTTCTTCAATCTGGGAGGCCACTCGATTCTGTTGTCGCGGATGCTGCTGCGATTGCGTGAGGAATTCGGTCGCAGTATCTCGATCAACCGCTTTATCGAATTACCGACCATTGCGAAACTGGCAACCCTGGTCCGTGGCTCAGGCACCGAGGAAGTGCTGAGTGCGCAGGCGCTGGCAGATGCCTTCCGTGAGCTGGATATTCAGCCGCTGCCAATCAGCCGCATGGGCGATGTGCACAAGGTGATCGTCACGGGTGCCAACAGCTTTGTCGGCGTGCATATCGTCGAGGCGTTGTTGGCGTGGGGCGTCAGTGAAGTGGCGTGTCTGGTGCGTGATGGCGACGGGCAATCGGCAGCTGAACGTTTCGCTCATGCGTTGCGCGAAAACCGTCTGGAGCATCTGGACCTGAGTCGGGTACAGGTTCATGCGGCGGACATTACGCGTCCGTCACTGGGGCTCGCACCGGCCATTTACGAGCGTTTGGATCGGGAGTTCGGCGCGTTGGTGCACAACGCCGCCAACGTCAATCACGTGCTCGATTACGAGTCGCTGGCGCGAGATAACGTTGAGCCGATTTTCGAGTGCCTGCGCCTATGTGAAGGGCGCAGCAAGAAGATCTTCAACTTCGTCTCCACGCTGTCGGCCTCGAGCACGATTGCCGACGATGGTCGGGTTTTGGAATTGCCCGCCGCACAGACCCCGCCGATCTACATCAAGAACGGCTACAACCTGTCGAAATGGGTCGGTGAGCGAATCCTTGAACGAGCGCGCGAGCGCGGGGTGCGGGTCAATCTTTACCGTCCGGGAAACATCAGTTTCAACAGCCTCACCGGCGTTTGTCAGCCGCACAAAAACCGCTTGATGCTGATGCTCAAGGGATCGATTCAACTCGGTCAGGTGCCGGAGTTCGCGCTGAATTTCGACCTGATGCCGGTGGACTTTCTGGCCCGGTTCATCGCCTTCCATGCCAGCCGCTATCAGCCCGAAAAAGCCGTGTTCAACCTGCATAACCCCGAGCCTCTGAGCTGGGACGACTACGTTGCGTCATTCCGTGACGCCGGCCGGGAATTCGCCATGGTTAGTGTCGCTGACTGGCAGCAGCAACTCGGTCGGGTCGACAGCGACAACGCGCTGTTCGGCGTGCTCGGGTTCTACCTCAACGGCTTCGAGGAAGACATCGGCGACATCTCGATGATCGGCCACGACAACGCCCAGGCTGGCGTTCGGCAGATGGGCGCGCATTACCCGGAAAAATCCCCGGCGTTGCTGCGCCGTGGCTGCGACTACCTCAAAGAAATCAACTTCATCTGATTCATTAAAACCCAATGGAGCAAGACCATGAGCACTCTGCAACCCGATACCCTGATCAAAAACCCTCACGGCTGCCACGTCGTATCTTCTGTGGAGGTACCGACGGATGCCGCACAAGCCTGGGCGGTGGTCGGTAACTTTGCCGGCTTCGACAAATTCATTCCGGCGCTCTCGCATATCGAGATGACGGGAGAAGGCGTGTCGTCGCTGCGCAAGAAATTTTTCAAGGACGGCAACCTGGTGGTCGAGCAGCTGAATTCGCGCGATGACCAAGCGCTGAGCATGACGTGGACCACGATCTACAACACGTTGGGCGTGGCCAATTTGTGGGCGGCGATGAGTGTAGAACCGCTGGGTGCGGGCAAGTCGCGGGCGACCTGGACGATCATTGCCGAACCGGCGCAGGGCGGCGCCGAGGCTTTGCCGGGATTCAAGGATTTTGTGCAGGGGTTTGCCGATGACGCGATGAATAATGTGTTGAAGCTATTTGCGTAGGGCTTTCGTTTGGCGGTGATTGAACTACCGCCATCGCAGGCAATCCCGCTCCCACATTTAGACCGCATTTCATTTGAGGAAACGCGATCAACCTGTAGGAGCGGGCTTGCCCGCGATGAACGATAACTCGGCGGGCCTGAACTGTTAGATCTTGAAGCTATCCACCAACTGCTTCAACCGGTTCGCCTGCAACGACAATGCATCGCAATCCTTCAATGTTTCATTGAGGTTCGCCACGCTCTGCTGGTTCAGCAGGTTGATCTGATTAACGTCAACGTTGAGGGTTTCCACTACTGCCGTCTGTTCTTCGGTCGCGGCTGCTACCGACTGGTTCATCCCGTCGATTTCGCCTATGCGCTGGGTAACACTCACCAGTCGCAGGCCGGCCTGATTCGCCACCTCGACAGTCTCTTCGCTGGAGACCTGGCTCGCATTCATGGTCGTCACCGCTTCGCGGGAACCGATCTGCAGCGAGGTGATCATCTTGTGGATCTCTTCCGCCGATTCCTGCGTGCGATGTGCCAGGTTGCGCACTTCGTCCGCCACCACCGCAAAACCGCGACCGGCTTCACCCGCTCGGGCTGCTTCGATGGCCGCGTTGAGTGCCAGCAAATTGGTCTGCTGGGAGATGCCTTTGATCACATCCAGAATGTGCCCGATGTTATCGGTGCTGGCATTCAGGGTTTCGATCTGGGTGCAGGACAGGCTGATTTTCTGCGACAGCTCGGTCATGGCCAGAATGGTTTTTTCCACCACCTGACGACCGTCATCGGCCTGCTCGCTTGCGCCGCTGGCGTGCTGCGAAGCGTCCGCGGCGTTACGGGCAATTTCCTGAGTAGCGGCGCCTAACTGATTAATTGCGGCGGCCACGCTGTTGGTGCGGGCACTTTGCTCATCGGAGCCGACGATTGAGGCGTTGGACGATGCCATTACACGCTGGGACAGGTCATGAACCTGACGAGTCGCCGAGGACACTTCGGAAATCGAGGCGTGAATCCTCTCTACGAACTGATTGAAAGAACTGCCCAATTCACCGAACTCATCTTTGCTTTCCACGGACAGACGACGGGTCAAGTCGCCCTCGCCCTGGGCGATGTCCTGCATCGCGCGGCTCATGGTAGTCAACGGACGCATCAGCACATTGATCAGCAGGCTCAGGAGCACTGCAATAACGCTGACGGCGATAAACATCGCGATCAAGGCGGAGGTGCGGAATTGACTCAGCGGTGCGTAGGCCTTGTCCTTATCGATCGACAGACCGATGTACCACTCGGCATTTGGCAAACCGCTGACCGGCGTGAACGAGAGGATTCGGTCCTGCTTGTTCAGAGTGACTTCCTGATTGCCCTTCTCGATGCGCACACCGGCGTTCGAATAGATGTCCTTCAGGTTTTTCATCACCTGGTCTTTGTCCGGGCTGACGATGACCTGTCCGTCGGCGCTGACCAGGAACGCATGACCGATACCACCGAAGTCCACCGAATTGATGATCTTCACCAGGGTTTCCAGGCTCAGGTCACCACCGACCACGCCGAGCAATTCTCCATTCTTCTTCACCGGCATGGCGATGGTGACCACCAGGCCGCCAACAGCTGCCATATAGGGCGGAGTCAACATGGTCTTGTCGGCAGCTACAGCTTGTTTATACCAAGGACGCTGACGCGGATCGTAACCGTCCGGCATCTTCGCATCGGGGCGCTGAGTGAATACACCATTGGCCTGGCCAACGTAGGTGAACTGGAAGTTGGAAGTGAAAGCCGGTTGATCGACCAGACCCGGAAGGTCGGCGTTGGCGCCTTGATGAGCAACGTTTTGCGCGAGGTTTTCCAAGACCAGCACACGCCCACTCATCCAGTTCTGCACGCTGCTGGCAGTCAGGTCGCCGGCTTGCTGGACGGACGATTCGAGGTTCTGCCGGATCGTGTTTCGCTGCAGATAGTCGTTGTACAAAGTGAACAACGCAAACGCCAGCACCACGACGCCAGAAGCGGCCAGAAGGATTTTATGGCTGAATTTGAGATTCATTTCATGGGACTTCTATGCAAAAAGTGGGGATGCGTTCCAGGTGCAACATTCCATGTAACAGCGCAGACGGCGCCTTTCGACCGCTCTACTTTGGTGCGCGCATGTCTCATCAGTCTTTCGGCACAGAACCGGGAATACTTAGCTGTATGAAACAAATGACCAGTATTCCCGCCGAACGGCGTGCTAGAACACCGCAGGCGTAACCGCTGGCATTTGAAGGGGTCGAGGACAGTTCTGGTGCCACAAGGTGTTGGCTCGCAGAGTTCCTGAGTGTGGAAAGGGTAGGCGGGGTCAGCGTTTTTATGGACGCCAGAAAGACAAAACCCCTGTCTGCGTTAGCAAACAGGGGTTTTGGAATTGATCTTGACGATGACCTACTCTCACATGGGGAAACCCCACACTACCATCGGCGATG